>CAMDED010000125.1 GCA_945893365.1 Candidatus Sulfopaludibacter sp. SbA3 | reverse complement strand
ATCCGAGTCCAATCCCTCGATGAACTAAAAGCCCGAATCCTCAAAGGCATCGAGGAAATCAATGCCGCACCCGTCGTCCACCGCTGGAAGAATTTCGAGGCACTCGCTGAAGATTAATTAGGATATGGTTTAATGAAACGTTGTACTAGCTAGGGCACTAGCAGGCTAGCGGCCTCGATAAACAAGATAGAGATTCCCAATAGATGTAACCTCCGGATCCCCAAGAAACGTCTGCGGCGCGCTCGAATCGGCAAGGCCGAGTTTTCGAACGACAAGCTGCATTTTCGGCACGCTTCCACGCCCGGAAGGACGGCACGCGGCGGGGAGTGATAGGGATTGGCGTTGAACAGGTCTGTGACATCGCCATTCGGGCGGAGCGAGTAACTCCACCCATGATAAACTAAGGCTTTGTGAACCGGCTATCCACTCTTGACAGGTTCTTGTGGCTCCTAGGCTCCGGAGCCCTGGGTCTCGTTGCCGGGCGACTCTACTGGCTGGGTCTTCACCGGAAGTACCCATTCTTTTTCGCCTTCCTCCTGTTTCGGACCGCGCGAACGCTTACGCTGCTGCTGTTGAGCCGGAACCGGCAGCGTTACGCGTTGGTCTTCCTCATCACACAACCGGTCGTGTGGGCCAGTTACGTGTTGGTAGTGCACGAGTTGTATTCCCTCGTTCTTCAGGGTTACCAAGGCATCCGCAGCCTCGGGCGGCGCGCGCTCTACGGCGGGCTGGCAATCGGGGTGTTCGTATCCGCCACCAGCCTGATTCTCTCCTGGGAGGGCCCGATTGAGGCTTTTCCGATCCTTATCAAAGCAATGCAGCTCGAACGCGGCGTCGCCTTCAGTCTCGTGGTCTTCCTCATTATTATTGCCGGCTTCCTGGTCGTATACCCGGTTCCACTCAACCGCAACGTGACCGTGCATACCTTTGTGTACTTCGTCTATTTTCTAACCTTGACCGGCGTCCTCCTGGTGCGCCAAATGGGCGGCGCGGGGGCAAATGCATTCTTCAGGTCGGCGGAGCTTGGCGTGTCGGTCGTTTGCGCCTCCATTTGGCTTTTTTTTATCAGCCGCCGTGGCGAGGAGACGGTACTACGGCGGCGGGAAATGGTACCCGCGCCCGCCAGTGAGAAACGCCTTCTGGACACTTTGGAGGCCTTTAACACGGCCCTCTTGCGCGCCGGAGGCCTGCCAGCCCGGACTGGCGGCGGAGCCGGCGGGCGGCACGATACTTAAAATCGCGTTAAATTAGTTGCATTTATCGACAATGTCCTGTACTATTTGTTATAGGACTGTGAATCGCATATGAACATCTCGTGGCTCGGCTTTCCTCTCTTCGGCGTCCTTGCGGTCGTCTTTGGATTGCTTCTGCGAAGCATTCTTTCGTGGAAAGGCGCGCCTGGCGGGCCTGTGGGCGACCTGGACGATTTTTCCGCCGCGCGATATCAGCCAATGGAGCGGTTGCTCGCCGAGGGCGACTATTCGTATCTTGCCGCCCAGCGAGGCTTGAACCCCAAGGTCGCGAAGAAACTGCGCAGCGACCGGCGCCGGATTTTCCGCACTTACCTGCGGGATCTGCGTCGGGATTTTTTCCGCGTCCACAGCCTGCTGAGTGAATTGATGCTGCACTCTACGGAGGATCGTCCCGACCTCGCCGTGGCTCTGGTTCGGCATAAGTGGGGGTTCACGATGGCGATTGCCCGCGTGGAAGTCCGGCTGATCGTCCACCAGTTTGGTTTGGGCTCCGTCGAAGTGCCGGAATTGCTTCGTGCGTTGGACACGCTCACCGCCGAACTCCGTCATTTCGCGATGCCGAACGCTCAAATGTCGGCTGCATAGTTGTTCTCCGCATGGGAGCGCCAGTGGTTCCGCCGCTGGCGCTCTTTCTTTTTCTCTCGCATTCGGCGGCGGCGCTGGCATAACATGGTAGTTTGCCCACCGCCTCCAATTCCATGAAGCCGTCCGCGTTCAGTTGGCCCCAAGTTTACCTCTCGGTCGCTCTTACCAGTTTTGCAACCCTTCTTCTGGAACTCTCGCTGACGCGGATTTTCTCGGTCGTTTTCTACTACCACCTCGCCTTTCTAGCCATATCCATCGCGCTTTTCGGCCTTGGCGCCGGAGGGGTGCTCTCCTATCTTATCGGAGGAACGCGGGAACATTCCTTCACCGTTCTGGGACGTCTCAGCGCGCTGAACGGGCTCCTCGTGGTTCTTGCCCTGTTTGTCCTTTTGCCTCGCCAATCCGAGGTGACCAACCTGCGGCTTGCGCTGATCTATTTCTGCACGGCGCTTCCCTTCGCGGTTTCAGGCGCCATCCTCTCGCATGCCATTTCGGAAACTGTGGAACGCGTGGAACGCGTATATTTTTTCGATCTTTTCGGCGCGGCCGCGGGTTGCCTGGCGCTGGTGAAGATGCTCGATACGCTGAACGGACCGAACACAATTCTCGCCGCCGCTACTGTGTTCGCGGTTGCCGGCGCAATCTGGCACAGCATGGCCGGATCCGTGCGCGGCCGGATCGGCAGCGTGGGGCTGGCGCTGCTGCTGGTTGGATTTTTGATTCTAAACGTGAAGCATCGTATCCTCGACGTTACCTACGCGAAGAACCAGAAGCTTGAAAACGAGATCTTCGTCAAGTGGAACAGTTTCTCCCGGATCGCGGTCGCGCCTGAGAGGGGTTCGGGAATGAACACGATTTTCATCGACGCGGACGCTTCAACCGGGATTGCCAACTTCGACTATGCGCATCTCTCCGAGCGCGATCAGAACGACCTGCTGTACCAAGGTCCCGGGATGCCCTACGTTCTGCGGCCGCGCGCGAAGACGCTGATCATCGGTCCGGGCGGAGGATGGGACGTGGCGCGGGCGCTCGCCTCCGGAAGCACCGATGTCACCGGCGTCGAGATCAATCCGATCATCGCGGATGTGGTCATGCAGCAACGCTTCCCGCATTTCAGCGGAAACCTGTACCGCAGACCCGGTGTCCACATCGTTGTCGAGGACGGCCGTAGCTTTGTCCGGCGCAGTACGGAGCAATACCAGGTGATTCAGGCGACGCTTGTGGACACGTGGGCGTCCACGGCGGCCGGCGCCTTCGCCCTTTCCGAGAACAACCTCTATACGACGGAAGCGTTCCACGACTATCTGAGCCACCTTACTCCGGACGGCGTGCTCGCTCTCACTCGCTGGGGGTTCGACCCTCCGCGGGAGTCGCTGAGGTTGCTCTCACTGGCCCGCGCGGCGCTTGCGCGCCTGGGGGAGCGCGAGCCATGGCGGCACGTCATTGTGGGCCGCGAGGGATCGAAGGCGGACCTGGCGAAGTGGGGAGCGCGCGACACGGTTCTAATCTCGAGGAAGCCTTGGACTTTACCCGATCTGTCGCGCGCCCGCGAAGCGCTCTCCAAAGCGAATATGGAAGCCGTCTACCTGCCTGGAGTACCTTCCACGATGAGTCGCGACAATCCCTTCGCGCAGATATTGCTCACCGAGGATCTTGCGGCCTTTGAGAAATCGTACCCGTTCGATATCTCCGCGGTGAGCGATAACCGGCCGTTCTTTTTCTACACCGTTCAACCACGCGACCTGCTGGGGTTTCTGTCCAGTGCGTCGCACGACAGCGCGGACTACAAGATCAACAAAGCCGTCCCTCTGCTGTTCGGACTGCTGGCGGTCAGCGTCGTTGCCACCGGTGTGATCCTCGCTCTTCCACCGCTCGTGCTGGGCAGCCGCCTGCCGCGCCACAAAGGCGTCCGCGCGTTTCTCCCCTATTTTCTTCTGATCGGCGCCGGGTATATTCTGATTGAGGTGGCTCTGATTCAGAAACTCATCCTGTTCCTGGGACATCCCACGTACGCCCTGACCGTGGTTGTATTCGCAATGATGCTTTCAAGCGGTCTGGGAAGCTATTTCAGCCGTACGCTGGGCGATTCCAAGGCGCGATGGATGGCGGTGTTGGGCGTGGTGGCCGGGCTGGTCGCGGCGCTCGGCGTCATTCTCACGACTGTGCTTGCGAGCGAACTGGGGCTGCCGCTCTGGGCAAAGATCGCGATCACCGTGCTCC
Source organism: Candidatus Sulfopaludibacter sp. SbA3 (assembly GCA_945893365.1). Taxonomy (GTDB): domain Bacteria; phylum Acidobacteriota; class Terriglobia; order Bryobacterales; family Bryobacteraceae; genus SYKU01. The sequence continues at coordinate 18,712 of CAMDED010000125.1, read as the reverse complement.
TGATTTTTCCCGCTGGATTTGCCATGGGCATGCCTTTCCCAGCCGGATTGCGCCGCCTGGAGGCCATGCACAAACCATCCGTGCGCTGGGCGTGGTCTCTCAACGCGGCATCAAGCGTCCTGGGCTCGGTCGCGGCCATCTTTTTCGCCATTTACCTGGGGCTGCTTCAAACCTTGTTGATGGGCGGGTTGATGTACCTGGGAGCGCTTGCCGTCGTGTTGAGAGGGAAGCATGAAGGTTAGTCTCGAAGGCGCGGCCGCGGCTCGCGGGGTCCCCGACCCCGATCTTATGATCCGGGCATTCCGGATCATGCACCTCTCGCGAAGGCTTGACGACCGGGAGATCCTCCTCAAGAGGCAGAGCAAGATTTACTTCCAGGTGAGCGCCGCCGGACACGAAGCGGTTCAAACCGCGGCAGGACTGGTCGTACGGCCGGGCTACGACTGGGTTTACCCCTACTACCGCGACCGCGCGCTCTGCCTCGCGTTGGGCGTGTCCGCCGCCGGGATGCTGTTGCAGGCTACCGGAGCCGCGCGCGACTCGGCGTCGGGCGGGCGGCAAATGCCCTCGCACTGGAGCGATCGGAAGCTCCATATCGTCACCGCTTCCTCGCCTACCGGCACGCAATTTCTACAGGCCGTCGGCTGCGCGGAGGCCGGGCGGTATCTGGATGAGAAACGCGATGAGATCACTCTGGTTTGCGGCGGGGAGGGCTCGACGAGCGAGGGAGAGTTCTGGGAGGCCCTCAATGCGGCTTCGCTTAACCGCCTCCCGGTGCTGTTCCTGATAGAGGACAACGGATATGCCATCTCGGTACCCGTCGAATTCCAGACGCCCGGCGGGAATATTTCACGCCTGCTGACGGGCTTCCCGAACCTGCTCCTGCGGGAAGTGAATGGCTCCGGCTTCATGGAATCCTACGCCGCTCTCGACGAAGCGGCGGCCTGGTGCCGGAGGGGAGAGGGGCCCGCGCTCGTTCACGCCCACGTCACCCGGCCCTATTCCCATTCCCTTTCCGACGACGAGCGCCTTTACAAGACTGCCGCCGAGCGGGAGAAGGAAGGGGAGCGCGATCCGGTGCTGCTGTTTCCCCAATGGCTGCTTGAAGAAGGGATTCTCGACCGGCGCGCTTTTCAGCGAATCGTCCATGAAGTGGAGGAAGAGGTCCAGGAAGCGAGCGACGCGGCTCTGATCGCCGAGCCTCCGGAGAACACGACGATTTTCCAGCACCTGTATTCGGAAGCTATGGATCCGGCCGCCGACGCCCTGTCTGTCGAGCCTGTGTTCACCGGCGAACCGAAAACCATCGTGGATCTAATCAACTCTACGCTCGCCGAGGAGATGCGAAGAGATCCGCGGCTGATCGTGTTCGGCGAGGATGTTGCCGATTGCAGCCGCGAAGAGCACCTTACGGAAGTCAAGGGCAAGGGCGGTGTCTTCAAAGTTACCGCCGGACTTCAAAGGGAGTTCGGAAGCCGGCGCTGCTTCAACTCGCCTATCGCCGAAGCGGCGATCGTGGGACGCGCCATCGGCATGGCAACTCGCGGCATGAAGCCCGCCGCCGAGATTCAATTCTTCGATTACATCTGGCCGGCCATGATGCAGATTCGCGATGAGCTGGCAAACATCCGGTGGCGCTCGAACGGCGGCTTTTCCTGCCCCGTGGTGTTGCGCGTGCCGATCGGAGGTTATCTGAATGGCGGCGCGATTTACCACAGCCAGTGCGGAGAAGTGGCTTTCACGCACATTCCCGGGCTGCGCGTCGTGATGCCCTCGAACGCCCTCGATGCTTGCGGGTTGCTGCGGACGGCGCTGCGCTCGGACGACCCCGTTCTATTTCTCGAACACAAGCGCCTCTACCGCGAGCCCTACAACCGGTCGCCCCATCCGGGAGTGGACTTCACGATTCCCTTTGGTAAGGCATCCATCGTAAAAACGGGCGCTACGCTCACCGTAGTCACCTACGGCGCAGTGGTTCAGAAGGCGCTGCAGGCGGCTTTGCAGCTCGAGCGGCGCAACCGGGAGGCAAGCGTGGAACTGATCGACCTGCGTTCACTCTCGCCCTACGATTGGGCCGCAATTCGGACGTCGGTTGAAAAGACCAGCCGCGTGCTTGTGGCGCATGAAGATTGCATTTCCTGGGGGTACGGCGCGGAGATTGCGGCCCGCATCGCCGATGAATTGTTCACCAGGCTGGACGCCCCGGTCCGCCGCCTGGGCGCCAAGGACACGTGGGTCGGATACCACCCGCAACTCGAGAACGCCATCCTTCCGCAGGTGGACGATCTCCTGCGCGAGATGGAAGCACTCATCGCGTACTGACGAAGCACGGTATATCGGATCCAGCCGCGCCACCGTAACCAAGAGGTGCGGGAGGCGATCCCTGCGGATTACGCCGGAGTCATGGGAACCGATTTTGGTTGAGCGCGATACGCAACGTCAAAACAGCACGAGATGGCTACCATGCATACCATAGTCCGGGTTGCCTGGCGGGGCACATTCCGGTAACGCCGTTCCCAGCCCCAACCGGCCGATTCCAGCCGGGAAATCCAAGGACCGCCAACCGCAACGGGTTAAGTCAGTTGACGCCATCTCGCCGCTGTCCGACAATCGAATCTGGAGACGTGCAATGCGGTGGCGGACCGATCGGATCGAATTGACCACCCGTTGGGCGCGCTTCTTAGTCCTGGCGGCAACGGCTTTTCTCAGCGTCGTGCGGGGCCAGGGAGACGTGCGCGCCGAGCTGGAGGGCCAGTTTACCCGAACCGTCCGACCTTTCCTTAAGAAGTATTGCATCGGCTGTCACGGCCCGCAGCAGCCGGCGGCGCAGATGGATCTGAGCGGATTCACGACGATGGCTGCCTTAATGCAGGACGGCCGTCGTTGGAGCCAAATGCTGGAGCGTCTCGAGGCGGAGGAGATGCCGCCTAAGGGAGCGCGGCATCCGATGCCGCATGAGCGGCGCGTGGCCGTCAATTGGTTCCATGCCGTCCGCAAACACGAAAGGCGCCGCAATGCCGGTGACCCAGGCGTCGTGCTGGCGCGGCGCCTCAGCAATGCCGAGTACAACTACACGATCCGCGATCTAACGGGCGTTGACATCCGCCCCGCCCGCGAGTTTCCCGTCGATCCGGCCAACACGGCGGGCTTTGACAACTCCGGCGAAACGCTGATGATGTCGCCCACACTCCTGAAAAAATATCTGGCCGCCGCCCGTGAAGTGGCCAGCCACATGTACCTGAAGGAGGAGGGATTTGCCTTCGCGCCGCATCCGATGCTGGTCGAAACCGACCGCGACAAGTTCGCCGTGCATCAGATCGTCGATTTCTATCACGCGCAGAACATCGACTATGCCGATTATTTTCAAACCGCATGGCGCTTCGGGCATCGGGCGGCGCTCGGGCAGCCCCGAGCCACGCTGGCCGACTTTGCGCGGCAATATCGCGTCAGCGCCAAGTATCTGGAGACCGTCTGGTCGACTCTGGAAAACGTCGAAGAGGTGGGCCCGCTGGTGAAGCTGCAGGCGATGTGGCGAGCCTTGCCCAAGCCGTCGGCGGATGAGCCGAACGTGGCGCGAGCCGGCTGTGAGGAGATGCGATCCTACATCGCTAAGGTACGCAAGAAGGTAGAACCGCGGTTTATCAACATTACGGCGGGCGCCATCGGTACTGCCTGGCAGCCGTTGTTGATTTGGAAAAATACCCAATACGGGACACATCGCCGAAAGTTCGATTCCAGGCAGTTGCAGGTCGAGCGCGAGCCGCCGTTCAATCAGGACGGCGTGGTCGAGCCCGAATGGGATAATCCGTTCGGTCCAGGCAAGACGATCCTGGTCAAAAATGAGCCCGGCGATCCGGATCTCTCCGTTCCGGCCGGTCAACGCGCACGCCACGAAGCGGCGTGGGGGCGATTTTGCAGCGTCTTTCCAGACATGTTCTACAAAGAATCGCGCGGTCGAAACTATTTCCGGACGGGCAAAGACGAAGGCCGCTATCTAAGTGCGGGCTTCCACAACGTGATGGGCTACTTCCGCGACGACCAGCCTCTCTATGAGTTGCTGCTGGACGGGAAGCAGCAGGCGACTTTGGACGAGATGTGGCGCGAGATGGATTTCGTCGCTTCCATCAATATCCGCACCTATGTCGAATTCGCCAAGCTGGGGACCCGTGGAACGCGAGACGACTTCAAAGACGGAGAGCCCGAGGTTCGAGACATTGAGGTGGAGGAGATCATCTCGGAAGCGAAGGTCGGGAAACTGGAGGGCGACTACCTGGAATTCGCCAAGGGCGGCAGCGAGGTGGCGATCCAAGCGATCAAAGACTTCTTCGACAGGGCCAACAAGAGCCTCCGCTGGGTCAAGCGGGCCCGCCGCGAGGCTGAGCCGAGTCACTTACAGTCACTGTTCGATTTCACCGCCCGTGCGTTTCGGCGGCCGTTGTCGCCGGCGGATCGCGCGGATTTGTCGTCCTTCTATCGCGAGGCCCAGGAACGCTATGCCCTGGACCATGAGGGAGCGATCCGCGAGGCGATCGTTCTGGTCTTGACGTCGCCGAAGTTCTCCTACCGGGTCGACTTAGTCGAAGCCCGCGGCGGAATTCAGCCGCTATCGGACTTCGATCTTGCCAGCCGCCTCAGTTACTTCCTGTGGTCGAGCATGCCCGACAAGGAACTGTTGCAGCACGCCGCGGCAGGCGACCTGCGCAAGCCGGAGGTAATCAAAGCCCAGGCGCGGCGGATGCTGCAAGACTCGCGCAGCCGGGCGCTGGCGGTCGAATTCGGGGGCAACTGGCTGGACTTTCGCGATTTCAAGCAGATCGGCACCGTGGACCGGGAGCGCTTTCCCTCATTCAGCGACGGATTGAGAGAGGCGATGTTCGAGGAGCCGGTTCGCTTCCTCTTGGACGTGTTCCGTCGCAACCGTTCGATCCTCGACTTCCTTTACGCTCGCGACACGTATGTGAATCCTATTCTGGCCCGCCACTATGGCATGCCGCCGGGAGGGGGCGATGAGAGCGTTTGGGTTCGCGTCCCCGACGCCGACCGTTATGGCCGGGGCGGCCTCCTGCCCATGGCCGCGTTTTTGACAAAGAACGCGCCGGGCCTGCGGACCAGCCCGGTGAAGCGCGGCTACTGGGTTGCGAAGAACGTACTGGGCGACCAAATCCCGCCGCCGCCCCCGGTGGTCCCCGAGTTGCCGGCCGATGAGGCCAAGATGGACCTGCCGCTGCGCCAAATGCTCGAGCGGCACCGGGCCAATCCGAGTTGCGCCGCCTGTCACGCGCGATTCGACTCTTTCGGATTGGCGTTCGAAACGTTTGATCCGGTCGGCCAGCGCCGCAGCCACGATCTGGGCGGGCGCGCGGTCGACGCTCGGGCCACCTTCCCGGGGGGCATCGAGGGAGAGGGATTGCAGGGAATCCGGCAGTACATTCGCAACCACCGCGAAGACGATTTCCTCCGCGGCTTTTCGAGCAAACTGTTGGCCTATGCCTTGGGACGCAGCCTGGCGCTCTCCGACGACCTACTGATTCAGGAGGTACGCAGCAAGCTTGGCGGCGACGGTTGCTGTTTTGAAACAGTAGTTGAGAGTATCGTTACAAGTCGCCAATTTCTCAACAAGCGCGGCCGCGAGCAACTGACGGCCAATGGGAGGTGATCTATGATCAACAAGCGGCACGATGTGCGTCGAAAGCGTGAAAAGGCGTTATCCCGAAGGACCTTGCTCCGCGGCGCCGGCGTGACTATGGCCTTGCCGTGGCTGGAGTCGCTGGCGGGTTTCGGCATCGGTTCAGCCTCGGCGGCCACCACCGCCCGGCAGCCCCAACGCTTTGCCGTGCTGTTCATGGGCACGGGCATCAGTCCCGGCCGTTGGTGGGCTAAAGGGGCGGGCGCCGGGCTGGAACTGAGCGAATCGCTGGCGCCGCTCGAACCGCTCAAGGCGAAGATCAACGTCATTGACGGCCTGTTCAACAAGGCGGCCACAGGACAGGGGATTCATCCGGCGATGACCGGCAACATGTTGTCTGGGGTACCGATCCGCAAGGGTTCGATCATCCAAGGCGGCATCACCATGGACCAGGTGCTGGCCAACCGGATCGGGCAGGAGACGCTCCAGCCCAGCATGGTGTTGGCCTGTGAGCGGGCCATGACAGGGTTCCATGAATCGAATTTTTCGAACGCCTACAGCTCGCATATTTCGTGGCAGAGCAGCGAATCGCCGGTGCCCAACGAGATGTACCCCTCGTTGGCCTTCGACAGCCTCTTCGAGAACGGGGGCAGACTGCGCAACACGAGCGTGTTGGATCGGGTGAAGGACCATGCCTTGGCGCTGAGCGGCAAGATCAGCTCCACTGACAAACTCAAACTGGACGAGTATCTCGCCAGCGTCCGCGAGGTCGAACGCAGCATCGAGCGGATGAGAACGGATAAGGACAAGGCCGAAGATAGGGCTCGCGACGCGGGGCGCCCGCTGTTTGCGATGAAGCGTCCGCAGGATGGCTTGCCCGAAGATATCCGCGATCACATTCGCCTGATGTGCGACATTGTCGCCCTTGGGTTTCAGACCGACAAGACGCGGGTGGCCTCGTTGCTCTTGGCCCGCGACCTGTCCGCGCTCTACTATCCGTTCCTCGGCGTGAGCAAGCAGCATCACGGCGCCTCCCATTACGACACCGAGGAGGACTATCAAAAGATAGTGCACTTCCAAGTGAGCCAGCTGGCTAATCTGGCCCGGCGCCTGGACGCAATGCCGGAAGGGGAGAGCACCGTGTTGGACAACAGCTGCCTGCTCTTCCTGTCGAACATGTGGTCCGGGGCGAAGCACGACAACAAGAAGGTTCCGGTGGTTACCATCGGCGGCCTGCGGGGCACGCTGAAAACAGGCAGAGCGCTCGACTATTTCGAGTCGGGCGACGACAACCGCAAGTTGTGTAGCCTGTACCTGAGCATCATGGATCGGATGGGCGTCGAACTCGCGGAGTTCGGCGACGCCAAAACCCGGTTAGCAGGTTTCTGAATACAAGGGGTCGCGCGACGTTCAAGAACGCTCCCAACCTCTGAACCCGCCACTTTGGCTCCAACTGTGCCAAAACTGCCCCAGGTGGTTCACGTACCGAAGCAACGGAGCGCGCAACTCGTGAAAGAGCGCTGCGACCTCGGCCTCCACTGCTGAAAGCCGGTGCTCGCCCTCCCACCTGGAGCGCAGACCAACGGCCTGCAACGCGATTTCGGCGAAGTGCAGCACGCGGGCCTCCTTCAGGCGGACCGCATCATCTCGTCCCAGGTGACCTCGCGCCTGGTTTCGATCGCCATCCGCCCCATGATCGCCGTGAGTGTGCTTTCGACCGCGCTCCTGGTCATGTCATAGGTCTCACCAGCCAGGATCCCCTTGAAAAAGGCCGCCGTGGCCTCTCCAGTTATGTCCGCCTTCGATTCCTCTTTCTCCATCAGGCTGGTGTCGCGGAGATCGTCGGCGCTCTTGTACCGCACGTCGGGCGTCATTCCGTGGAGCTTCATGTAGCTGCGCGAGGTCTCGAGCATCCCCTTGGATCCGAAGAACTGCTCCTTGACGTCGCGATACCCGGCAGTATGCTTGATCGAGATGAGCCAACCCTCGAGTCCGCCCGGATACTGGTAGATCACATCGTGGTGGTCCGTGCCCCAGTCGCCGTAAGCCAACGGAAATCGCAGCCCGCCGCGGCCGACCGCGCTAGTCGGATGGACGTCCAACGCAAACCAGTTGATCGTGTCGATGCCATGGCAATCCTGCTCGACGATCGGTCCTCCGGAAAGCTTGTTCCAACTCGACCAGCGCCGCAGTTGCTGCTCCTCTCGCGGCAAATCGGCATATTGGCCCGAGTCCGTGGTCGGCGGCAAGTAGCCGAGCACCCAATAGCTCATCATCAGCTTCATCTCGCCGATCCTGCCCGTGGCGAGGTAGCTGCGCGCCTTGAGGTACTGCGAGCTGAAGCGCTGCTGGAAGCCGAACTGAATCCGCTTGGACGGGTCGCGCCGCTCCCACGCCTTCAGGATTCGCTTGCACCCGGCGACGTCCGAGCCGGCGGGCTTCTCGCAATAAATGTGCTTCTTGGCCAGGATGGCCGCTTCGAAATGCTCCGGATGGAGAAAGACCGGCGTGGCAATCAGCACGGCGTCCACGTTTGGGTCGGCCAGCAGGCTTCGGTAGTCGCGATGGACCGCGGCCTTGTCGGCGCCGGGGACTTTGGTCTTGGCCCCGTCAATGCGGTCGGCATAACGATCGCAGATCGCCGTCACGCGGGCGTTCGGATCCTTGGCCATGAGCGTGCCGACGTATTGGCCGCGCCCGCCGGTCCCGATGATTCCGAACCGGACGGCCGAATTGGCTTGAAAGCCGAAGGCGGTGGCCGAGGTTAGTATCAGGGGTGCTTGTTTGATGATGTCGCGGCGTTCCACGTGGCGCGGACCTCCTGGTTGTATATTCCTTTCGATGCCGCTTCGTTCAGACTATTGTTTTTGGGCTGCGTCGCCCGATTCTCCCGAGCGCTAGCGGCTGATGCGCTCTTCCCACCTGGCGGAGAGTCTTGCGTGCCATAACGAAAATGAGTTGAATAGAGGATCATGCAAAAGAAAACATCCATGCTCAATCTTAACCCCGCAGGCCTCGCCCGCTGCCTGAAGACCGCCCTCCTGTCGCTCGCAATGGGAATGATGGTTTCGTTGGGGGCAGCCGAGCAGAACCATAAGCAGTGGTCGGATTACGGCGGGGGACCGGATTCGTCCCATTTCATCGCACTTGACCGGATCGACAAGTCCAACGTGAGCCAGTTGCAGGTAGCCTGGGTTTATCCCACGGAAGACGGCCACCCCTACCTGTTCAATCCGATCGTTGTCGATAACGTCATGTACGTGTTGGCGAAGAACAGTTCGCTTGTCGCGTTGGACGCAGCGACGGGAAAGGAAATCTGGATCCATGCGAACCTTCCCGGTCTGACAACCCGCGGCATCGCTTACTGGGAAAGCAAGAACCGCAAAGACAGGCGGCTGATCTTCGCGATCAACGACTACCTCGAAGAGATCGACGCCCGGACCGGCAAGTCGATTCTGACGTTCGGGAAGCACGGACTGGTTGACTTGAGGCAAGGTCTGGGCCGTGATCCCAAGACCGTCAATCGCATTCAAACCGACACGCCCGGGCGCGTTTTCGGAGACTTGATCCTGTTGGGGTCGACACCCGGCGAAGCCTATCTAGCGCCTCCCGGCGATATTCGCGCTTATAACGTGATTACGGGCAAACTCGTCTGGACCTTTCATACCATTCCGCATCCCGGTGAATTCGGATATGACACGTGGCCTAAGGATGCGTGGAAATACTCGGGGGGAGCGAACACCTGGGGCGAGATTACGGTCGATGCGAAGCGGGGAATCGCCTACTGCCCCACTGGATCTCCGACCTACGATTACTACGGGGCCGACCGGATCGGGGCCAATCTGTTCGCCAATTCTCTCGTGGCGCTCGACGCGCGCACGGGGAAGCGTTTGTGGCATTTCCAGATGGTTCACACGACTTGTGGGACTACGACACCACGGCCGCCCCGCAGTTGCTCACGGTGACGCACGACGGAAAGCGCGTGGATGTCGTGGCGCAGTCCAGCAAGCAGGGATTTCTGTATGTGTTCGATCGCGTGACAGGCAAGCCCTTATGGCCCATTGAAGAACGGCCGGCGCCCAAAAGTCTGATGCCGGGTGAGGAGGCGTGGCCTACGCAGCCGTTCCCGACAGTTCCACCGCCCTTCGCGCGCCAGACAATCACGGCTGACGATGTGAACCCATATATCCTCACACCCGAGGAGCGCGCCGCATGGAAGAGGCGAATTGCCGCCATGCGCAACGAAGGGCTTTTTACTCCGCCGGGAATGACGGAGACGATCTCGCTGCCCGGGGCGCGCGGGGGATCGAATTGGGGCAGCGGCGCCGTGAATCCCACCAAAGGCCTGATGTACCTCAATACCCAGGATTGGCCAACCATCTATAAATTGAGTCTCGAAGATCCGCTTGCGAAACGCGCCACGGATACCGGCGCCAGCGCTGTTTATGAGGCAAGGTGTCAGGCCTGTCATGGCGTCAATGGCGTGCGCTCCGGATCCGGTCCACCTCCGCTCGCCGCAATCGGAAAGCGTCTCGCATTGGATTCGTTCCGCCTTGCGGTTCGGAACGGACGCGGAAAAATGCCCGCCTTTAGGGATCTGGATGATGCCGCCGTCAACCAACTCTTCGAGTATCTCGGCGCCCTTGAGCCGCCGGCTGGCACTGCCGAAGTGGCGCCCGTAAAGACGGCGGGAATTCGCGGTCCGGTTGTAGCCTCCGGAGGAGCGCCGGGAGGACTGATTATTCGCCAAGGGAACGCAGATCAATACACGCCGCTCGGCGGCCCCGCTTATCCGCCGGGGAGTCGGACGCCTCGCGTTCGTTACTACACCGACTGGGGCCTTTATCCCAATCAGCCCTATATCATCGGTCCGCCCTGGTCGTCGGTTGTGGCCTATGACCTCAACGCCGGAACCATCAAGTGGAAGGTTCCGTTGGGGCAGGATGCCGAAGCCGAGGCGGAGGGAGCTCGCGACACAGGCGCCTTCATGGCCGAACATCACGGAATGATCGTGACGTCGACAGGGCTGATTTTCATTGCGGCGAGTGACGGCAAGATCCGCGCACTCGATGAAGACACGGGCAAGGTCTTGTGGACTGCCACGTTGCCGGCCGGCTCCGAGGGCATCCCCGCTATGTACGAGGCCAACGGACGGCAATACCTCGTGGTTCCGGCGTCATCGGATATCAACTCAGGGGGTGGGCGCCGAGGAAGCGGCCGCACACCGCGGATGGTTCGTTCGGACCTGCCCAAAGGCTACGTCGCGTTCGCATTGCCAGGGAAATAGGCGGATACGCAGGCGCGCATCGATTGTGGTCAGTGGAGATGCTTCGTAGCATTTGCGCAAACCACCGAAGACCAGACTGAAGTTCTTTTTGTCGGGAGTGACCCGGATAGCGTCGAGTACAGCCCTTCCTTGACGTCACTGGATTCGTGACACTGTGCTGGTTCAGCGTGAAATGGAGAGCGAGCGTTCCCTGTTAGGGACTATACAGCGATTTTCGGCAGGCCAGTTTCGAGGAGAGCGCCGATGTAGTGGCGGCGATTGGACCACTGGTTTCAAAAAGGAAATCAGGTTACATTGGCCCCGGTTCAGACCCATCACAGAGAGCAGACAAACGAAACTGGCTAGGGAAAGTCGCGGGCGTTGAGGGCACCCTCGTAGAGGCGACATTCTGCTCGTTTCGGCCAATTTTCGGAGAGGCGGTTCAAGGGCCCGATGCCGCAGGGCGGCCGGCCGATATTGGTTTACGCTGGGCGACAAGGCGGGTTTGTCGCTGGAACATGTGTCTGCGGCAGCGTGGCTGAGACGGAGGGATCCCTTGTGAACTAGACTCTATTTAGATGCTCCAAGATATTCGATTCGGTCTGCGCATCCTCGCCCGTAACCCAAGCGTGACCGTGTTGTCGACCATCGCGCTGGCACTCGGTATCGGCGGTAGCACGCTGATTTTCAGTGTGGTCTACGCTGTCCTGTTAAAGCCTTTACCCGTTGCCGATCCCGACCGGCTGGTCTGGATCTGGGCCAATAGCCCAAGCCGCAATCTCGCCTATGCTTTCACGGCATACAGTACTTATGCGGAGTGGAAAGCCGGTAGCCCTTCATTCGAATCCATGTCCGCGTACGCACCCGCTTCGGCGACCCTGCTGGTCGGCAATGACCCGGAGCGCGTCGACGTTCTCCATGTGAACGCCACTTTCTTTACCATGCTCGGCATCTATCCCGTCGTGGGCCGGAATTTCCTGGCCGAAGAGGACCGGCCGGGAGCGCCTAGAGCCGCGATTCTCTCCTATGCTCTGTGGGAGCGGCGGTTCGGCCGCAACACCAGCGTCATCGGCCGCAGCATAAACCTCGATGGCGAGATTGTCGCAGTGACCGGTATTTTGCCGCGTGGTTTTGCGTTTGGTGCGGTGGAGTCCGCGTTACCGAATCGGAAGGCGGACATCTACGTTCCGATGGCGCACAGCACAGCCCGCGGGACGCGCGGGGCTCCATCGCCTTCCGTGGGAGTTTATGCGCGGCTCAGGCCCGGCGTTCCTATCGAGCGTGCTCAGGCTGAGATTGACGCCGTCTCACGCCAGCTGGAAGCCGCATATGCCGACATGAAAGGCATGGGCGCACAGGTCTGGCGAGTGCGCGATTTCACAGTCCGCGACGTACGTCTCAGCTTGCTCGTATTATCGGGTGCCGTCGGCCTGGTGCTTCTGCTTGCCTGCGCGAACGTCGCCAATTTGCTCCTGGTGCGTGCGAGCGTACGCCAGCGCGAGATCGCGCTCCGGACTGCATTGGGCGCAGGGCGCTGGCGAATCCTCCGTCAATTACTCACTGAGAGTGTCATCCTCGGTCTTTGTGGCGGTGTCGCAGGTCTCGCGCTGGCCGCCGCCGGGACTCGACTCGTGCAGCGTTATGGCCCTGAGCGAATCCCGTTCCTCAAAGAAGTGTCGCTCGATGGCCGCGTTTTCGCGTTTGCGATTCTCGCTTCCCTACTCACCGGGATTCTCTTTGGCCTCGCACCGGCATTGGCGGCCTTCCGGGCGCGTATCTCTGAGACGCTGAAGGAAGGGAGCAGCGCCGCGGGCGAGAGCCGCGCCCGCAATCGGTTCCGCGGCGCGCTCGTTGTCATCGAGGTAGCAATTGCCATGCTGCTCACGATCGGCGCGACTCTGACGACACGTACGTTACTCCGCCTGCAGGCAACCAACCCGGGCTTCGATGCTGACGGCGTCCTCACAGCGTCGATCACGCTGCCCACAACGAAATACGCGAAACCCGAGCAGCGCTTTGCTTTCTACCAGCGCCTGCTGGACAGGGTTAGGGTCATGCCTGGCGTTCAGGCCGCAAGCATGGTCAGCCTCATTCCCTTCGGTGGATCGAACACGGGCCGCAACTTCATAGTCGAAGGGCAGCCGGCTCCGCGGCCCGAGGACGCTCCGATCTTCTGGCGGCGCGTCATCGACCCCGATTATTTCCGCGTGATGAAGATTCGCCTCGTCCGCGGCCGCGAATTTAGTTCGCAGGACGCTGGCTCGCCCCGCATTGCCATCATCAATGAGACCATGGCCAGGCGCTTCTGGCCCGACACCGACCCCCTGGGGAAGCGCTTCGGTACGGGCCAATCCTGGCTTACTATCGTCGGGATTGTGGGCGACGTGAGGTTCACATCGCTCACGAAAGATGCCGAGCTAGAGTTCTACGAGCTGTATCGCCAGGCCTCAATCGCAGACATGATCCTTACCGTGCGTACGGTCGCCGATCCGCCGCGCCTGGCTCCCGCACTCCGCCAGGCTGTACTCGAAACCGATCCCTCACAGCCCATTTCGCGAATTACCCCCATGGCGCAATACGTCTCGGATGCAGTGGGAACTCCTCGCATGTCAGCGCTTCTTCTGGCGGCGTTTGGAACCACGGCGCTTCTACTTGCCGCCGTCGGAATCTATGGAGTAATTTCATTCTCCGTGACGCGCCGCACTCGTGAGATCGGCGTCCGGATCGCGCTCGGCGCCGCCGGACGCGATGTGATGCGTACAGTGGTCGGCCAGGCTGTTGCGCTTGCTTCCGTCGGGATAGCGATAGGGATTGGCAGCGCACTCGCGCTCAACAGCATCATGCAACGAATGTTGTTCGGCGTGACAGCAACCGAACCATCCGCCTACCTCGCCGTCTCGGTGTTGCTGATTGCCATCGCGGCGCTGGCGGCCTATTTTCCCGCACGGCGAGCCACACGGATCGATCCGTCTGTCAGCTTGCGGTGCGAATAACGCCGACATTGCGGCGCGTTCCCGGGCATGGCTCATCGGCATCTTCGTTCTTCACGCAGCCCTCTGGCCACGAATCTGCCGCTGTCTTCGCGCCTCCTTCAGCTTCCGATCCCGCTCAGCGTGGATCTCCTGCCGACGCCCGGCGCACAGGTAGTAGAATATCCCGCTGATGTCGATGTACCAGACGTCGATGTGCCAGTGTTGATGAACTGCCAGCGGCTGTTCAAAGCCCGTGCCGTTCTTCGACGGATTCCCGTTCCACTTCGACAACGGTCCAGCTTGCCCAAACACGCGCCATACGCCGGACGGACTCACTGCCACGATGTCTGCGTCGAGCATCATGAACGTGAGCCGGCGGTAGCCCTCCAGCGAATTCTTCAGATGAAAACCAAGATGGCCTGCTTCTCCCGATCCTTCAGCCAGAAGTCGCGGGGAACCCAGCCGTTGCGCTCGTTCACCTTGCCATAGCGTGCCCGCCAGTCGTAGAATTTGCTGGCAGTGATATCAAGCTACCCGATGAACCGCCCGGCGCCGATCTCGGTCTTCTGCGACCAGCGTCGGACGAAATCCACGATCTGATCCCGCGTATCGTGCGGGACCCTGGCCCCGGTCAGAGTTCCCCAATGTCTTTTTTTTAGCGCGGCGCGCTCCGCCATCAGCTCTGCCAAGACCTCATCCTTGGTCTGGATCTTCTTCTCCAGGTAAGCGATCCGCTCCTGCTCAGCGGAATGATTCGGGCGTCCTTTCTGCTCGAAGGCAGCAGCCCCGTTCTCCAAGAATTCCTTCTGCCACCGATAGAAGACTGTCGGCTGGAGTCCCACTTCATCGCACAGCTTCGAGATGGACTCCTTCTCCAGCAAATGCCGCCTCAGAATGGCGACCTTCTCTTCTGGCGTGTAGTGCTTCGTTGCTTCTTCATGCGTTCTTTCCTTTACGTTAGTGGAAGAACGCCTTCTCCATTTCCAGCTGAGCCGGAACAAGACGGTAAAGAATTCGCGCTACTCGAGCACCATCTTCTCGAGACCCTCACCGGTAGCCTTCAGGGAAACGTTCCCGGCCTTAAACCCATTGGTCTGGAGTATGTATGCAACGATATTGGCGTAGGTATCGGCCGGCAGTGAGCCAGGTTGCGATGGAGGCATGGTCGATCGCGCGCGATCGAATAGTGCGCGAACACTACCGTGAGACCATTTGGTCTTGAAGTACTCACCGGCAAGAGGCGTACCGTAAGAGCCGTTCGTCATCGTGCTACCGTGACAGACCGCACACGTAGCGTTATACGCTGTCTTTCCCTTGGCTACTTGCGCTTCCGTGAATTGTGGCGGCACTCCCCCAACGATCGGCGCGGCGTTGGCCACCTTATCTCGCTGCCTGACCCCGCTTACCGGGCGCGCTTGCTCCGCCGCTCCAGGCATACCCTCGCCGGCATAGGTAAAGGCGAGGATCGCGCCCGGATTCTCCATGGTCGAGGTTGTGCCGGCGTCATTCGCTCCGGCAACGCCGCCGGGATCGGTCGCAATATAGATTGTCCTGCCATCCGGGCTCACGGCTGTGTCTCGAAAGCGGTTTTCGGACTGGAAGTACCGCGAAAAATGGCCGGCCGTGGACTTTCCATCGGGACTGAGCGGTAAAACATAGAGCGAACCGCGCTTCAGGGTAGTTACGAGCAGCACATGCTCCCAGCCTGGAATGCCTGCCGCCTTCGATTCATAGTACTCCACGCCCGAAACGCCGACCGTCGGCCAACAAATGAAGTCGACGCCTTTGCAAGCTGGATCCGCAAAGTTGAACCCGGTCCCCACTGTGAACATGGTCGCTAGCGGGCTGACAAACGGCTTCCGGAAGTCCGACTCCCGACGCTGCGGCACCGAGGAAGGGATCGCGAGATCATCGTATTTCAGCTGGGCGCAAGGCGTACGTGACTTTGCCCATATGGCATATTGGTAAGCCTTGTCGTCCTTGAGCCCCGCCACGTGCGGCCATCCGTAGTTGGAACCTGACGTTAAGATGTTGATCTCGTCGTCGGTCTTTGGCCCGTGTTCAGACGAGTACATAATTCCATTCACGCCTATGTCCAGCCCTTGCGGATTACGATGTCCGTAGGTATACACGTGACTGACGATGCCTTTCAGTTTGGGATTATCGGAGGGTATCGAACCATCCAAATCGATCCGCAGAGTTTTTCCCACATAGGACGCGTAGTTCCGCAGGGCAATTTCTTTTCGCGTGGGCAGCCGCTGAGAGTCGATCGAGAGGCAGAAATTCCCGAACTGATTATGGCCGTGATCGCCAACGGTGAAGAACAGCTTCTTCTCAGGGCCGAATTTCAATCGTCCGCCGTTATGGTCGTCACTGGCCGGCAATCCCGTGATCACATCTACCGGGTCGGACAATGTTGCTTTGGCCGCATTGTACCGGAGGCGCACGATCTTGCCGTATAGGTAGCGGTACGGACTCGCCGGATCAGCCACCTCCGGATCCGCTCCTTTTTCCTTGTCGATATAGGTATAAGCTACGTACACATAGTCGTTGCCTGTTCCCTTCAGGAGTTCCGGATGCAATGCCATGCCCAGGAGCCCATCCTGGCCGCCGGGCGCAAAGACTTCCTCGATGGTAATGGCAACAGTTTGTTCGCCGGTGGCCGGGGCTATGCGCGTAACGCGTTTCCCTGTGCGTTCGGTGACCCACAACATGTTGTCGGGGCCCCATGTGAGTTCCCAGGGTCCAGCCAGCCCGGAGACGAGCGCTTTCATTTGGAATTGTTTGGTTCCTCGCAGGACGGAGTCCGGCCCCTCCTGAGCGCAAACCGAAGCAATAAAAACCAAACAGGCCACCTGACGTGCCAGACGGGGGAAACAGTTCATAGGCTCCTCGCATGCGAACCCCGCAAACAGAGAGGGAGTCGCAGTTTGATGTTGTCGACTCCAGTTAAGGCAGTCTGCGTATTAGGGTTCCTGGACGCCGGTGCTGTAGCGTTGCTATCCCGCCAAAAGAAACCTGGAGGCGCGAGTTTCTGCCCCAGGAAGGGCAATCCCCGGTCGGCGAACAGCCGCGCATACGCCGCACTTTCAGGACTCGACATGCAACTCGTCATCATCGTACCGGCCAGATTAACATTGTAAGCTTTCGAGCAGCACCGCCAGATCTGCGGTGCTCCACCCTTGTTCAAGCTAGCCATTTTGTTCCATCGCGGCATAGTGCGTTCTGGGTCAAAGTCGAAACCGAATCCCGCCCCAAGCACCCCGCGGCGCCCCCGGCGCAAAGAACGTGGCGTTGACCAACGGGAATTCACCCTGCACTGCCGGGAAGGGCCGCGCGATGAAGTTTCCCGTGCTCGTGAACCCCGTCGCAGCTAACTGAGCGGCGCTGTGGTACTGACGATCGAACAGGTTGTTTACCTGCGCAAATAGCTCGACGCGCGGATGCACCTGGTAACGCGCTCCAAAGTTCACGACCGCGTAGCCGCCCGATTTACCGGGGCCCAGATAGTACGTTCCGTCGGCTTTGTGCCGATTGTTCTCGTTGCCTCGCGCGTAGGAACTCGAGACGCCGAACAATCCAAGATCCACGACAGACTTTGAAGTGACCTGGACGTCCGCATAGGCCTTCAGCATGTGTTGCGGGATGAGAGGAATGCGATTGCCCGGTTTGATCTCGATATTTCCCTCCGTGCCCGGGATCCGTTGCGCCTCTTCGTTGCTGCTGTTGCCCGCCCCGGCTACTTCCTCCTCGCTCTGGAAGGTTGCGTCGAGGAAGGTGTAGCCGCCGCCGATGTTGACACGCTTGATTCGTGCATTGAGATCAAGTTCGACTCCCTGGCGCAGCGTCTTGCCGAAGTTCTTGAAGTATCCGAACCCGGTTTGCTCCGAGGCGACAAAGAGGATGTCGTTGCGATTGCCTGCCCGGAACCAGCCGGCGCTCCACTGGAGCTTGCTCTCGGGACCGCTGCGGACCCCGGCTTCCACCGTCCGTGTCACGACTTGCTTCAAGGGTGGATCGCCTGCCAGTGCATTCGGCAGCTTGCAAGGCGAATTCGGATCGGCGCAGCCAAGCTCTATCGAAGTGGGCGCTCGGTTGCCCTCGGTATAGCTTCCGTAAAGGCTCACGGCGCCCGCGACGCGGTAGGTCGCTCCGGCCGCGGGGTTGAAGCGATCAAAGGTGTGTTTTCCGGTCAGCGAACCAACGCCCGCGATGGGATTCAGGACATCGCGATTGTCGATCGACGTATGATTGAAACGCCCCGACAGCGTGAGGCTCAGCTTGTCTAACGTGATCGTATCGGTGGCGTAGACGCTTTCGCTGTGAATCCGGCCCGACAGATCCACTCGCGTATCGAAGGGCACGCCGTCCTCGTCGCCTCCCGTTACGCCATCCGCATAGGCTCTGATGCCGGTCACACTACGGTCTGGATTGAGATACCCGAGCTCGCTGGATTGGGTAAACCCGACGCTGTTGCCGTCATAGCCGGCGCCCACGGTGAGTTGATTGCGGTAGGAGCCGATCGAGCCGAACCAACTCACTTGGCCGGACAATCCGTAATTTCTCTGATGCGTTCCCGACCGATTCAATAGCCCATTACATTTTTCCGCTGGCTCGTCGCGCAATAGCCCTTGAGCGATGCAGCGCCAGAAGGGGAACGGCGTGTTGGCCGCAGTCTCGCCGGCGGTGGGAAATCCCGTGTAGCCCCCCGCAGTCAACGCCGCACGTTCAGCAACGCTCGGTTGATAGACGGACTGGTCGAGCGAGTCATCGTTGATATCGCCATTCAAAGTGAGCGTGCGAATGTAGCGGAAGTAAGCATTGCCGGAGAACTGAACCGTGCTGGAC
>CAMDED010000124.1 GCA_945893365.1 Candidatus Sulfopaludibacter sp. SbA3 | reverse complement strand
GGGCAGCGTGCGCGACCGCGACAACTGCTCCAATTCCGTCCGATCTTCATCCGTCAAAACCAGTTTGGATCGCCTAGATTTGCCTGCCATGCCCAAGCATACCAGGAAACAGATCTATTAGTTCATGGTTTAATGAAACGTTATACTAGGGTGTGACGGGCGCTGGCGGCTTTCGCTCCAGCGGCAACGGCTTCGAGGACACGAGCTCCAACATCAGGTCGTCCCATCGTGCCTGCGAAAATACGGTCAGTGTTTAGCGCTGCGAGACGGCTTCGGTTCGAGGTCCGTCGTCGGGGCAGGGGAAGCAGTCCGGCCACGGATCCCAACCCTGGGTCTTGCTGGTGGCGGCGAACGTCAGAGCGAAAAGTGCGATGAGAAACGTTTTGCGGATCATGTCTGTTTTCCTTTCGTCACTGGTCACTGATTAACGCTGCGAGACGGCTTCGGTGCGAGGACCGTCGTCGGGGCAGGGGAAGCAGTCCGGCCACGGGTCCCAACCCTGGGTCTTGCTGGTGGCGGCGAACGTCAGAGCGAAAAGCGCGATGAGAAAAGTTTTACGGATCATGTCTGTTTTCCTTTCGTCACTGGTCACTGATTAACGCTGCGAGACGGCTTCGGTGCGAGGACCGTCGTCGGGGCAGGGGAAGCAGTCCGGCCACGGATCCCAACCCTGGGTCTTGCTGGTGGCGGCGAACGTCAGAGCGAAAAGTGCGATGAGAAACGTTTTGCGGATCATGTTCAGTTTTCCTTTTGTTCTGTGCTTTTTCTGCTACCGGTTAACGCTGCGAGACGGCTTCGGTGCGAGGACCGTCGTCGGGGCAGGGGAAGCAGTCCGGCCACGGGTCCCAACCCTGGGTCTTGCTGGTGGCGGCGAACGTCAGAGCGAAAAGTGCGATGAGAAAAGTTTTGCGGATCATGTCTGTTTTTCCTTTTGTCCTGTGTTTTTTCGGGCTATCGGTTTAGGGCTGCGAGACGGCTTCGCTTCGCGGTCCGTCGTCGGGGCACGGAAAGCAGTCCGGCCACGGATCCCAACCCTGGGTCTTGCTGGTCGCGGTAAGAGTAAGAGTAAAGAATGCGATGAGGAACAGTTTTCTAATCGTCATTGATAGGAATCCTTTAGTACAACTTCGCTAAAGCGGGCACAAATCCAGAGTAACGGCCGGCATTGAAGTTCAGTACGGATTGGAGAAAATTTTCTGAAATCAGAACAGGAGGGGGGGGCAATTTGCCGCACGCGCCGACTTGATTGTAGAATCTAAGGTGGCGGGAGTGGCAACGTATGTCCAACGGAGGGAAGGCAGTGCAGTTTGAGCGCGGCGCAGTCTCAAACCTTTGGCGCAACACGCTTTCGCGAATTCCGACCACCTTTGGCCGCCTCGTCTATCTGAATTCCCTGCGAAACGTAAACAGCGGCGCCTATGAGCACTACGGACTCTCCCAGACGTTCGGCGAGACCGAGGCGGACCTGGCGTTGCGGCGCAGCCACAGCCAGACTTTCGCGGACTGGCTCAGATTCGGCATCGAGGCGCAGAAGGCGGACCTCGACACCTATCTTTCGGACCTGGAGGGGGACCACCGGGAAATCCTGAAGAATTGGATTCAACTAAAGCCCTATCGCAATCTGGCTCCCGCCAAAGCCAGATCCGCCGAAATCGAGTTATACTCGTCCGACTTCGAGGTCTTGTTGGAGCTTCTCAAGAACCAGTATGGGGTCTCTTCCCCTGATCGAGACGCATAGCCACTCCCGTGACCTGCCCGATCATTTCAATCTCGGCAGGGTAGGCAAAGATCTTCATTGCGACCATTGACGCGGGGTGGGGCTGCAGGATCAGTTGGTTCTCCGCCAAGGTACACCAGCTGCACGCGTAGCCCTCGCGGTGTTCGAAGAAGTAAATCGGACGCTCGAATTCGTTTGTCCATCCTCCTGTCGAGATCTTCCGGATCGTGTCGTCAATCAGGACCAGCGAACCCGGTTGGATAAGGGGGTACATCGACCAGTCTTCCGACCCGATCAGCCCGTAGCGGTGGCTTTTGACGTCGGCCCCGCTCAGCAGCGCGAGCGGTAACTTGCCCCATCTCTGGATCATCCGGCTCAAAAAGGTGGTGCGCTTTAGGTCGAGTCCCGGATCGAGCGTGATTGGGATCTGGACTTCCTCGTAGTGCTCCGTAGATCGGAAGCCTATAAGATGAGTCTTCTCAAGAGCGATTTGAGCCGCGTCGGCGGGAAGCGATGCGATCGGAACACGGTACCATTCGAGCACCTCCAGAATGTCCAGCCGGTAGATCACGCAAAGCGAGTAGATCCTGTAAATGTTCGGAACCAAGCCATGGTTCTCGATCGCCGATAACTGGCTGAGCGCTATCAGATGGTCGGCGTTCTTGTGGATTTCCGCGATCTTTTGGCTGGCCTCCACAATGTCGCGAAACCGAAGGTCGAGCCGCTCCCGGGCGCGCTTCAGTTTCTGTCCGGCGTCCATGGTAAGATTTTGTTCGCGGGTGCTGTCCCCGACTCTTGGTGGAAGTGCTGACATCGGTGGTTCCGCAAGCTCGACGTACAAATCGGACGCCTTCTTTGGATTATATCCGTAGGTAGTACTGGGATCAAGAGGCGTGAATGGAATCTGTTCTGATTGCGGAACAAGAAAGGTCCGGAGTGAATGTCATTGTCGGCGTAAGTGGCGCAAGCGGTTCAGTTTACGGAATTCGATTGCTCGAAAGGCTCCGCGGCGTGCCGGGGGCTGTAATTCACTTGGTAATGAGCCGCTCCGGGGAAAAAACGCTCTTTCTCGAGACGGGAAAGAGAATCGCGGATCTCGGGAAGCTGGCAACCTTTACCTACCGCGTCGAGGACATAGGCTGCCGGCTTGCCAGTGGTTCGTTCCGGAGCGACGCCATGGTCGTAGCCCCGTGCTCGGTACACACTATGTCCGCCATCGCCTGCGGCATCACCTCGAATTTGCTGGTCAGGGCGGCCGACGTCACTCTGAAGGAGCGTCGAAAACTCATTCTCATGGTGCGGGAGACCCCCCTCCACCTTGGGCATTTGCGCACAATGACGCAGTTGGCGGAGATGGGAGCCATCATCGCGCCGCCTATTCCCGGATTCTACACGAACCCTCAAACCGTCATGGACATCGTCGATCAGAGCGTGGACCGTGTGATGGACCTGCTCGGGTTGCCCGTCGAGGGCGCGCGCCGATGGGACGGGCCGGCGGATGACGATAAGACCTCGGGTGCGGAATGAGTAGAACCTTCGAGAAGGCGTCTTTTCAAGGCGAGCGGGGGGCATTCAGCGAGATTGCCGCGGCCCAGTTGCTGCCCGGAGCCAAGGTGGTTCCCTGCGCCCGCTTCGAGGATGTCTTCAAAAGGCTGAAGGACGGTGAAGTCACCGCTGCCGTGGTCCCGATCGAGAATACGCTTCACGGCTCCGTCCACGAAAACTACGACCACCTTCTGCATAACGATCTGCCGATCGTCGCTGAAACCCGCGTGCGCATCGTGCATAATCTGATTGCCGCTCCCGGAGTCCGTTATAAGGACATCGGGAAGATCTACTCGCATCCGGTGGCCCTCAACCAATGCCTGAAGTTCTTCGCCGCCAACCCCGGGTTCGAGCGCGAGATCTTCTACGACACGGCGGGCAGCGTTAAGATGCTGATGGAGAAAGGGCTGCGCGATGCCGCCGCCATCGCCTCCGTGGCTGCAAGCGAGATCTACGGGGCGCGTATCCTGCGGCGTTCGATTGAGGACGACCGGGAGAACTTCACGCGCTTTTTCCTGCTCCGGCAGCCTGATCGAGCGGCGCGCGAGGCGCGGAAACCCCGAGGCGGACGCACAAAATGGAAGACCTCTCTTGTCTTCACGACTCACGATGCGCCCGGCGCGCTGTTCCGTTCCCTAAGCGCGTTGGCCCTCCGCGACTTGAGTCTCACCAAGATCGAGTCCCGCCCGCTGCGCGGAAAGCCCTGGGAGTACCTGTTCTACGTCGACTTCCTGGGTCACATGGACGACCCGGCTCCGAGGAACGCGCTCAACCACCTCCGCGAGACGTCGGACTTCCTGCGCATTCTGGGCTGCTATCCGGAGTGCGCCCGGACATAGCCTGAAACTGGCACGCAAAATGCTTACGCTCCGTTCGGGGGTGAGCGTGTTCCGGTTCGACGATTTGATTCGTTCTTCGATGGTAATTCGAGACGTAAAGCGGCAGTATCCCGCGACCGTGGAGGTGTTCGAGCGCTTCGGCTTTCGCGATATCTGCGACGACTGTGCGATTGAGATAGTCGCGCGCCGCCAGGGGCTCGCTTCAAGCGATGTCGTTGCCGAACTGAACGACGCCGCCTTCGGGAGCGCCCGTCAGCCGTCCAGATAGCGGCGCAGGTCTTCCGGACGGAAGCAGTGGCCGAACGCGGTCTCGCGAAGGATGCGTCCCGATCTGGCAAGTTCGGCAAGCGACTGCTCCATCGTCATCATGCCGTCGGCGCGGCCCACCGAGATCTGAGAGCGGAGTTGATGATCGTCGCCCTTTCGGATGAGGTTTCGAACCGCGTCGGTCGCCACCATCACTTCGACCGCCGGGTATCTTGCCACGCGGTCCGCGCCCGGGACCAGTTGTTGCGCGGCGATCGCAAGGAGCGCCAAAGACAACTGTTGCCGGATCTGCGGCTGATTACCCGACGGGAACGCATCGAGTATCCTCGAGACCGCCTGCGACGTATCGTTCGAATGCATCGTCGAGAACACAAGGTGCCCCGTTTCAGCCGCGGTCAGCACGGTCGCGATCGTTTCCGGGTCTCGCATTTCGCCCACCAGGATCACATCGGGGGTCTGCCGCAGGATGCCGCGCAGAGAGTGAACGAAGTCCGGCGTGTCGCGGCCCACTTCAATCTGTTCGACAATTGAATTCCGGTTCGGGTGCTGGTATTCAACCGGATCTTCAATGGTCACGATGTGATCGCGGCGCCTGGTGTTGATCTGATCGATCAGCGCGGCGAGTGTGGAGCTTTTTCCGCAGCCCGTCGGCCCGGTTACCAGAACCAGGCCCTGCTTCCGTTCGGCGATCTTGCCCAGCACCGCCGGCAGGTGCAGCGATTCGAGTGTCGGAATCCGCGCGGGCAGAAGGCGCATGCTGGCGGCGAGGGTGCCCCGCTGCTGATGAATATTCGCGCGAATGCGGCCGATCTGTTCGCGAACGAAACAGAGATCGACCGATTTGCTGGATTGCAGCTCCTGCAGCCTGCCCGCGTCGAGGAGAGGCAGAACCAGATTGCGAATGTCCTCCGCTGAAAGCGCCGGCCCGGTGGCGGGGGCGAGCGATCCGTTGATCCGCAGCGCGACGCCGCAACCGGCCACGAGCAGCAGATCGGATGCGTTCTGCTGCGCCGCGAACGCGAGCAGACGGTCGAGGGATTGCGTCGAAGGCAGGGGTTGCGCGGCGGGCTGCCGGGTGGCCCGGTTCAGGCCCTCGACGATTCGGACGAGTTCGTTATCAAATGCGGCCACTGGCGGCAGTGTAGCATGTATCTAAGGTGATGCCGGCTAAACTAACCCTAGCCTTGTTCGTCCTTCTCCTGCCCGCACTGGGCGAGGAGTACGCGGGAAGTAAAGCCTGCGCGGCCTGCCATTCCGCCATCTACAAGAGCTACTTCGCCACGCCGATGGCCGTCAGCTCCGGCAGACCCGGGGAGGGCGGCTTCCGTGAAAGCCTCGATCGGGCAAAATTCCTTCACGAACGCTCGGGAGTCGAATACCGGGTGTCCCGAGAAGCCAATCAAATGGCGCTCGAGTTCACGCGCACGGGCGGAGAACTGAGCGGCAAGCGGAAGCTCGACTTCTTTGTCGGATCCGGCGCGGCGGGCCGCAGCTACCTCACTTCGATCAATGGGTTCCTATTCCAGTCTCCTGTGTCCTACTATTCGAAAGCGGCGAAGTGGGACATCTCGCCCGGCTACCAGTTCTCGAAAGACGCGGCGCTCACTCGTCCGATCGGGACGAAATGCCTGCAATGCCATTCCGGGCGGCTGCAGCACATCGCGGGCGCCGAGAACCGGTACAAAGACGAGCCGTTTCTTGAAGCCGGTATCGGCTGCGAGCGCTGTCACGGGCCGGGAGCGAAGCATGTTGCGTCGCCCAAGGGCGATATCGTCAATCCCGCGAAGCTCGATTCCCTTCGCCGGGAAAGCGTATGCGCCCAGTGCCATCTGACGGGCGACGCGCGTATTGCGCGGGCCGGGCGCGGGCTGCTCACGTACCGGCCGGGCGATGCGCTCACCAGCCATGTCGTCTCCTTCGTGCGCCCCACGTCGAAGTTCAAGGTTACGAGCCACTACGAAACGCTGGCCCGCAGCGCTTGCAGGAAAGCGAGCGGCGAGAAGCTCTGGTGCGGCACTTGTCACGACGCGCACTCGGTGCCGGCTCCGGCGGCGAGCGCCGCGTACTTCCGCGCGAAATGCGTCGGGTGCCACGAGCGGGGCGGTTGCGGAAAGGGACCGGATTGCGTCTCCTGCCACATGCCGAAGAACCCAACCGCCGACGTCGGCCACGTCGCTTACACGAATCATGAAATTGCACGCAGGCCTGGAGTCGCTCCCGGCCCGCCTGCGTCCGCGGCGGATACGCTGGTCTCGTTTTGGGGCAAGTCGGAGGACCCCCGGGAACTTGGCCTTGCCTACGCCGAGATCGGCCAGCACCGGCGGGCGCTCGATCTGCTTCAAAAGGCAAATCCGGACGACCCTGAAGCGCTCGCGCAGCTTGGGTCGCTCTACGATCGCAAGGGAGACGCGGCACGGTCGATCGAGAGTTACGAGCGGGCGGTGAAACTCGATCCATCACTTGTGAATGCGGCCGTAAACCTCGGCATCCTCTACGCAAAGCAGGGCAGGCTCGCGGACGCGGCGCGCTGCTTTGCGGACGCCCTCAGTCGCAACGAAGGCTCTGAGACAGCGGGAATCAACCTCGGAGTGGCGCTCGCGCGGCTGGGAAAGTTCGAGGAGGCGAAAGCGGCCTTCCGGAAGACGCTCGAGTACAATCCGGACTCGACGCTCGCCCGGAGGATGCTCGCGGAAATAAATTAGGCGCGCCTGGCGAGAGTACCTCTTTCTGGCGGCGGCCTACGCCCAGCCCGCCTTCCGGCATTCGTCCGGCCGGCTTTCCACGTGCTCCGTTCGCGGCCATGCCGCGCTGTGTTAACCTGAGCCTGATGCAGCTCTCGGATGTCTTCCTGGCGTTGGGGCAGGATTCTTTCGCCCGGCTTCTCGGCTCGATCTCGATCGGCAAACTCAAGACCTACCAGGTCTACGAGCGATTCAAGACCCGCTGCCACCTAGCCAAGATCAATACCGAAAGCCTGCAAAAGGCCGTTCCGAGGTTGTGGGCGCGCATCGGCGAGCGCGACGAAGAGTTCGCCGCCGATCTGGCGCAAGCCGTGCTCATTTCGCGCATGGACATGATTGCCGCCGTGCTCGATTTCCTTGGCGTTCCGCACGAGAACGGATTCTTCAACAAGGATATGGATGCGAAGCCGTATTTCACCGAAGGCTGGGAGCAGCGCTGCGTCGAGAAGTTTCGGGGCGTTTTTCCGGAAGCGCCTCTCGTGTTTTATCTGAATCATCTCGGCTGGGAGCTCGGCGTGACGGCGGAAGCGTTCGTGCCCGCTAGAGCCTAGCTCACATGCTCGAAGTCACGTTATCGGCGCTCGAAGAGAGCGCGCGCCTGCGGATTGCCGGCGCCCAATCGCTAGAGGAGTTGGAAGCGGTGCGCGTGGACGCGCTAGGCCGCAAGGGGACGCTGGCCCAGGCGAGCAAGGAGATGGGTAAGGTACCGGTGGGGGAACGCGGCCGTATCGGCAAGCTCCTGAACGCCGTCAAGCAGCAACTCGAGGAGGCGCTCGACGCGAAAAAGCGCCATTTCGAGGACGCGGCGCTCAAAGCCCGCCTCGATTCGGAGTGGCTGGACCTGACGCTGCCTTCGGCCGGCATTCCCCGCGGCCGTCTGCATCCGGTGACAAAGATCCAGACCGAGATTGAGGACCTGTTTATCTCCATGGGTTTCGTCGTGCTCGACGGGCCTGAGGTTGAGACGGAATACCACAACTTCGACGCGCTTAACATCCCGGCCGACCATCCGGCGCGCGACATGCAGGACACATTCTGGGTCGAAGGCGGGCATGTTCTCAGAACCCACACCTCGCCCGTTCAGGTGCGCGGCATGGAAAAGCTTGGCCCGCCGCTGCGCATGATCGCGCCTGGGCGCGCCTTCCGGAACGAGAGCGTGGACGCTTCCCACGAACACACTTTCTACCAGTTGGAAGGGATGATGATCGACCGCGACGTCTCGGTCGGGAACCTGATCTACTTCATGAAAACGCTGCTCGGCAGTATCTTCGGGCGCGAGGTGACGGTGCGTCTGCGGCCGGGTTTCTTCCCGTTCGTCGAACCGGGCTTTGAACTGGATGTTCAGTGTCTCCTCTGCGGCGGACCCGGTTGCCCGGTCTGCAAGCAAAGTGGATGGGTGGAGCTGTTGCCGTGCGGTCTGGTGAATCCGAACGTGCTCCGGATGAGCGGCATCGATCCGGAGGAATGGAACGGTTTCGCCTTCGGCCTGGGTCTGACACGCCTGGTGATGATGCGCTATGGAATCGACGACATCCGGCAGCTTCAGAGCGGCAGTCTTAGATTTCTAAACCAATTTTAATACAATAGGATAGGGTGTTTGTTTGAAGTTCTCCTTCAATTGGATTCGGGAGTTTACCAACGTTCCACGGGCGACCTCGGCGAGGGATCTCGAGCGCCTGATCACGATGAAAACCGCCGAATGCGAAGGCATAGAGCCGGCGGGCGAGTTGTTGGCCGCGGCCTGCCTGGCGCGAGTGGCGTCGGTCGAAGAAATGCCTGGCGGGCATTGCCGTAAGGCCCTCGTCGAGACGGAGCGGTACGGCCCGAAAACGGTCGTCTGCGGAGCGCCCAATTGCCGGTCTGGAATAACCACCGTGTACGTGCCGCTCGGCGCAAAAACCATCGGCGGCGTGGAGAGCGATGGCATGCTGGCGAGCGGGGCGGAACTCGGCATCAACCGGGACGCTGACGGGATCATCGACCTTGCCGATGGCGAGAGCCTCGACCGGTGCGCGCCGGATGCGGTGATCGAGATCGACAACAAGTCGATTACGCACCGTCCGGACCTGTGGGGCCACTATGGGATGGCGCGGGAAGTGGCGGCGATTCTCGGCTCCGAGCTGCGCGATCCCGTCCGGTTGGACCTGCTGCCGACGGGCAGGCCTGCAATCGGCGTGTCGATTACGGATTTCAGCCTCTGCGCCCGCTATAGCGCTCTGGTTTTCGAGAACGTAACCGTCAAGCCTTCTCCGCTCTGGCTTCAGTACCGTCTTGAGGCGATCGGTCTGAATCCGATCAACAACATCGTCGATTTCACCAACTTCATCATGGCGGAGATGGGCCAGCCGACGCACGCTTTTGACCGCGAGCTGATCGCGGGAGAGACGATCTTCATCCGCCCCGCCAAGAGCGGAGAACGCTTGCGGGCTTTGAACGGAGAAGATTACGAGCTGGCCGAATCGAATCTGGCGATTGCGGATGAGAGCGGTCCGATCGCGATCGCCGGCGTCATTGGCGGCGATGCGACGGCGATCACGGGCCGCACTACGTCCATCATCCTGGAGAGCGCTAACTTCCAGGCCGCCAGCGTGAGGAAGACCTCGGCGCAGCTGAAGCTGCGAACCGATGCGTCGATGCGCTTCGAAAAGGCGCAGGACCCGGAGAATACGACCCGTGCACTGGCGCGCGCCGTGGCGTTGCTCGCGGAGCTTTCGCCCGGAATTCGGCTCGTCGGGGGTGTTGCGGATGAGCGGGAACCCGCAGCGGCAGCGCCTGTGATTCACCTGCCTCTGAATTGGCTGGCGCGGAAGCTCGGCCGTTCGCTCGCGGCGGTTGAAGTGTGGGGGATACTGGAGCGCTTGCAGTTCGGAGTGTCGGAGAGTTCGCCAGGAGTACTTGCCGTGACTGTACCTTCGTGGCGCGCAACCAAGGACGTCGCGGTGAAGGACGATCTGGTGGAAGAAGTGGGCCGGATGATTGGATACTCTTCGATCGACCCGCGGGCTCCCGCCGTGCTCGCCGCGCCGCCGAAGTCCGATCCCAAGCGGGTTTTTCACCGCGAGCTACGGACGATTTTGACGGGGTTAGGCTTCACGGAAGTGTATAACTACTCCTTCGTGAGCGAAGAGGAGATCGGGCGATTTGGTTTCACGGCGGCGGAACATCTGGCGGTGGTGAACCCGATCGCGTCCGATCAGGGCCTGTTGCGGACTTCATTGCTGCCGGGAATCCGCCGGAATGTAGCCGAAAACGCCAAATATTTCGACACTTTCCGGCTGTTCGAGATTGGGCGCGAGATCCACAAGCAACCCGAAGGGCTGCCGGACGAAGTTACGCACCTGGTGGCTGCGGTTTACGGCCGCGGCGACGGCTCGCCTGGGCTCTTCGAGCTGAAGCACGCCGCGGAGACTATTTTGCCGGGCTCGGAGATCCGCCCGGCGGCGGCGCGAAACTTCGAGCATCCGGTGCGCGCTGCGGAAGTCGTGTGGCGGGGCGAGACATTGGGCCGCCTGTTCGAATTCGGGCCATCCATGGAGCTGGACGGGCGGGCGGCGGTGCTCGACCTTGACCTGAGGAAAGTGGGGGGGCTGAGCGGAGGCGAGACAAAGTACGCGGCCCCGGGAAAGTATCCGTCGAGCGAATTCGACTTGTCCGTGCTCGCCGGACTACGCGAGTATATGGGCGATGTGCGGGCTAAGGTTGCGGGGTTTGCGGGCCCCCTGGCTGAGAGCGTGGAGTTCGTGCGACAGTACACCGGACCTCCTTTTCCGGAAGGGGTAAAGAGCGTTACCTTCCGGCTGCGGGTAGGATCTCCGGAGCGGACGCTGGCGTCGGAGGACGTGGGCGCGATTCGCGCAGCGATTATCGGCGGCATGCAGGGCTTAGGCTACGAACTGCGCGTGTGAGGCGCGCTCAGGCTGCCCGCTGGCGCTGGGGAGAACGGGCCGGAGCGGCGTGCCCCACACCAGGTTCCAAGGGTACCGCGCGCCGGCCATGATACCCTGAAGGCAATGGACCACGAGAAAACCATCGAATTCCTCCTCGATTAACAGGCAAAGATGTTTGCCGGAATTGAAGAGCTGCGGGCTGGAATCGGTGAATTTCGCGAGCAGAAGGCGCAGATCAATGTCTCGTTAGGCAGAGCGATGCTGGGGCTTACGGAGAATATGGACAAGGTAACTCAGCGCATGGATGGGCTTGCCGCCGCGCAAACGGAGGGCGCCGAGCGTCTTAACGCCCTAATCGTCGTGGTAGATGGGTTAGTGCGGCGCTCTCAGCAGTAGGCCGAAGCCGACATCGGCGAGATCCGGGCGGCGGCCCGCCGGCCATGATAGCCTGAAGGCAATGGACCACGAGAAAACCATCGAATTCCTCCTCGATCAACAGGCGAAGATGTTCGCTGGGATTGAAGAGTTGCGGGCCGGAATCGGTGAATTTCGCGAGCAACAGGCGGAGATCAATCGTCAACAGGCGGAGATCAATCTTCAGCAGGCGCAGATCAATGTCTCGTTAGGCAGAGCGATGCTGGGGCTTACGGAGAATATGGACAAGCTAACTCAGCGAATGGACGCGCTTGCCGCCGCGCAAACGGAGAGCGCCGAGCGTCTTAACGCCCTAATCGTCGTGGTAGATGGGTTGGTGCGGCGCTCTCAGCAGTAGGCCGAAGGCGTCGTCGGCGAGATCCGGGCGGTGGCCCGCCAGCCCATGATAGCCTGAATGCAATGGACCACGAGAAAACCATCGAATTCCTCCTCGATCAACAGGCGAAGATGTTCGCTGGCATTGAAGAGTTGCGGGCCGGAATTGAAGAGTTGCGGGGCGGAATTGAAGAGTTGCGGGGCGGGATCGAAGAGTTGCGGGGCGGAATGAAAGAATTTCGCGAGCAGCAGGCGCAGATCAATGTCTCGCTAGGCAGAGCGATGCTGGGTCTTACCGAGAATATGGACAAGCTTGCCGCGGCGCAAACGGAGGGCGCCGAGCGCCTTAACGCGCTGATCGTCGTAGTGGACGGGTTGGTGCGGCGCTCACAACAGTAGCCGTCACCCGACGCCTGGCGCTGCTTACTTCATCACGACATCCCAAACCTTGGTTCGCCGCGCCCTGCCGTCCGGCCCTTCCACTTCGAGCGTCACCACGTACTCGCCGGCTTTCGGGAAGGTGTGCAGGGGGTGCTGTTCGGCTGAAGACGCGCCATCGCCGAAATCCCACTTGCGCGACGTCACTTTTCCATAGGTGCGGTCCTGAAACGCCACCAGGCGCCGGTTCATGTCCAACACCTGAAACGACCAATCGGGATCGAGCGCCGGCCGGAATTTCGCCTCGACCGGCATCAGCCGGAAGGCCACCAGATCGGAGGCGTTGCCGTACATCGAGGTCTTATGTGAAAGATTCCAGAACCCTTTGTAGGTTTTCGCATTGACGTCGTCGTAGTCGAGCGCCGACCACGACATTCCGATCACCTTATTCTCCCGCAATTGGCTCTCCACGGCCCGCCCGGGACCGTCGCAGCCCGCGTAATCGAAGGGCGTGATCCAGAATTCGAGCGTCAACTTTCCACTTTCGCCCGGTTTGAAGTTGTACGAGTAGGCCGCGTTCGCGTACGGCAGATTCTTGATCCAAGGCTGGCAACCCCAAACCATCGACCAGTCCTTTCCAAGCGCCGGAGTGAAGATGTGGTAGTTCTGGGCGTGGACGCCGTGGAACAGG
Organism: Candidatus Sulfopaludibacter sp. SbA3; assembly: GCA_945893365.1. GTDB lineage: Bacteria > Acidobacteriota > Terriglobia > Bryobacterales > Bryobacteraceae > SYKU01. The sequence continues at coordinate 10,464 of CAMDED010000124.1, read as the reverse complement.
AAGTGCGCGTCCTCCTGGCTGAGTTTATCGTACGGGTGCATTTGCTTGATGAACGGACCGCCGGACAAATCGCCGTCAACCACGACTTCAAAGATGTCGTTGTGCAAATCGGTGCGCGAGAAGTCCCAGTAATCGTCGGACGCCTCATAGAGAAAGTAGAGTCGATTCTGGCCTTCCACCCAGCCCACCTTCACCTTGACGTCGAGATCGCGTTTGTCGCGTTTCGTCTTGTTGACCGTGTCCACGAGCTCGTCGCCGCCGATCGCGTAGGATTCCGGGACCATCTGCCAATCCTGCGGATTGCCGTCAATGCGCGGAATCGCGTTGGCCGGGAATTGGAAGATCTTGAATTCGACGCCTGGACGTTCGAGCGCCAGAGCGGCCGCGGACGCGAGCAGGATCGGGAAGAGAGTTCTCATGAGGCCCACATTGTACACTGAGAGCATGACCGTCGGCCGGATGGTTCTCGCGGCGCTCCTCTGTATGGTTGGATGTTCGCGCGGGGCCGAAGATCCGTCATCCGTTCTCATCCTGGTTAACGACGACGCGATGCCGGAACCCGGCACGGGCCGAAAGGGCGCAAGCCTCTACGTCGGCGAATACTACGCTTCGAAGCGGGGCATTCCGAAGAAAAACATCCTGAAGCTCCACATCAAGCTATGCTGCGACGACGATCTCGCCAATTCCGGCAACTCCGAAATTACATGGGCGCGCTTCGAGGAAGAAATCCGGCAGCCGGTGATGAAGTTTCTCGACAAGAGGGGCCTTCGAGACGACATCCACTACATCGTACCCGTCTACGGAGTTCCGGTCAAAATGCACGGCACGAAGTGGAAACAGCAAGGACAATCCGTCGATTCCTTTCTTGCGTCCATGAACGCGATGGAGGACGTATTCGGTCTCGCGAATCCTTACCGGGCGCGAGCGGCGCGGGAGACGAAGCGCTTCCGCGACTGGACGAATCCTTACTACTGGAAAATGTACATTGTCGCGCGGCTCGACGGGCCGACCGCGACGATTGCAGCCGGGCTCGTCGACAAGGCGATCGCGGCGGAGCTTACGCTAAAGAAAAGCGATGGGATCGGCTACTTCGACTACCGCCACATTCCCTGTTGCGCCGGACAGCCCTATTTCGACGCCGACCAGACCATGATAAACGCCTACAGGCTGACCAAGGAGAACGGGTACGAGGCGGTTCTGAACGACCAAACTCTTACAAAGGGCGAAATGATCCACAAGGCTCCTAAAACGTTGTGGGCCTGGGGCTGGTACAGCGGACCCACGGCATGGGAAGGCTATCGGTTCGTTCCCGGCGCGGTGGGAGCGCAACTGACGTCCTATACGGCGAGCAGCATCCGCACCTTTCCGCTGGGCGCCTGGGTTCCGATCTGGCTTCGCGCGGGTATCACGGCTACGTGGGGCGCGACGAGCGAACCCCAGGCGACCGGATACGCAATGGGAGACGATCTTCTGCGCCATTTCTGGAACGGATACAATTTCGGAGAGAGCGCCTATCTCTCGACGCCATACCTCCAGCACATGATGGTGTTTGTCGGCGACCCTCTTTACTCTCCGAAGATATTTCGGAAGTGAATCGCGAGTTCTTCAGGCGGTATTTGTTTGACGGGTAGCGCGACGCTGTGAAAGTTGGATTGCGGCGAAAAAGGACCGGACAAATCCGCCTTCCCCGGTTACTGTTGGAATAGTTGCAAGCATCCCGCTGGAAGGCCGGCAAAATCCATGTAAAGTGGGTGCCGGAAGCGAGCGTTAGCAGTTTGGGGCCGATGGTGTTCTTCATCGAATTTCCGAAGACGAGTGGGCTGTTCGACAGGTGGGTGGAGGATTGCTCTCTGCACCACAGGCGTGGGAACGCCCGAAAAGCCGAACGTGCTGGGAACCCTTCTGCTGTCTGTGCTATGCGGGCATTGCGTTATGCCCACATCAATTCACTGCGGGGCGCCCCGATGGTTGACACCTCGCCTTCGGGAACGCTAGGATAAATGAGTAGTTCCCTTCCGGAAAAGCAAGTCCCTATCGTCTAGCCCGGCCTAGGACACCGCCCTTTCACGGCGATAACACGGGTTCGAATCCCGTTGGGGACGCCAAATTTTCATTTGTCTTCGATGCAGGGCGCCACGGATTTTCTCTGCATGGCCCCCGGTGCGAGTGGTAACATGTCCGTGGCGCTTCAGGGCGCCGCCGTGTCCGCGGGAAGGACTGCGTCCCCCTGAAATCCGGTTCGTCCAAGTTTGTTTTTCGATGAACTCTTTTTTGCCCGAGCGAGCGGACACCGGGCGCGGCGGCCGGCGCGAAACGCGCAGCCCGAAATGGAGCTCATTGTGAAACGAAATCTACCTACTCGCCAACTGCGCGAACACCCCGACCTCGATCAACTAAAGCGGCAGGCAAAGGAACTGCTGGCGTCATTCGTCGCCGGCGAGGCCGAGGCTGTCGCTGAGGTGAACCAACTCTTCCGCGGCGCCAACACCGCGAACTTCGCCCTCCATGACACGCAACTCGTGCTCGCGCGGGCTTACGGCTTCGAGAGTTGGTCCAAACTCAAAGCGTACGTGGAGGGCGTCGACGCCAAGCGGATCGTGGAGGCCGTGCGTGCCGGCGATCCGGCGCTTGTGCGTGCGCTGCTCCGGGTGCGCCCGGAACTCGCCGGAGAAGCCCTGCGCGACGCCGTTCTCGCGCGGGCGCCGGAGATGGTGCGTCTGCTCATGCAGCATGGCGCACACGCACGCTCGGGAGTCTATCCTCACCGCGACGCCACCAGCCCGCTGACCATAGCGAAAGAGCGCGGCTACGACGAGATCGCCGCGATCATTCAGGAAGCGGAGCAGCGCCGCCGGGACGCGAAAAGCGGCCTCGAAGGCGCGCCAGCGCCGGACGAGCTGTTCAAGGCGATCACCTCCGGCGACGACGAACGCGCCATCGCCTTGATCGAGCGGAATCCCGCATTGGTCCAAAGTCGCCATCCTCAGTTCGGATGGACGCCGCTGCACGTGGCCTCGCACGCACTGAACGCCCGTATCGCGGCGTGGTTGCTCGATCGCGGCGCGGACGTAAACGCGCGCGGCGGGCACGATCAGGCTCCCCTCGATCTGGCGGCGCACCACTCGGCCCAGGACAGCGCGGAGCCGTTCACGGCCGTGGCGGTCCTGCTGCTGGGGCGTGGCGCGGCGATGACCGCCCGCGCCGCGGCGGCGCTCGGGGACGCGGACTGGCTGCGTGCGCGGCACGCGGAAGGCACGCTGTCCAATCCCATCGAGGACACGGGCGGACTGCTCCGGATCGCGGCCTCCCACAATCGGCCGGAGATCCTAGCCTTGCTCCTCGACTTCGGCTTTGACCCGGACGAGCGCACCCGCTTCGAGGACGTGGGCGCGGACGACGTGGCTTTCACATGGGGCATGCCGCTGTGGCATTGCGCCGGATGCGGAAAGTACGAGATGGCGGAGATGCTGCTTCGCCGCGGCGCCGATCCCAACGCACGCGTCTACGCCAGCGGAGACCCCGTATTCCAGGCATACAGCCAACGCGACTGGACCATGGTCAAGCTCCTCGAGCGATACGGCGGTGTCCCCGAGGCAAGTACCGCCGGGCTCTACCGGCAGACGGATCTCGCGAGGAAGATGTTGGCGGGCGAGGCGAAGTATCGCTCGACTGGCGTTGGTGGAGAAACCATGGCGGAACAACTCCTCTGGGGAGCGGCGTGCGGGGGCGATCCGGAGATCGTGCGAATGGCGCTCGAACGCGTGGATTGGGCCCGCGGCGACGTACGCTGGTTTCACATTCTGGAGCAGCCGCTGCGCATCTGGACGCATGGCGCACAGATTTCCGACTGGGATCGTGGGACGTACCTCATCTGCTTCCGGCTGGTGCTCGAACGCACCGATCCGAATATTCGCGGGCGCGCGGAGTTCGGCCTGACGATACTGCATAGCGTTGCGGGGTCGCGCGAGCACGTCACGCCGGAGGAGCGCGTCGGCTTCGCGGCCATGCTTCTCGATGCGGGCGCGAGACTCGATATCCGCGACAACCTGCTAAACAGTACACCGCTCGGCTGGGCGTGCCGATGGGGCCGGATCGAGTTGGTGAAGCTCTTGCTTGAACGTGGCGCCGACCCCGTGGAGGCGGACGCCGAGCCCTGGGCCGCGCCGAGGGCGTGGGCGGAGAAGATGGGGCGCGAAGATGTGCTGGGCGTGCTGCCGCGCCACGAGAATTGACGCGTCGAACCCGAACAGCCAGGAACACGGCGCCTCGTCTCCGGGGTACTATGCTGTGTTCATGAGTCACGCAATTCCCGCCGCGGCGGCCGCCGTCCGCCCAGCCACGCCGGAGGATGCCGCTGGAATCGCGCGCATTTTCCTGGAAAGCGCGGAGTACCATTTCCGTTTGGATCCCGAACGCTACTTCGTGCCCGATTTCGGCGTTGTCGCGGTGCAATACCTGTCCCCGGATCGCCGGTATGACTCGCCCGGCGGAGAGGTAGTCACGTTCGTCGCGGATCTTGGCGGAGAGATTGTCGGCTTCGTCGACGTCGCGCTCTACCGTCCCACGGATGCCATGCACCGCGACATTACCTACTGCCACATTTTCGAGATCGCGGTAAGCTCACGCGCCGCGGCGAGGGCATCGGTGCGCGGCTGCTTCGGACCGCGGAGGCGTGGGGACGCGTAAGAGGGGCCGGGTTCGCATCCCTCGACTACAACGCGGCCAACACCCGCGCCGCATCGTTCAATACTGCCCGCATGGGCTATCGCGCGGCATCCATCACGGCGATCAGACCGCTTCTGACCTTCCGCCAGCATGCTCCCATCGTCGGAACGCGGCAGCCCGATACCGGTTTCGCATCATGACGAAGAATCTCTGTGCGCTTTCCTCTGCAACAGATCGGATGGGCCTATCGGGCAGAGAGGCGGCTGGTTGGCCCGGCGGTGGCGCGCAATCGCCGCTGAGTTCCCCACACCGCGCCGCGGCTCACCCATTCCGTCAGGATCGCTATCTGCCGCGCGGGGAGCTTCTTTCCCGGGGGCATCCTGAGTTCCCCATTGTGCCGGACGGCGAGGATCAGAACGCTTGCCTCAGGCCTCCCTGGAACGATCGCCGGACCGCGGCTCCCGCCTTTGATCAGGCTGTCGCGATCGAGAACCGAAACGTTGCCGTCTTTCAACTCTTCATTGTGACAACCGAGACAGCGCTTCCGCAGGATCGGCTCGACGCGTTTATCGAAGAACCGTTCAGCGCGATTCCCGGGCTCAGCCGCCGCGGCATCCGGCGCTGTACACGAAAATCCGGCCGCCACGCAGGAAGCAATTCCGATCGCCCTCCGTAGCCGTCTCGTCATGGAACCGCCACGCGTGTCGAAGTCACTACCGAAAGCCCGCGCGGAGCATACTCCGAAATCGGAGCCGCTCGCGCAAAGCGGCATCCCTAACCGGCGTTCTCCACCAACGCCGCCGTCATTTCCCCACATGGCCCGGGACCATTCCCACGCCGAATTGATTTCCAGCCTTTATCACTTTTCCGTTCGCGACGATAATGTCCACCATCTTCTCGCTGTGTACCTGCCGGCCCGTCTCATCCGTGAGGGCCGCGATAATCTTCTTCGACGCCGCGTCGATGATCTCGCCGGTCGAGGAATAAGCGTATTTGCCGTCAAGACTAAAGCTGATCCAGCCTGGAGACTCCCGAAGCTTGATGCTGACTCCCTGTTTCGGCGGCATCGCCGTCGCATCGAAGACATGCACGAACTCGTTCGCCCCGTCCACTACCCACACTTCCTTCTCATCCGGAGTCAGGCCGACGCCGTGGCTCGGACACCCGTGACGCTTCACTTTTCCTTGCTGGTATCCCTGAACCTCCACCCGGTGGAGTTTCTTTCCGGTACGCAAATCTCCAATTTCAAATCCAAGCAAGCCGTTCACGTTCACGAAACACAGCGTGTCGCTGCCATTGACCGTGAACGGACGGATGGAGTTCGCGAACGGCCCCGCCGTGCCTACAATCTTGTGCGTCTTGGCGTCGGCGATGGATAGCACCGGCGACTTCAAACCCGCCAGATAGACGCGCGCGCCGTCGAGAGAATAGGTCGTATTGTGCGAAGCGGATTTGGCCTCAATCTTCGTAATCACGCTGCCCGTAGCCGCGTTCACCACCGTCCAGAACGGTCCCTCGAACTGCGGCACATAGAGCGTCTTGCCGTCCGGCGAAATCGATAGCCGATCACAGCCGCCCTCGTACGCCTTGTCCCAAATCTTCCTGCCCGAGAGGAGGTCGAGAGCGATGATCCGGTTAATGTTGCTGACGTAGAGGCGTCCCGTCCTGGCGCTGGCGGCGACGCCCTTGACGTTCACCGGTTTTTCGCCGGCCGGAACATCCCACGTCGGCATCCGCTTGACGAACTTGTATCCCGCGTCGATGTCGAAGACAAGAACGCCCACGCCGCCGAATTCTTCGTAGTTGCGGATGCCGGGTTCCGCGACGTAAAGCAGGTGCTTCTCTTTGCCGTCCCCCTTCTGTCCGTAAGACGGAGGGATTGCGAGCGATAAGGCCAGAAGGCCTTGTGCAATACGTTGGAGTTTCGCTGAAGTCATGTTTTCCTTCTAGATTTCTCTCATCAGCCACCGCACGGCGTTGTGCTGGAGCTTGATGTATTCAGGGTTCCACAGCACGTGAAGCAGGTGTCCTGGCGAGACGTAACAAATCCGCCCCTTCCCGTAGTCGTAGGCCCATCCGCCCGGAGCCGTCGCGCCCTGTTTCCTGTAGTCGAGCCCGTCCTCATTCACCGTTTCGAGGAAGATGTGCTTGCGGTCTTTGTCGTACTCCATATAGTGTTGCTCATCGGTCACCACAAAATCGCGCACGCCTTTCGCGATCGGATGATTCGAATTCGTCACCTTCACCTTGAAGGTGCGGATCGGAGGGTGACCCGCATAGGCTGCGCCCAGCACATGCCGGAAATCCGGGTCCGTCAGACCGACGTGCGTGACGTTATGTAGGAACAGCGCGGCTCCGCCGCCCTCCACGAATTGACGCACCGCCTTCCCTTGGCCCGGTTTCATCCAGAAGGCCGGTTTCGCCGCCGTCCGCGGTACCGGCGGATCGGAGTTCAGCGCCGGCTTCCCGGTGGCCACCCATGCCGCGTTCGACGACTCGTCGGCATAGCCGTCCGGCCAGATCATGCCGTCGCGAAGAATGATCAGCAGCTTGTATCCATGAAGGGTTTCGGCGGTAAGCGCCTTTGTCTCATCGCAAAAATCGATCGATACATTCAGATCCTTTTCGATGTTTCTTGTGAGACCTATCCGAATGTAGTCCGAGTTGTGGTAGCGGTCGCCAATCAGAGCATAAGCGGTTGCCTTCTGCGCGGCCTTGCCTGCTCGCGAGGCGAGCGCTGCCCCGGCGAGCGAGGCGATTGCGGAACGGCGTGAAGTTCTCATGGATGCATTCTATACCACACGAGGCGCGCTCGACTCGCGGAACCAATCGCCAGCCGGTGCAGCAGGCCGCAAACAGCGAAGGCCTGCTCCACCCCACAGTTCCATCGGCAAATTTGGACAGCTAATTCCCGGCGTCATGGCCCAAGGCCACGATCGCGTTGAAGTCGCCGCCGCGACGTTCTATGATCGTTTGGTGGCCAGCCACTCAAGTTCGTGCAACGGCGGCCAAAGCTGTTCGAGAACCGACAGACGGCCGCAATGTGGCGGTCCAGTTAGGAGATATGCTGAATGTCCATTCTTCGATCATCCACTCGCCGGAGTCTTTTTCGCGGTGCGGGGCTGCTGAGCGCGCTCGGTGCGTTCCCCGGCATGCAGCGGCTTGCTGGAGCCATGGCTGCGCGCGACTCGCAGGAAGCCGCGAAAGTCTATACGCGTCTCGGGCTTCGGCCCATAATCAATGCCGCGGGAACGTACACTCACCTGGGCGGGTCGCTCTTGCCGCCCGAGGTCGTCGAGGCCATGGACGCGGCGGCGCAGAACTATGTCCCGATTCGCGACCTTAGCCGAGCCGTGGGCGCGAAAATCGCCGAGATCACCGGCAATCCCGGCGCTTTGGTGACTACGGGCGCAGCCGGTGCGATCTTCGCCGGGAGCTGTGCCTGTATCGCCGGGAACGATCCGGATAAGGCCAAGCGCCTGCCCTTTACCGACGGCATGAGGAACGAAGTCGTCACGCAAAAGCTGCACATGACCGGCTGGATCCGCCAGTGCGAGGCCGCCGGCGGACGCATGGTCGATGTCGAGTACAAGGAAGAGATGGAGCGCGCCATCAACGGCAAGACGGCCATGCTCTACTATCTGGTGGCCGAGAAGCATTTTGGCGCGCACCGGGACAAGTTGGATGCGCCAGGCGGCAATGTCTCGCTCGAAGAATGCATCGGGATCGCAAAGAAGCATCGCATCCCCTTGCTCATCGACGCCGCGGCGGAACTGCCGCCGCTTGAGAATCTCTCGGGTTATACAAAGATGGGCGCCGACTTAGTGGCCTTCAGCGGCGGCAAAGGTCTGCGCGGCCCCCAGAACGCTGGATTGTTGCTCGGCCGCAAGGACCTGATCGACATTGCCGAAACGTTCCAGAGCCCATACAGCGGTATCGGGCGCGATCTGAAAATTGCGAAGGAAACCTACATCGGGATGCTTGTGGCAGTCGAGCGATACGTCAAGGTGGACCATCAAGCCGAATGGAATTCATGGAAAGCACAGATCGACTACATGAAAAGCGTTCTCGGCAAGATTCCGGGCGTGGAGACCGGAGACGTTCCGGGCTGGGTCACCAACCACGTGCCAAGAATGTGGGTGAAATGGGATGAGAAAGCCTGGAATTTCTCGCGTGAGGATTGTTTCAAGGCGCTGCAAGAGGGGAATCCGGCCGTGGTGCCTCTCAGGACTCCAATGGGAATCACACTGGTTCCCTGGATGATGGCGCCGGGACAGGAGCGGATCGTCGCAAGCAGGATGAAAGAGGTTCTGGAGAGGGCGAAGAAGTCGGCCCGAGAGCGCCCGGCGCGTAGCGCAGCGGAGCTGGCGGCGGATTTTAGAAAGGACAATCCGATCGATGCCTGGGATGCCGATCGCGACGGAGTGCTGTATCGGTACGGCGGGAAGTCGGCGGATTAAGCGCCGTGCCTGCCATTCGTGTTTATCGATTCGGCGGCCGCGTGGGCGATACGAATGGCGGGTGCGCTACACAACCGTCCTGTTTTGCCGCGATATCATGGGCCTCATGCAGAGACCATGTTTGACAGTCCTTGCCGGGTTGATGCCGCTGGTTTACCCGGCTTTCGCGCAACAACCGCAGTTGGCGCAACCCGGCACGAAGCTGAGCGTCGATCAACTCAAGGCCCAGATTCGTGTCACTGCCGGCCGGCGTCTGCGTCCGCAATCGTGGCCGAATGGCGCGCGCGTCGCGGTTGCGCTGAGTTTTGACGTGGACAACATGTCGGCGCCGCTGGCGCGCGGCGATCTCTCTCCCGGAGTTCTCTCGCGCGGCGAATACGGCGCGGTCGATGGACTGCCGCGCGTCCTGCGCCTCCTCGACAAGCACCAGATTCCCGCTTCCTTCTTCATTCCGGCTGTGAGTGATGTGTTGCATCCGCAAATGATACGGGACATCCTGACCAGCAAGCGACATGAAGTCGGCGTTCACGGCTGGATTCACGAAAATTTGCCTTCGCTCAACAATGAAGCCGAAGAGCAGCGACTGCTACTTCAGGCGATCGCCCACCTCACCAAGGCCGTCGGCAAGCGGCCAGTCGGATACCGCGCGCCCTCCTGGGCCTTTAGTCCATATACGATGGGGCAGGTGGCCAAAGCGGGCTTTCTCTACGACAGCAGTCTCATGTCCAGCGACGATGCCTACGAAGTGATGTTGGATGGCAAGTCCACCGGCGTGATCGAACTGCCCATCGAATGGATTCTGGACGATTCCCCGGTGCTCAACCTGCCCGGCGGCGTGTTGCCCTCGCCCGAGTTGGTGAACCAGACCTTCCAATCCGAATTCGACATGGCCTACGACGAAGGCGGCTTGTTCATTCTGACAATGCACCCACACGTCACCGGCCACCGCTCGCGCATCGCCGGGCTGGAGAAACTGATCCTGCACATGCGGTCGCGGCCCGGCGTCTGGTTCGCCACGCACGAGCAAGTGGCGCGATACGTCAAGGAAAAGGGCGGGCGATCGGATGCTGCACGGGTGAAGTAGGGACATCGGCTGCTGAGTTCCCGCACGCCGTGGAGGAGTAGAGGCAAACTGCCGCCGTCCGCGGCGCTCGCTATCATGCACCGTCCTGAGAGAGCCGCCGGAATCGGGCAGTATATTCCAATCGAAGAATGAGCCTGAAGGAGGAAGGGAGCGAACAGCCGCGGGGCCTCCTTTCTTGAGTTGAGAATGACCAAAAACTGCCCATACGCCGTACAATCTCCGGGGCCGACCAACGGGAGGTGGGACACCGCCCCC
>CAMDED010000123.1 GCA_945893365.1 Candidatus Sulfopaludibacter sp. SbA3 | reverse complement strand
AACGCCTGGATTTCCTCCTGGCTCAACTTCTTCGCATTCCGCATCCTGATGATCACACCCCAGCATGCTTCAACTTCCCCCTTCAGGCTCATCTTGTATTGGAAACAGCCTTTCCTTCAGGCTCATCTTGTATTGGACAAGACTACATGTTCCTAGCGTCGGCATGGATATGCAAAAATACGAGAAGGCCAAGTTGAGGCTCAAATTCGGCGGCGGAAGCTGGAGCGGAACCCCGAGCGTGACGAGGCGAATCGGAAAGAACTGGGGAAGTTGGGTTGGAGAGGAGTCCTGATCGTAATGGGAGTGACCGCTAGGAAACCTGCGGCGGCTGAGCCGGAACGAGCGCCGCGAAGGTCGAGCGACTTCTGCGGGAGGATCTCGCGTTAGAATGGGCGAACTTATCGAGTCAATGATTGAAGAATTCGTCGTCGGACGGCTTTATTCAAACGGAGACATTTTTCAGGCGCTCAAGGTCTCGAATGCCGGCGGCATACGGCTATCAACCAAAGGCAACGCAGCTATGAGGGCGGTCATTATGACTTCCGTCCAGGATTTTCATGTTTCTGCTGAAAATCCATATCACGATAGACTCGAGAGTGATGTGTTAACTTACACGGCCGCAGGAAAAAGTGGTGAACAGACCCTTGCGGGCGTTAATAGTCGCATTATTGAACAGAGGAATCTGTGTTTTCCGATACATGGTTTTGTCTTGGTTGCCAGCCGGCGTGATAGATCAGTTGGACCAAAGCGCTGGAGATATCTTGGGTTGCTGGAGTACCTGCGTCACTACCCTGACACACAACTTGACTCGGAGGGCAAAGTGCGCAAGGTTTGGATTTTTGAGTTCAAGATTCATCAGGAGCCGCAGATCGTTCCGGTTGCTTTGGACAAAGAGATTTCGAACCAAGCGCTACTAGAATCGCCTCAGCGGAACATCGACAATTCCGATGACGAAATCATCAGCTTAAGCGGCCATGAACAGGTCGAAAATGTCGAGCAGATTGAGCGGGTTCGTAGCACGCTATTAGCCATGCAGCCCAGGCAGTTTGAGCTCTTTATCAAGGACTTACTTGTTCATACCGGCTTTACGGAAGTCTGCGTTACCAAGTACAGCGCCGATGGCGGCGTTGACGTGAATGCTAAGGCTGGCGGCCGCATGTGGATTTTCGACAACACCAATGTCCAGGTTCAGGCTAAGCGATGGCTGCATTCGGTTGGAAGAAAGGAGGTTGCCGAATTGCGTGGTAGCTTGCGGCCATTTGCAAGAGGCGCTGTGGTCACGACGAGTCATTTTTCAAGAGCTGCTATCAATGAAGCCGGAGAAGAGGGCAAGAATCCAATAGCCCTTGTCGATGGATTCAAATTGTCCATAATTGTCATTGAACAGCGGTTTCCAATAGCTAGCTAACGACGCGCGCGACATGTACGCGCATCCGGCAGGAGCGCGAAACCATCGGACGCCCTCTTCAACCGGCTCCGTATCCACGCCGCCGGGATCGCAGCGGCTACGAATCTCAGCATCGACGACTTCCACTTCCGGTTCCTTGCCGTGGACGACATCTGGATTCCCCTTGGCGAGACATACCTAATCGAGAAATTTCAGCCCGTCTGGAACTATGTCGTCGAGGGCTTTGGGATCAAGACCCCAGGTATTCGACGCAAGCAAAACACTTCCTTGTGGGATACTCTGCATCCTGGCCGAGCCTTTGTTACACGGCTTGAGTTGCCGCCGAACCCGAAGTCCGCCCAACAAATCGCGGTCGAGGTCCAGCAATTCTTCGCGCTGTCGTCAGAGGCGAGGACAGAGATGGCTGTCAGGGACGATGGCGAAGAGCCCGACGACGAGACTGGCTGAACCGTCATCCACATTGGTGCGGGTCCCGGCGTCAATGCGCGCCCACGCACATGCCGTAGCGGCGAACTTCCGGTTTTCGTCCACGCAGTAGGCAGAAGCGCCACTCTCCAGGCTCCGCCTCTGCGAACTTAAGCCCTTCGTCCTCCGTCCAACTATTTCTCTCGTACCGGCGGATCGGGATCTTGAGCGAACATAACTCTCCGATCCGCTTAACGGTATTCAGAATCGAACCATGGCAACCGGACGCTCCCGGGGCGGGACGCGAGTGACGCAATCGCGGTAGCGCCATCCTCACCCTCCCGACTACGGATCTTCCGGAAAGACCGGCCAGGAGGCCGATTCTACTTCTTCGCGAGCCAGGCGAGGAACAGCCCGTCGGGAGGGACATCTTCCCAATACGAAATAAAGCGGCTGCTCACTTCACGGCAGTGGCGTCGAAGAAGGTCCTCGAGTTCGCCGCGGTGGAACCACCGTTCCCATTCGGGCGTCTTGAGGCGTCCGAACTGCTCGGCGTTCTTGTCGATGATGACGATCTGTCCTCCCTTCTTCACGACGCGGCAGATTTCGGCCACGGCAGCCTCGATGTTCACCGCGTGCTCGAGCGATTCGGTTGCGTACGCAGCGTCGAAGAATCCGTCTTCGAAAGGCATCCGCGTCATCGGCGCCTGGACGGTTCGTATGCCTTCCGGGACGCATTTCAGCATGGCATCGGAGATATCCGCGCCCCACACTTCCGCCAAAGGGTACCGCTCCCTCAGGATTCGCGCAAACCGCCCCTTCCCGCAACCGGCGTCGAGCACCCGCCGGCCGGAGAGATCCCCGAACTGGTTGAGAATCAGTTGAACGTGGAAGATCCGCGGATCGATCGTGGCGGGAAAGTGCTCCTCGTCGCCGGCGGCTTCGTTGAACGATTCCCGGATGCGGCTCTCGAGTTCCGGGGTAAGCGCCTGGGCCGCCGCAACCGGCGCCGTCCCCCTCCATCGCGCGGGCACAAGCGATTTCCAGTTCATCGATTAAGCCCGGGTCAGGAAGATCGGAAGGCCGAGCTTGTGATCGTAGTTCGGACGGTACCGCACCGTGTTATACATGCTCGCGACGTCCACCCTGCGAGGTCCGAGGCCCGGATCGGGAATCGTCACATTGGCATAGCAGCCGCCGGAAATCGCCATCATAAGACCGCTGAGGTTCTGTTGCACGCAGTCGATCGCCATGCCCGCGAATGTGGAAGCGACCATCTTGTCGACGAAATCGGGGCTGCCGCTGCGCAGATCGTAGGTAAGGTCGCTCACGATGGTTTCTTCCTTGATGCGCGCCTTGATCTCGTCCGCCAGATCTTCGCCGACATTGATCTTCTTGCGATGCCCGAAGGCGTCGGGCTCGCCACGTTCGCGCACTTCGTAGCCTTCCCAGCCCGCGCCCTCCGACAGGACCACAAGCGCATAGTTGCTGGGATTGTCCTTCTTGTCTTTGGAAAGAATCTCCAACATCCTGCCCAGGTCGAATTTGAACTCGGGTATCGCGCATCGCAGAGAACTCACGTACGCGGTGTATAGCGCGGTATATCCGGCGTCGCGTCCGAAGATGCGGAATATACCGATCCGCTCGTGCGACCCGACCGTCGTTCGCTGCCGGTCGATCGCGTCCATGGCGCGCGTGATGGCGGTCGAAAAACCGATGCAGTACTCGGTGTTGCGGACGTCGTTGTCCATGGTTTTGGGAATCGCGATGATCCTGACGCCCTCATGGTGGAGGCGGGAGGCGTAGCTCAGCGTGTCGTCCCCGCCGATCGCGATCAGGTAGTCGAGCCGGAGAGTCTCCAGGTTCTTCAGCACCTGGGGCGTCATGTCGAACTTGCCGTTCGCGCCCGGATTGAAAGCGCCGTCCAGGTGCCCGGGGAGGGCCTTCATTTTGGATGGATTCGTGCGCGAACTGTGAAGATAAGTACCGCCCGTTCTATCGATAATGCGTGTATTATCGCGGTTCAAATCCTGGATGTAGCGCCCCTTGCTGCTCTCGTCGTCAAAGTTTACATGCGTGAGGCCTTCCCAGCCGCGGCGGATGCCGGTCACTTCGCAGCCTATCTCGCCGCCCCGGTAGACGACCGTTTTGATGACGGAGTTCAGACCGGGAACGTCGCCGCCGCCCGTCAGGATACCGATGCGCTTCCCCATCACTAGAGTATAAGGGACCGCTGCGCCGTAACGGCCGGTTGTCGAAACCCGCTATAATGAAGCTGGGATCGAGTCTTCATGGCGCAATTGACGCACAAGTCACGTATTCTTTTCGTCGACGATGAAGAGCCGGTCCGGCTGCTTCTGCGGGAGTGCCTGGATGGCACGGAGTTCCAAGTTGTGACGGCTGCGGACGGCCCTGCGGCATTGACGGCGATGGCGAAGAATCCTTTCGACCTTGTAATAGCCGACGTCAGAATGCCTGGAATGTCCGGCTTCGAATTGCTGGCCGAGGTCGTCAAGGATTTCCCCGATACCGGCATCATCCTGCTAACCGGCTTCGGCGATGTCGCCATGGCCGTCGTTGCCATGAAGGCGGGGGCGCTCGATTACATCCTCAAACCGTTTGAGACAGGCGACATCCTCGAGCGCGTTCGCCGTGCGCTCGCGCATCGAGGCCGTTCGCGCGAACAGGCCTTGCACTTGTTTCTCCTTAAGGAGACGGTCAGCCAGCGCGCCGAAGATCTTCGCAGAACCCTCGCCAGTCTGCACGACTGCTCCCAGGCGACGATGGAAGCGCTGGTTGCGGCGCTTGAAACTCGCGAGCGCGAAACGCTTTCCCATTCCTCCCGCGTCAGCGCCTACACGGTACATTTGGCGGAGTTGCTGGGCGTAAGCGGCGCTGATCTGTCCGTCGTTCGACAGGGCGCCATGCTTCACGACATCGGGAAAATAGGCGTTGCCGATTCCATTCTCCTGAAGCCCGGCGAGCTCAATGAATCTGAATGGGTGGAGATGAAACGTCATCCGGAGATCGGGGAGTGGATTCTCGAAGGCGTCGAATCGCTTCAGCCTGCGTCGAGCATCGTCCTGTCGCACCATGAAAGGTTCGACGGCGAGGGGTATCCGAATAAACTGGCTGGCAAAAAAATCCCGCTTGGCGCGCGAATCTTCGCCGTGTCGGATACCTTCGACGCCATCAGGTCCGATCGTCCCTATCGCCGCGGCGTCGGTTATCAGAAGGCTCGCGCCGAGATCATCCGCAACTCGGGCACACAGTTCGACCCGGCGGTCAGCGAGTGTTTTCTGAGCGTCGATCCGGCGGTCTGGGACGGAATTCGCAAGCGGGCCAACTCCGCTCAGACCAGGCACATGCCCGAACTAAGTCATGCAATGTGACGTCCGGTGAGCCATCGCGCCGCACTTCAGTGCCGCGTCCTGGCCGCGCTGTCCCTCTCCCAAGGTCTTTGCCCGGCCCAAGCGCCGCCGATCGAGCTGACGCCCATACTTGACCGGCTGTCCGAGGAAGCGGCGGCGTTTCGGCGCCTCGCGCCGCGGATCTTGGCCGAAGAGCGTCTGGAACAGAGGGCGGTCTTGCCCGGTCCGCGCTTTCGCCCTCGCATCGGCCAATCGGCCGCCGAGCCGCGGGCGCCAGTTACACAGACAAGGGAAGTGATTTCCGAGTACACCTATGCGGCGTTCCGCGAGGCCCCGGAAGCGTTGCACGAGATGCGCCAGGTCGTCTCGGTGGACGGCCGAGCAATCCGGACCTCGGAGAAGGCCCGGCAAACCCTTTCGCTGGGCGTGACGTCGGACGACGACAGGCTGCGCAAACAGATGCTGCTCGAGTTGCGGAAGCATGGGCTAATGGAAACAGCCATCGACTTCGGACAGATCATTCTGCTCTTCTCGAAGCAGGGACTTCGCAATTTTCGCTTTCAGGTGGGCGGACGAACCCGCTTTGGCGCCGATTCCGTCGTCATGATCAAGTTCGAACAGGTAACCGGAGATGCCGCGCTCATGTCGTTTGAAGAACGCCGCGCCATTCGGCAGCGAATGCAGGGAGCGTTGTGGGTCCGAGAGCCCGGCTTTCTTCCCATACGGGTAATGGTGGTGACGAGCTACACGGCCAAAGGGGAAACGATACGGGACGAGGGAACGGTTGAGTATACCCAGACTCCGTTTGGCGCATTGGCCCCCGCGTCGGTCGTGCATCGCCGGTATGCCGGAGACCGGCGGTTGGTTGAGAACCTTTTCCACTATTCGGCGTTCCGAATGTTCGGCGCCGCTTCCGAGATCAAGTTTACCGAAGCGCCCGCGCCGCCGGATTCGACAAAATGATGCGCGAGCGAATTCTTTACCTGCACGGCTTCGCCTCTGGCCCGGCTTCGAAAAAGGCGGCATTTTTTCGCGATCGCTTTCGCGAGGCCGGCGTCGGGATCGAAATTCCGGACCTGTCCGAAGGCCGGTTCGAGCGGTTGACGGTGACCGGACAGCTTCGCGTGATCGAAACGTGCGCCGCGGGAGCGCCGGTCTCGCTCATCGGCTCCAGCATGGGCGGATACCTGGCCGCTCTTTACGCGGTGAGACATCCGGAAACCGTCCGCCTGGTCCTTCTCGCCCCGGCGTTCGGATTTGCCAACCGGTGGAAGGATTGGCTTGGCGAGGACAAACTCCGGCGCTGGCGCGAGTCGGGAAGCCTGGACTTTTATCATTACGGGGAACGCCGCGACTGCGCGGTGAATTACAGGCTGATTGAAGACGCGCGGCAGTTTGAGGACATGCCGCCGGTGACTCAACCCGTGCTCATATTCCATGGCCGGTTAGACACCGTGGTGCCTGTGGAGTACTCGCGGGAATTCGCGAGGAACCGGGAGAACGTCCACCTCGACGTCCTCGATTCCGATCACGAGTTGCTGGACGCGTTCGACGTCATGTGGCTGGGGGCGCGAGAGTTCCTGGGATACTGACCGTTCGGAACCGGTCACCGCCGGGCGTAAAAAGAGGTGGTCTGGCCTCTGACGAGGCCCTGGACAGGCCGGAGGCCTGTCCCACAGCGTTTCTACAAATTACTGAACGACGCCGGCCAAATCCTGCAAGAGCCGCCAGTTTTCCAGCCGCTCGTCCCGGGACGCAATCAGCGCCGCCGAAGGATTGCCGTCCTTGTCGAAATGTTTCGAGAAGCGGCCCTCGGATCTCGCGAAGGTGATGAAATCGATTTGCTCGCCCGTCTTCGGGTTCTTGTACCAGTCTTCCTTAACGTTGGGATTGCCCACCAGGCTCAGACGCTCGCGAAATCGTCTGCCCTTGCGTGGATCGTAGATGAATACCGGGAACGAGCGGGAGTCGGCGGCAAGCTTCGCCTGATGCTCCGCCATGTTGTCCGCCACGCCGTGTTCAGGCTGGCAAGTGGTGTACACGTTCACGATCGCCGGTCCCGGGAAGGCATTGGCCTCCATCACGGCCTTATAGAAATGGTTCATGTGGGCGCATGTCGTCTGCGCCACATAGACGTCCTTGTGCATCATCGCGATGTTGGCGATCTCTTTCCGGTTCTCCTGCTTTCCGGAAATAGAAGACCCGTGAAAACTCATCTTCGCATCCTGGCCCTTGAACGAGCTGGTGGACGCCTGACCGCCGGTGTTGGAATAAACCTGCGTATCGAGGATGAGAACCTTGATATCGTATCCGGCCGCGAGCATCCGTGAGAGCGACTGGAAGCCGATGTCGAGCATTGCGCCATCGCCGCCCACAATCCACAAGCGCTTGTTCGACCACCCCATCTGATCCCACCTCGCGCGCACCCCCATGGCATCCGCGGGCGCGTTCTCGAACAGTGAGTTCGTCCACGGCACCAGATACGGATTGTACGGATACGTAGAGGTGTAGACCGTGTTGCAGCCGGTGGCCGCGACGATGCCGACATTCTCCCGTCCGTACACGAACCCCGTGGCGGCGAGCATCATGCGCAGCGCCGTGGCCTCGCCGCAGCCCATGCATGAACCCGCCCCGCCCACGTAAAGCAGCGAGCGCTCGGTGAGCATCATATCGGAAAGGGCTTTCTCGTTGATGAACTTCGCAGGGGTCTCGGGCAGCGTCTTGTAGAACTCGAACGCTTCCTTGTACCACGTGATGTTGCGGTCGTCCTTACGGATCATCTTGAGCGCGTTGTGATCTCCGCAAGCGTCCACGCACTCGGCGCAGCCTTTGCATTTGCTGGGGTCGATGAAGATGCCGAACTTGCCTCCACCCACGCCTTTCCTCTCAAGCACCGTGTAGTACTTGTTGGTGACCGGCCACTGCTCCGACATCCGCTTGCGTTCCTCATCGCCGGCGATGCCGCCAAGCCGCTGTTCGAGAACCGCCGGGTCGGCAACCTTGCCGAGAATGGCCGTATCCGGACACTGCGTGACGCAATCCATGCAGCCGACGCAGTTCGCCCCGATGAATTCGGGGATGTCCGGGGCGATGTAACTGAAGTCGCGCAGGGCGCCGGTACCGGCTGGAATCACGCTCTTCGCGAGTTGGAAATCCGCAGGCAGCCCCTTTTCCGCCGAGCCGTCGTTGTACGCTCCCACGACCCGTTCGTTGAAGTCGGCAACATCCACAACGTTCGCCTGGAAATCCGCGAACCTCTGCTGCATCGTTAATGGCATTGGTTCAGTCATGACGTTGCCTCACACAATCCTCAACGCCGCATTCGCTTTGTCGGCTGCGGCGGTTACTTGCATGATTTCCGGCGGCACCTCGATCACTTCGTGGAAGCCGCGCCAGACTGCCTTGAGATTATCCTGCACCACGCGTTCGCCGCGCTTGCCGAAATACTTGCGAATCGATTTTTCGACACCCTTGAACAACTGCTCTTCGCTCACTCCAAGCTGATGCTGGAACGGCGTGTACCGGAGGAAGATTCCGAGCAGCACGATGCCCTGCATGCGCTGCTGCAGTTCGGCGAGCGACGAGACCTCGCGCGCGATCGACACCGTATCGAGGGCGAGGAGACGCGCCTTCTTTTCCCTCATTACCTGGCGCGCCCAAGCCGGAATGGCGGCCCAGACCGCCGCGGGATCGTTATTCTGGCTCTGAACGAAAACCATTCCGCCATCCGACAACCCGGCCAGCGGATTCTCCAGATTGAATGCGTTCACGTCGTTAAGAGGGATGAATTCGACGTTTTCGAGCTCGGAATGCACGCGGATATGCTGCTTGGCGATGGTCAGATAATACGTGGTCGGGAGCCCTTTCTTTTCAGATCCGTATTTCGGGTAGGCCTGCACGTCCATGCCGAAAACTTCGCCCGCGATGGTGGCGATGATCTTGTTCGTGGTCACGGAACCGTAGCCGCCCACCGAGTGCCCGCGCATGGAGAACGCCCCTGGATCGCGAACGTCCGGGTCGTTAGTCACGGTCAGGGCCGTCTCGTGTTTGATGCCGACCGTGAAGTAGATGCGCCCGCCGGGCTTGCGCATGTTATCCACGATGGCGATGAAATCGCCGGCCCGCACGTCGCGGCTGCCGAGACCGGCCGAGCCTCCATAAAAGCGCGGCATGTGCGCGACGAACGGATAGCCGGGCGTGCCCGCCATCGCATCGGCGAAGGCCGCCTTGAGCTCGCTCAACTGCGGGTTCGATTGCATCAGCGGAATGTCGAGCCGCTCGATCACGGAGATGGCCTTCACGTGGCGAAGCGACTCGACGAGCTCATGGGACGGGAACGGGCGGAAGCTCGTGATATGCAGCAGGCCGACCTTCACGCCATAGTGCTCGCGAACGTAATCGACCGCCGCTTCCGCGGTCTCCATCATGCAGCCGGATCCGACGATCGCGTACTCCGCGTCCTCAAGCCGATAGGGCATCACGACGTCGTAACGGCGCCCCGTCATCTCATGGAACTCGCTCATCGCGGCCTTGAGGGCGGGCATCACGCGGTCGTAGTAGACGCGCTGCGCGATCTTACCTTTCATGTAGGCGTCCTGGTTCTGCACCACGCCGGACATCACCGGAAACGCCGGATCCATCAGATTGCGCAGCCGCCGCGAAGGATGGCCCACGAAGAGGTTCATCATTTCCGGTTCCGGCAGGCGGACGTTCTCGATGGTGTGTGTGGTCAGGAAGCCGTCCTGCACGTTGAGGAACGGCGTCTCCGTATCCTCGGCGACGCGGCGGCAAATGAGCGCGAGGTCTCCCGCCTCCTGGGCGTTCCGTGCGTACTGCACGCCCCAGCCGCAGTCGGCCACGCCATAAACGTCGTCGTGTCCGGCATGGACGTTAAGCGACTGAGACGTCAACGCTCTGGCGCCGATATGAAACACAATGGGCAGCCGCTTGCCGGAGATAGTGTACAGAACCTCCTTCATTAGAATGAGGCCTTGCCCCGACGTGAAGTTGGTGACGCGCCCTCCGGCCACCGCGAAGCCTTCGCATGTAGTGGCGGCGCTGTGCTCGGATTCCGGTTGAATGAACGCGAGCGGTTCACCCCAAATGTTACGTTTTCCGTTGGCGACTTCCTGCTGATAGCCGCCGCCCATGGTGGTTGACGATGTAATAGGAAATGCGCAGGCGCCCTGCGTGATGTGGGTCTCGACCCAGACCACCATTCCCGCTCCGTCCGACGTAGTGGGAACGCCGGGGAACGGAAACCGTGCCTCCTGGTCCGATTCGATATCCGCGGTAAGCGGGGCGCCGGTGAGAATGGTGCTCATTCACCCTCCTTAAGGTCCGGAGCCTGGTAAGCCCCGGCCAAGCAGCCTGAAATAACGCCATTAGAGTAGCAGATTTCCGGCGTGCGTGGTGAACGCGAGCGATAAAAGGCAAAGTGGACTCCTTCGATGGGCGCGGTTTGGCAAGGGCAGTGCCGGGCGATTGGACGCGGCGCGGAGAACGAATCCCGGCTGTCCCGGCCTCGACGATGCGGACCGCGGGCGCAGGTCGCGGCAGAACCCGCCGATTTGAATCGGTCGTGAATCAATCTATCGGCCTCTTGCGCATTCATGGAGGAACATAACCAAATCGGCTCTTCCGCCACCGGACGGAACGCCGGAGCCGGCCCATCCTTTTCCCCTCCGAGAGTGGCAGATGTCCACCCGTGGTCACAAAACGCCTTTCCTCAAGGCGGGCACGATGACAACGCCGTGCGCCCCCACCAATCCTCGTTGTCTCGTGCGGCGCGATGCTGGCATTGGAAGCTGACGTGCAAGGATCGAGCGTTGAAAACGCGCATCGGAAAGAGTTCGGAGCACAACAAAATGTTAATGACCATTGCGATATTGCTGGTGATAATGTGGGCCCTCGGTTTAGTGACAAGCTACACCATAAGTGGGTACATCCACATCCTCCTTTTGTTGGCCATAGCCGCCGTCTTAATTCGGATCATCCAGGGACGCGATCCAATTTGACCGCTTCGCGGACGAAGTCTCGGCGAATCAAATAAGAAGAGCCGGGTTAGCCGGAGCGGCAACGGCGGACGCGAAATCTTTCGGAACGAGTACGGGCGCGCTGCGCCCGGCGCGTCCCCGTCCGGACCTTCGAGGACCTGTCATGGCTCATCAGGCCGCCAGCCCCCACCGGAAAAATCTCCACATCTCATAGCTGTTCGTTTCGCGAAAGGCGGCGCGAGCAGCAAATACCCGCGCAAAAAGTTAGCATTCGATTTCACGTTAACTCCCCTCGCGCGCCCGTCAGAACGGCCCTCTGAAACTACTTCCTCATTCCGGCGGCTGGCAAATTAATTGCAAGAAATTCGTCAGGCATCGAAGTGCCGATTACACAGGAGAAAAAAACATGAAGGCAGATTTAGCGATCACGATGATCCTATCCGCTTGCGTCTGCGGCGCGGAGACGCCAACCCCAAATCCCCTCTACACCGTAACGGTGTTGGAGCGGACCACTAAAGCCATCAACTACGGCTACAAGAACGGACCCACGCGGGTCGACTTCCAAGGCACCGTGGTCCAGCCGGACGCCCGCGGCGCCGCCACCGTGGACAGCCGCCGCGGCGTCACGGGAATCGAAGCGAAATTCAGCCGGCTCGAGGACCCCGCCCGCTACGGCGGCCAGTATCTCACCTATGTCTTGTGGGCTCTCACGCCCGAAGGCCGCGCAATGAATCTGGGCGAAGTGATCCTCGACCCCAGGAATAAGGGCAAGCTGAACGTAGCCACAGGCCTTCAGGCATTCGCCCTGATCGTCACTGCCGAACCCTACTATTCGGTCTCAAGCCCGAGCGGAGTTGTCGTAATGGAGAACGTCGTCCGTCAGGACACCGTGGGCAAGGCGCAAGATCTGAATGTCAGGTACGAGCTGCTTCCGCCGCAACCTTTTACGTTCGACACGGGTGCGGCCGCGGCATCGCAGAACACGCCCAAAGTGTCAATGAGCGAATACGAGGCGTTACTCGCGCTGTACCAGGCGCAGAACGCTATCCGGATCGCCCGGGCCGCGGGCGCGGATCGTGAAGCGGCGGATAGCCTGCGCAAAGCTGAAGAGCTGTATCGCGCCGCCGAAGGCTACCGCGGGGGAAGGTCCGAGCACAAGCAAGTCGTCATCGCCGCTCGCGAGGCCGTGCAGGCGGCCGAAGACGCACGCCTCATCACCCTCAAGAGACGGAGCGAAGCCACCAACCAGGCGGGCCTCAAATAGGCAAGGCCCCAACCATCAACCAACGTTTCCATTTGAAGCAAAACAAAAAACAGGAGGAATACACACAATGTTACGACTCATCGTCAGTCTCGTTTTCACCACCCTCGTTTACGCGCAGGCAACGCAAGCGCCGAATCCAACGCAAAAGGCCGCCGATGCGCAGACGGGAATGCCGACGCCGATCTTTCGTGTAACCGTCGTCGCGCGCACCACGAAGGCCATCAACTATCACCACCGTAGCGGTTCCACCATGGTCGACTTTCGTGGGACGCAGCTCATGCCGCTCGCCCGCGGCGAGGCAAAAGTTGAAAGCAAGCAGGGCGTTATCAAGATCGACGCATCCATGGAAAAACTGGAACACCCGGTAATGTTCGGCCCGGAGTACACGACGTACGTCCTGTGGGCGATCACTCCCGAAGGCCGCGCCACGAATGTCGGAGAAGTCGTCCTGAACGGTAATAAGAGCAAGCTCAACGCGACATCCGAACTGCAGGTCTTCGGATTGATCGTCACCGCCGAACCTTACTTCGCGGTTACCCAGCCGAGCGACGTCGTCGTCATGGAAAACTTCGTGCGTAAGGATACTACCGGCACCATCGAAGAAGTCAATGCCAAGTACGAGCTGCTGCGCCGGGGCCAGTACACGCTCAACGTCAAGCCCGAGGAAGTGACTGCGATGCGGCCCGACCCCAAAGTCCCGCTCGAGCTGCACGAAGCGCGTAACGCGGTTCGCATCGCGCGCTGGACCGGAGCGGAACGCTACGCTTCCGACACCTACGCCAAGGCCGTGCAGGAGTTGAACAACGCCGAATCCTATCTGATTGGAAAGGGCGGCAAGAAGCCCATCGGCACCGTTGCGCGGGAAGCGGTTCAGATGGCGGAAGACGCTCGCATCATCACGTTGAAGAAGATGGAAGAGGAGGAACTCGCCAAGGAACGGGCGGATGCCTCCGAACGCGAGGCGCGTGCGAAGGCGGAGACCCAGGCCGAAGCCGGACGCCGCGAGCAGGCGGAAGCAGCCCGCCGCGCAGCGAACGAGCGGGCGGCGCTCGAAGCCCGGAGCCGCGCCCAAGCCGAGTCCGAACGCGCCTCGGCCGAGAGGGCCAAGGCCGATGCCGACCGTGCGCGGCTTGAAGCGGAGAGCGCAAAGAACGAAGCCCTGCAGGCCGCAAACCTGGCCGCGAAACAGAAGGCCGAAGCCGAAGCGGCCAGCCAGGCGGCGCTCGCTCAGCAGCAGGAATCCGACCGCCTCCGCCGTAACGCGGAAAACGACAGGGAACAGTTGCGCCGGCAACTCCTTCAACAGTTGAATCTCATCCTCGAGACCCGTGACACCGCTCGCGGATTGATCGTTAACATGTCTGACGTCCTCTTCGACACGGCCAGCCACAACCTGCGTCCCGGAGCGCGCGAGAAGCTCGCCAAGGTCTCGGGCATCGTGCTCGCACATCCCGGGCTTCATCTCGAAGTCGAAGGACACACCGACAGCGTGGGCGGCGACAGCTACAATCAGAAGTTGTCGGAAGCGCGCGCCGGCGCCGTTCGCGACTATCTGGTTCAGCAGGGTATCTCGGCCGCGAGCGTCGCATCGCACGGCTTCGGCGAAACCATGCCCGTAGCCTCGAATGACAACGCGGCCGGGCGCCAGCGCAACCGCCGCGTGGAACTGGTCGTCTCGGGCGAGGTCATCGGCACGCGAATTGGGTCCCCCACCAGCATGCTCCGCCAGTAAAACCAGGAGGCTTCGAACTCCCCGGAGTTTGAAGCCTCCTTCGTCCAACCGACGTCAGCGCGGGCGTTGCGGATTCGGAAGTAGCCCTCCAAGAGACGCCCCGCTCACAGGAAGTCCGCCCGAAAGGTGTGGCATGGGACGTTTTTCTTCGGGGGAAGAGCCTAATCGGCACAACGGCCCTGGGCGCGCGCAACGCGGCGTTTGGTATATGGCACCCCAATCGACGTCCAATCCGGCGTAGCTGCACGCGCCGCAATAAGATAGTGCCCGCATCCCGTGCCTCGCGGAGGGAATTTGAACAGCTTGTCTAAACGTCTATTGCGGAGGAAGGACACTCGGGTCGCGTCATCCAATGGAAAACAAGCCGAGGCGCGGATCAAGAGGTTGCCGGCCCCAGCGGACCACGCGACTTCTACCAGCGCTACTCTTGAGCGGGCATTTGCTGATCGCCCTCGCGCCAGGCGCTGATCTTGAGGCGCAGGCACACCCAGCAGAGCGGCTCTTCGGACGCGGCAGCCGTGGGCGACGCGCACACGGTGCACTTTCCAGGCTTGTTGAAGCGGTCTGGGAATGCGGCGCTTCGCGCTTTCTCCAGAATTTCCGCTGGAACTACCGGCGCTGCTTTCGGATTTGGCTTTCGTTTCATTTTCGTAACCGCGACCCTATACTCTACACTATCTCAGATGCCCGGCCGTCGGGCAAGGTTTCTAAAGATCGGTTCTCGCTAGATCAGGGCGCGGCGGCTTCCGCCCCCTTCACATACTTATCGACCCAAGCGATCATTTCCGCTAGGGTGTGCTCAATCGACTCCCGCGCCGCGTAGCCATGCGATTCATGCGGCAGCATCACGAGCCGCGCGGTTCCGCCGTGGCCGCGAATCGCCTGGTACAACCGCTCGGACTGAATCGGAAACGTGCCTGCATTGTTATCCGCCTCACCATGGATCAACAGAAGGGGCTCGTTGATCTTGTTCGCCGCCACGAACGGCGACATCTTCAGGTAAAGGTCCGGCGCCTCCCAGAACGTCCGGCGCTCGCCCTGAAACCCAAAAGGCGTCAACGTGCGGTTATATGCGCCGCTGCGCGCTACGCCGGCGCGAAACAGGTCCGAGTGCGCCAACAGGTTCGCCGTCATGAACGCCCCGTAGCTGTGTCCGCCGACCGCCACGCGCGCCGGGTCCGTGACGCCCATTTCAACGGCCTTCCCGATGGCGGCTTTCGCGCCCATGACGATCTGCTCCACATACGTGTTGTTCGCCGTTTCCGGATCGCCCACCACGGGCATCGCGGCGTCGTCAAGCACGGCGTATCCCTGCAACAGGTAGAACAGGTGCGACGGCCCCACGAAGGTATTGAAGCGATTCGGCGAGCCCGATACCTGTCCCGCCGTAGCGGCGTCGTTGTACTCGCGCGGATAGGCCCAAACTACGGTGGGCAGGCGGGTTCCCGCCTTGTAGTCCGGCGGCAGGTAGAGCGTGAAAGAGAGTGGAACTCCGTCGGCCCGGCTGTATGTCACAAGCTGCTTCCGGATGCGGCGAAGCCGCGGCGAAGGGTCCGTGAAATGAGTAAGAGCGAGCGGTACGGCGTTGGCGGACCGGATGAAGTAGTTCGGCGGATCGTTTACGCTCTCGCGGCGCGTGATGATGCGGTTGCCGCTTTCGTCAAGCACGGCCGCCACGGTCTCATACTCCGTCTCGCTCGATCGGAACAGACGCTCCGCTTTTCCCGATTCGAGGTCGTAGCGGTCCAGAAAAGGCCGGTCTCCGCCGGGGGTTGCGCCAAGACTGTAGAGCATCAAACTGCCGCCTTGCTGTATCGCCGCGCGCTGACCGCTTGGCAGCACGGTGGTCACGGGCTGGCCCGGATCGCGATACCGGTCCTGGATGTTCCGGCTCCAGATCTCGCGGCCCGGCGCGCCAGGCTTTCGAAGGTCCACCTGCCACGTTCGTAGCGTGCGTTTGTCGCGCTCGTACTCCTCGACCAGCGCCAGCCCGCCCTTCGATCCGAAATGGATCGCGCGGTATCGATCCCTCGTCTTGAACAATTCCGCCGGCTCGCCCTGGAACGGTGATGCCAAGGTCAGCAGGCGATCGCGATGAGGCGCCCTCTCTTTCGGATTGCCGCCGTCAAGCGCCTCCACCCACACGAGCGCGGCCGGCTCGGTCGCGATCCACTGCGCCGCGCGCGGCCCGGTGTGGACGCCGTCGATCGGCACGCGGTCGTCGAGCGGGAGGCTCGCTACCTTATGCAACACCGCGCCGGTCCGGTTCCAGACCTCGGTTTCGCGGGGGAATTCGTCGTAAGGATGCAGATAGGAATAGGGCCGGTGTATGCGCGTCACCAGTAAAGTTGCGCCGTCCGGGGATGGCAGGGCCGCGGTGAAGACTCCGGGCTTACCCACGTTCTCCGTGTGTCCGGTTCCCGAATCGGCGTAAGCCAGTTGCGCGCCCGCGTAGTAATCGAACAGATCTTCATCGCTTGCGCTACCCAGCATGTCCTGGTACGTGCGCACAGGCCCGGCCTTCCCGGAACTTTCCTGGATGCTCGGGCTGGCGGGAATCAGGCTCTTCGATGGCGGGCTTCCCCGTCCGGCCGGTACCAGCCGCAGCAGTAAAGTCCTGTTGTCCGGCAGCCAAGCCACTGGATCCCCCGTGATCGTGTTCAATCGCAGACCTTGCAGCTTGTGCATCTTGCCGGACGCCGAGTCTCCAATCCACAACTCGATCGCGGAGTCCGTTGTGTTCGTAAACGCGAAGCGAGCGCCGTTCGGGCTCCAATGCGGTGGCCCGAGCTTCGGATCGGGCGGCAGCGCGAGCGGAATATCCGAGCCGTCCGCGAGCTTCTTCAGAACGAATGAGCGGCTGCGGGCGGGAACCTGGGTGTGCGGTGCATTGGTTCGCGGGTTGATGCGCAGTCCTGCCAGCCGCAGCATGGGTTGCGCGATCTCGGCGATGGGCGGATACCTGACCGCTTCGGCCAAAACCGCGTGCGTTTTCGACGGGCTAACCGAGAGGGTAGGCGTCGCCGGCGCGTTCAGGATATCAAGGATCGCCTGGGGCGGTTTCCGGTAATCCGTCTGGGCCGCTACTGCCTGTACGAGCGCGAGCACAACGAAATGCCGAAGTCTAATCGGCGAATCCATCCTGTCTCCGCGGAGCGCGAATCCAGGGATGCGAATGCCCTCGCCGCGCCGGGCGTTCCCCATGTTTCCGATGACACCGCCTCTAGTGATTTCGGGCATAATGGAATGATATACTTTTCACAATCGACCATCCAGGCGTTATGGATGGCTGAACAATAGAGAATTATAATGTAGTCGATGAAAGGGGGGTGGCCTGTGGCCGACCTCATTGTCATACGTGCCGTTTTCATCATTGTCCTGGGCGGCTCCGCTTTTGCGCTCCGCCCGGCGACTTGGGACCCTGTATTCGCGGTTGCAATAGGGGTCGGACTTGGCGTTTCGATTATTTTCTTTGAAATCCGCGTTAAGACCGCAAGCATGAGGCGGCTTATTGGAGCCGCTGTCGGGTCGATTCTCGGGATTATTGGAGCCTATCTTGTGTCTCTCGTCGTGGGCCGGGCGGTGCCCGACAGCGCTTTTCTTCAAGTCGCTCTGCTTCTGTGGATGATGTATGTGGGCCTCATCGTTGGCGCGAGCAAGGGCGACACGCTGAATCTGGCGGCCTTTGGGAGCTTTTTCGTAGGCGAAAAGGGTCCCAAGAAGTCCTTCAAGATTCTCGATACGAGCGTCATCATCGATGGCCGGATCGCCGACATCGCCGAAACCGGTTTCCTCGATGGCGTCCTGGTCATCCCCCAGTTCGTGCTGCACGAGTTGCAGATGGTGGCCGATTCTTCCGATTCCATGAAGCGCGCCCGCGGCCGCCGCGGCCTGGACATTCTCCAGCGGATTCAGAAGATGCCGCACCTGAACATTCAGATCGTCGAAGAGGACTTCCCCGCCGTTCGCGAAGTCGACATGAAGCTCATCGAGCTAGCCAAAGTCTACGATTGCAAGATCGTCACGAACGACTTTAACCTGAACAAGGTCGCCCAGTTGCGAGGCGTCGAGGTTCTGAATATCAACGAACTTGCCAATTCCCTCAAGCCGATCGTGCTGCCCGGCGAAACCATGCGGGTTTTCATCCTGAAAGAAGGCAAAGAGTTCAACCAGGGAGTCGCCTATCTTGACGATGGCACCATGGTGGTAGTGGACAACGCCAAGCGCATGATTTCGAAGACGGTCGACGTGTCGGTGACGAGCGTTCTTCAGACCACGGCGGGGAAGATGATTTTCGGCAAGTACGACGACCGCGCGCACGTGCCGTCCGCAACCGACCGGCCCGCGAAGAGGCAGACCGAACAGGCTGTTGGAGAGACTTCGTGAGAGTGGCCGCGATCTTGCCCGCCGCCGGGCTTGGCACGCGGATGGGAAAGGCGGCGGCGGAGAAAGCAGGCACCAGCCGGAAGCAGTTCATGCTGCTTGAAGGCTCACCCATCCTGCTTCATACCGTCCGCAAGTTCGCCGCTTCGCCTTTGGTCACCGAGATTGTCGTCGCCCTGCCGGCAGCCGATTTGGAATGGGCCGGCAATCTTCTCCGCGCGGAGATCACGAACAAGCCCGCGCGGGTGGTGCAGGGCGGCGGCACCCGTCAGGAGTCCGTCGAGAACGCGCTGCTAACGATCGACGCGTCCACGGATCTGGTCGCGGTGCATGATGCCGTGAGGCCTTTCATCGATGTCGATACGATCGCTAAAGTGATTGAAGAGGCGGCGGACACGGGCGCGGCCATCGTCGGAATTGTTCCAGTGGATACCGTCAAGAGGGTAAACCGGGCGCAGAACCGGGGGAAGATCAGCGCCACCATCCCGCGGGAGCGGCTGGTTCTCGCTCAGACGCCTCAGGTTTTCCGTTACGACCTGTTAAAACGGGCTTTCGCGGAGGCGCGCGCCGACGGCTTCACGGGCACCGATGAGTCGAGTCTGGTCGAACGCCTGGATGAAGTGGAGGTCAGCGTCGTCATGGGCAGCGATCGCAATATCAAGATCACCAAACCCACCGACATGGATTTGGCCAGACTTTTTCTGAAAGAGGAGTCGAAGTCCTGATTCACGAATACCGCGCGGGACTCGGCTGGGATGTGCATCGGATTCGAACCGGTGTTCCGTTGATCCTCGCGGGAGTGACGATCCCTTCCGACTTCGGCTTGGAGGGCCATTCCGACGCCGATGTCCTGGCCCACGCCATCACCGACGCGATCCTCGGAGCGGCGGCTTTGGGAGACATCGGCATGCACTTTCCGGACACGGACTCCCGCTGGAAGGGCGCGGACAGCCTTACGTTTCTGCGCCAGGCGCACGACCTGGTTCGCGCCGCGGGTTACGAGATCGTTAACGTCGACTCCACCGTCATCCTGGAGCGCCCCAAGCTGAACGATTACCGTCTGGCGATCCGCGAAAGTCTCGCCGCGACGCTGAGCCTCGCTCTCGACCAAACGTCGGTGAAGTTCAAGACGGCGGAGAAGGTCGGTCCCGTCGGCGAGGGCCGGTCCGCGGAGGCGCAGGCGATGGTAACGCTGGTGCGCACGCTTCAGCCCGCGGTTTAATGCTACAGCTTCCCGAGCCATTGCTCGAATGCCGCGAGGACCGTTGCGCCACGATAGGAAACCGTGGGCCGGTTCGCCTCCGGCTTGAATTCGAACTTTAATTCCACCGGTCCGTCGATCGTCCAGGGTTTGTACGTTTTCAGGTTCTTCACCGCGCGCGTCACCGCCGCCCGGATCATCTCCTTCGCCACCGCGTGCGGCAGGCTGAGCGTCGAATTTTTACCGGCCAACTGTTTGACGGCCGCGGTCTCGGCCTTCGGCTGAAGCTCCATAATCTCGTCGCAGGCGGCCTGGTCGCCGGCCAGCATGATGACGGGAATGTGGAAGTGACCCGCCACCGCCGCCATTTGTCCGATCTCGCCCACCGGCTTTCCATTGAGCGTGATTCGCTCGACGTTGAAGCTCTGCGAATGCGCCAGCACGCCGCCCTTCGCGCCGGCCATCGCGTGTTGGCCGATGAACATTACGCCGTCGTAGAGCTTTTCCGACAAGTAGTAATTAGCGGGCGTCGGCCGCCCCTGGAGCAGACTGGCTCGCGAATCGATCTCGTCGAGAGCGAGCGCGCGGCTTCCATCGTGTCCGTCCCAAACCACCACGGTAGACGCGCCGGCGGCCTTCGCCGCTATCACGGCCGCGTTTATTTCGCCCGTCAGAATGCGGCGCGACTCTTCAAAACGCCGCTGCCCGGGCAGCAGTTGCTCTTCCGCGTTGTTGACGCCGCCCACGCCTTCCATGTCGGTGACGATCAGGATTTTCGGCCCCTGAGCAAGAGCGCAAGCGGCAAACGCAAGCAGGCACGAGACAAATCGGAGACGCATGAGAACATGATACTCCGCGGCGGGCCGGTGGCTGGGAGTTAAGCGGTCACTTCGCCCGGTCGTTGCGGTAGATGCGTCCTTCCTTCATCACGAAGAAGACCTTCTCCGTCTGCCGGATATCGGCCGCCGGATCGCCTGGAACGGCCACGACGTCGGCCAGTTTGCCCGCTTCAAGCGAACCCAGACGGTCGCCGATCCCGAACAGCTCCGCGTCCACGCTGGTCCCCGCCTTGAGCGCCGCGATGGGCGTAAGCCCGCGCTCCACCAGTAACCGGAACTCGCCCCCGTTTCGCCCATGCGGAAAAACCCCGGCATCGGTGCCGAGCGCGATGCGCACGCCCAGCGACACAGCCTTGCGAACCGTTTGATCGATGGAGTCCATCGCCAGCCGCGCCTTCCGCTGCTGCCGTGGATCGAGGCCGGCCATGCGTTCTTTCACGCCTTCCAGGGCCATCAATGTCGGCACATAAAACGTTCCCTTTTGCGCCATCGTCCGAAGCGCTTCTTCATCCATAAAGGATCCATGTTCGATCGAATCGATACCCGCGCGAATCGCTCGCCGCGCTCCCTCCGCTCCGTGTGCGTGAGCGGCCGCGCGGCGGCGCATGGTGTGCGCCTGGTCGACCAGGGCGTTCAACTCCTCCTGCGTCAACTGCGGCGAATCGACGTCGTCGTTGAGCGACAGCACGCCGCCGGTCGCGCAAGTCTTGATCACGTCGGCGCCGTACTTCACCGCCCAGCGCACGGCTGCGCGCATGGCGTCGGGACCGTTGGCAACCGTAGGCGATTCCACGCGCGGATCGAGCAGGCCGAAGCGGAACGAGTTGGTCGGGTCGCAGTGACCTCCTGTCGTTCCCAGGCCGCGAACCGCCACCAGCATCCGCGGACCTTCGATGTGACCCGCGCGAATTGCGTTGCGCAGGCTGACGTCCAGGAAGTCGGAGCTGCCCAAGTCGCGCACGGTCGTAAACCCCGCGTGCAACGTCTTGCGCGCCAGTCCCGATGCGATCAGCGCCCGCTCGGCGGGGTACTGCTCGAGGGCTTCAATGCGGCCCTGCCGCGTGTCCGCCGCCGGGTCGCCTCGCAGGTGCGTGTGCGCGTCCATGAAGCCGGGTAGAAGCGTCGCGTCACCCAGATCGATCACCTCGGCCCCAGCGGGCGTCCGGGCCGATCCGCCCGTCTCCACGATGCGGCTCTCCTCAACCACCACCACGCCGGGCGAAGTGAGCGCATTCGCATTGCCGTCGAACATCCGCGCCGCTTTCAACACGATCACCCGCGCTTCCACCGCGGGCAGCGCGAGCGCGAACAACACCGCTATTTTGGATAGCATTCCTTTTGTCCCTCTTGCCTCCGCTATTGTAGCCCGTAGTTGTGGCCGGAAAAGCCCGCGGCTCGCGCGGCAGGCTCGGGTTCAGTGTATCGTATCGCGTATAACCGATCGTTCCGGGACGGCGAAACCGAACGGCTCTTTCACCGCGAGTCACCGCGAAAGTTCGCGGCCATCGCCGAGCGAGCTTACGGTAAGCTGATTCAGGTCGGCCGCGCCAAGGATCTGAAGGACTTGGCCACCCTGCCCGGCATCGCCCTTGAGAAGCTGACGGGCAATCGAACCGGCCAGTACAGCATTCGGACAAACAATCGATACCGCGGGCGGCGGTCCATTTCCGCCGATACCGCGTTGCGGCTCTCGCGATGGCTCGGCGCCTCCCGATTTCTGGCCCGGCTCGCAAGCGCAGTATGACTTGGACATCGCCAGAGATCTCCAGGAGGCGCGAATCCGCCTTGAGGTTCGCCCGCGCAAGCCGGCCGCCTAAGGACTCTTACGAGCTCACGGGCCGCCGGGCGCGGCGCCAAAGAAGAGAGGAATTCGGCGGGCAGTATATTCCAATCGAAGAATGGGCCTGAAGGCGGGAGCGAAGCGATCCGCCGCAGGGCCTCCTTTCTTGAGTTGAGTATTCTCTAAAACTGCCCATACGCCGTACAATCTTCGGGGCCGATCAACGGGAGGCGGGATACTCCGCCACCGACCGGTGTGTTGGTTTTCCTTTATTAGAAAGGTTTTGGTTTTGGTCTTGGTTTTTCCCTCGACTCTCCCGGCATGCCCGGGGCCGACCAAACGGGAGGCACATCCTGACATCCGGCCCATGCAGGTTTCATTTCAAGCGCTCCGCTTCTTCCAGATTCCCTCGAACAGCTTCCGTTTGGCCGCCTGCATCTCCTCCACCGAGTCGTCGTCGCTCTGCGCCGCCGCCACGCGATCCAAGACCGCAACGCTCAGTCCTGGCTTCAGATACGTCTGACCTTCCGGCAACTCCTTCTCCAGTCCGCGTACTACCTCCCACGGCGTCGCATAGCGCTTGTACACAAACTTTTCTTTGCCCCGTGCATCCACCTTCCGTTCCGGTTGCCCGCTCGGCCGGTGAAAGTTCAAGTACGGATTGAAGTGTCTCTGGTAGAACGCATCGATCTCCTCCGCGTGCCGCGCCGCGATGTACCCATAACCCATGTGCTTGCGGATCACCGCTCCGTTTTTCGACTCCACCAACCCGTTGTCGTTGCACTTCCGCGCCCTCGATTTGGTCTGCTCGATCAGCAGCTCCTTCAGCAGTCCGTCCACCATGCCGTTGATGAACTCCGAGCCGTTGTCGGAATGAAACCCTCGGATCACAAACGGAAACTGCCCCAATATCGCCTGTAATACCGGCTTCAGATGCGACTGCGAGATGGCCGCCACGG
>CAMDED010000122.1 GCA_945893365.1 Candidatus Sulfopaludibacter sp. SbA3 | reverse complement strand
GCCATGTCTTGTACCACATATCATACAAGACCGGCGAGGAAAGCAAGAGGAAAAACACAATGCGAATATGCTCTTTGAGCCGCTACTGCCAAAACAGCATTGGAATCAGATGTTTCGGATGGTTAAAAAAAATGGTTGCGGAATCGCTGGTGATTCGCGGCGCGTAGGCCGGGCGGGAACAACTGCCCAAGGCTACCCGCACCGGACTTGGGATTCGATCATTACTCCAGTCTCTCCTGCCCCGATTCTTGGACCGGACAGATCGTGCGTTAATTCCATCGGACACATCGCATGTTAACGACATTTTGGTGAAAGCTTTGTTGACTTGCTCCGCGCGGTACGGCATACTGCGGCTCATTATGAATTTATCCGCACTACATTTGGCAGTTCTGCTCGCAGCGGCAAGTCAATCGCAGAAAGCTGCCGCACCGCGGGTCTACAACGTACCGATGCGCGATGGAATCCACTTGGCCACGGATGTCTACGGTGAGGCGCCGGGCGCGAGGGAGCCAGTCTTATTGATGCGCACCCCGTACAACAAGCGTGGGGCGAAGGGCGCCGCTGAACGCTTCGCCGCTCGGGGCTATGTGGTGGTGGTGCAGGATACGCGCGGCGCTTACGCCTCCGAAGGCAAATACGTGCACTACAACAACGACGATCAGGACGGCTTCGATACCATCGAGTGGATCGTCGGGCAGCCCTGGTCGAACGGAAAGGTAGGCATGTGGGGATCTTCGCATCCGGGCGCGGTGCAATGGTCGGCCGCGGCCGACCGCTCCTATGGCCTCATCGCGATCGCCCCTACGGCTGCCCCGAGCAGCTTCTATCACACCATGTACCAGGGCGGCGCCCTCCGTCTGGGGCTCACGGCCGGCGCTGGTGTAGCCATCAATCCCCCTCCGCCAGGTATCACCGCTCCCAAAGACCTCAGTCAGCTGCACTACCACCTGCCGCTCGCAACCATCGATCGAGCTATCGGCTGGTCCATGCCCTGGCTGAAAGGCGTGGTGATGCACAACCGTCCGGACGGTTTTTGGCGACGGCTCGAGGCAACACCCGAACTGGGGAAGCTGAACGTCGCGGCTCAGAATATTGTTGGCTACTACGACTTATTCTGTGGCGAAACCGTGGAGAATTTCCTGCGGTTGCCCAGCCGCCGCAACAAGCAACTGATTCTCGGCCCATGGGACCACAGCACGGTCGGCAAGCAGGTGGTTGCTGGAGTGGACTTCGGACCGGATGCGAAGCTCGACGTTGCCGGTGAGAATCTGCAATGGTTCGATCGTTTTCTGAAGCCTGCCAAAGATCCCCGGCCATTTTCGCCCGTTCGCTATTTTCTAATGGGCGCGAACGTCTGGCGAGCCGCGGAAAACTGGCCGCCTCCGGACGCGGTGAGCACAGCGTTCTACCTGCATTCGGCCGGCAAATCCAACACGCGCGCGGGCGATGGTAGATTGACCCGGGTGCCGCCCGCCGCGGACGAGCCCTCCGACAGCTTCGAATCGGATCCAGACCGGCCGACGCCCTCGGAACCCGAAGATGCGCCGCAGCCTTCCCGCTCGACACCCTGGCGCCCTGTGGATCGCAGAAGCATTGAGGACCGGCAGGACGTGCTGGTTTACACCGCCGCCGCGCAAAACACTCCGCTATCGATCGCCGGCCGAGTCCTGGCCGACCTGTGGGTCAGCGTGGATGCGCCCGATGCGGACTGGGCGGTGAAGTTGGTCGACGTTGATCCCGGGGGAGCCGCGCGTGGGCTCGCCGAAGGGATCCTGCGTTCGAGCACACGCGATCCATTGAAGTACCCAGCGCTGCTCGAGCCCGGCCGCCGCTATCGTCTCACGGTAGACTTGGGCCATACTGCCGCGACTATTCTGCCCGGCCACGCGCTGCGCGTCGAAGTGGCTGGTAGTTCGTTTCCGATGTTCGACCGTAATCTCCACACCGGCGAAGGCCCGGGCGGAACGCGAAAACAGGTGTGTGTCCAAAAGGTCTATCACAGCCGATCGGCTGTTTCGCGGCTCCAACTACCCGTCTTGCCCTGAGGCGTTGGTGAGGGTTCGTCCAGCGTTGGCACGCACGTATTACCAAGGCGTCGATATACTCAAAACGCGCATCCGAAAATGGAGATTGGCTATGGCGGATTCCGAACTGGCAATCTTTTGCAGGCAAGTGAGGAAACGATCACAGGAAAACCGAGAGGCGTTGCTCCTCCTGCACGGTAACGCGCTGACGGGCAATATCATGGGCATCTTGCGGCAGGAGCTGGATTCAATGGTGCGGTGCATTTTCCTCCTGTCGGTCATCGACAGGCAGTATCGAGAGCGACTGCTCCACGACTCCGTGATGGGAAAACCTTGGCGAACCAAGGACGGCAAGGCGCAAGGTCACGGACAGGGACATGGTTGACTTGTCCAGCGCCCTCCATGGTTGGACCCAGAACGTGTACGCCTTCGGCTGCGGGTTCATTCACCTTTCGGCGTTTCACGACTACTCTGATCGTGATCCGTTTGACTCCTTGACACTGGAGGATCGTCGTGACATCGCACACTATCTCCACTACTACCATGGGGTCGTTGTGGACCACACGGCCAGGTTCCGTGATATCGAGTTCGTGCTGCCGGTGGTTTTTGAGAAGATCTCGGCTAACCTTAGAATGTTATGTGAAGGACCTCGAAGTCGGTTCGGACTTGTCGTCCTGAACTTGGAGATTACGAACTGGTTGGACTTGCCGTGGGGCAGTCTCGCACCAATATTAATCTGAGCGTGCAAAATCGCCTGGATTTTACCCTGAGGCTGTGCGCTGTCTCCGATACGGTCACCGTGGAGGGGCATCATCACGAGCGGATAACGCCTTCGCCCCGCCAGCTTCTGCCGGACGATGGAGGCCGCTACGGTCCACATTTGGGAAACAGGCACGCTCATAGTCTGTGCGATGCGGATCGGTCCGCCGGCGCCGGTCCGCCCGGCGAATTCCTTATTATGGCGGACGACACCGCCGCTCGCATTCCGAACCGCAGCCGCGCAAGGCGGAGCTAGAGGCCGGCAGATCCGCGAAGATCCTTCCGGGTTCTTCGCCTGCATCGCCGCAGTACACTGGAATCATGGCGCAGTGGTTGAGATCGCTTGGTGTTCTGTTATTGTCCGCGGCGATCGGTCGTGGCGCGCAACAGCTCCCACGCCCCCAGCCTGCAAAGCCGCTCTCGGAACTCGAGCGCGCCGCCGAAGAGTTCAAGACGCTCACGCGCGAGCTCGGTCTACGGCTGGACTCGCCATTGAAACAAACCAACAGCGGCGGCTCCAGGATGGTTTGGCATGGCCGCCTGTTTGAAAACTTCCGCAACGATGTGCTCGACGCCGTCCCTCACGACGTCGTGCAGCGAGGCGGTACGCGAAACCTTCTGCGCCGCAACCAGTTTGGCTTCAATGTCGGTGGACCCGTTATCGTTCCCAGGCTTTACGACGGTTCCCGCACCACCTTCTTCAACATCTCCTACGAAGGCGTGCGCGAGCGCATCGGCCGCTCCTATCTCCGCACCGTCGCTATCGGTCCCGAGCGCTCCGGCGATTTTTCTCAAACCGTCGACAGCGCCGGGGCCCCGCTGTCCATCTACGATCCCCTGACTACCCGGCTCAACCCGGACTTCGATCCGTCTCTACCTGTTTCCACCGGGAACCTGGAGCACCGGCGCGATCCCTTCACGTCGAACACGATTCCCGTCACGCGCCTCGACCCCGTAGCCTTGCGCACGGTCGCTCTCTACCCGCTTCCGAATGCCGGCGCCGGTCCCTTTTTCCGCAACAACTACTTCGTCTTTTCACCGGAAACCAACTACGCGGATGGCATGATTTTCAAACTGGATCACGCCGTCGCGGCGCGCCACCGCTTTACCGGCAATGCGTCCTTCACCGACGGTCTGGCCAACGCCCCGCGCTACTTCAACACGGTTGCCGATTCGGGAGGCAGCGACCAAAAGTTCAACGCACGCCGGGCCGCTATCGACTGGACTTTCACGAAAAGCGCCGGCGCCGTGAACACGCTCAGTTTCGACGCCCGCTCCGATCGCTCCGAGAGCAGCCGCCCGGGCGAGGAGGGCGCACGCGACGCCATCGGACTGCGGGGTCCGCTGAGTAGCGCCTTCCCTGTCTTTCGTTTCGCCGACTACATGGGCATGGGCCGCACCAATCCCACGGCCGTCAGCGCTCACAATTATTACTATCTGACGGAAGGTCTGTCTCTCCGCATCGGGAAGCACCGTCCGCGCTTTTCCGCCCAGTTCCGCCGGTACTTGATCAACGCCTACCTCCCGCAATATCCATCCGGCTACTTTACGTTCGGTCCTTCGCTCACCTCGCTGCCGGGCATCGTCAATACGGGCTACTCGTTTTCGAGCTTTCTGCTCGGCCTCAGCGAAGCGGCGGAAGTCACCCGGTTC
Organism: Candidatus Sulfopaludibacter sp. SbA3; assembly: GCA_945893365.1. Lineage (GTDB taxonomy): Bacteria > Acidobacteriota > Terriglobia > Bryobacterales > Bryobacteraceae > SYKU01. Next base: position 19,373 of record CAMDED010000122.1, on the reverse strand, counting down.
GAGCACCCTTCTTACTGGCGCGGCAACTACGCCTCACTCAGCATTCGCGACAACTACGAATACTCCACAGGGCTTAATTTCAGCTTTGCTTTTTCAACGGAGATCTCGCTTCCGCGTACCGAAAAGTACGACCGTTTTTCCACCGTGGATCTGAGCGCGATCAATCCCGCGAACGGCCGTCCGGGCGCGCTCGTCTTTGCCAATCGCGATGGCCGCGGCCGCGCTTTCCAACCTGCGATTGTCCGTCCCGGGGCCGGCTTCGGCCTCGCCTGGAACCCCCGCGGAAATCCCAAGAGCGTGGTCCGGTTCAACTACAGCTTGAGCTTTAGCTCGATTCCCATCTACACGGCGCAATGGGGCACGCAGGGTTTCGCCGCAACGCCGGCCTTCATCTCCCCCAACATCCAACTTCAGCCCGCGGTCACCCTTAATAACGGCATCCCACCGCTGCCCCGCGCGCTGCCCGATCTTCGCCCCGAAGCTGCAAATCTTACGGTCGCCGACCTTGTCGACCCCTCGGGCGTCGTGCCCATTTATCAGTCCGCCGGCTTCTCGTTCGAGCGCGAGCTGCCTTCGCAGATCATTCTCGCCGTCAGCCTTGGCCACTCCCGCGGCCAGCGGATGTTTATCGGCAACTCGGCCGTCAACCCCAATGCCATCCCGCTCTCGAATCTGGTCTACCGCGATGAGCTCAACACCGAGGCCTTCCGCCGCACCTTGCGTCCCTATCCCCAATATCAGCGATTTGACGTTTACAGCTCATGGCCTGGCGCGAACTACAAGCGCAACGCCTCCACGCTGCGGGTGGAGAAGCGTTCCGCGAGCGGTCTCACGCTGAACGCAACTTACGAATTCTCGAAGCAGATGGACGACTATTCCGGGCCCGGCGTGCAGGATTTCTATAACAAGAAGAGCGAATGGTCGCTCACCTCGAGCAACGATCCTCATCGGCTATCGCTCAGCTTCGCCTATGAACTTCCTCTCGGGTCACGCAAAGCGCTGCTCGCGTTCAACGACTGGCGGCGGTACATCGTCGATGGCTGGTCGATCAGCGGCATCACGTCGGTCCAGAGCGGACAACCCCTCGCCTTGAGACCGCAGTTTAACAATACCGGCGGACTCGTCGATGCGCTGCGAGTCAATATCGTTCCTGGCGTCGACCCGGCGCCCAGCCACAATCCCAATCGATGGTTCGACCCGGCGGCTTTTGACCAGCCCCCCGACTTCACGCTGGGCGATGGCCCCCGTACTCATCCTCAATTGCTCGGTCCGGGGAACCAGAATCACGATCTCTCTCTTACCAAACGCATCGCCCTCTCCACCGAGCGGGCGGTCGAGGTCACGGCGACCGGATTCAACTTCACCAATACCGGCAACTGGGCCGATCCCGATACCGTCATCGGCCCGGCGTCCGCTCCGAACGTGAATGCGGGCCGGATCATCGGTTCCCGCGGAGGCCGTGTGATCCAGCTTGGAATGAGGTTCAGTTTCTGATGCGCCTGCCGATCCTTCCGATGACCCTTGTGTTCGCCTTTGCCCTCCCAATCCTTGGCGCGGAGGCCAAAGTGGCGGCGCGTACCGTGCTTCGCGTAGCTGCACTCGATCAGGATCCCCCTCTTGACAAAGCGGCCTTCAAAGCGACACTCGATGGCTCGCCGGCAACCGTGCTTCGCGTTCGCGGTCCGAAGGACGACATGGTCCTTTTCCTTGTGCTCGATCTCACGGGTGAAGTCTCCCTCATTGATGCCGCCCGCAACGCCCTTGCCGAGCGCCTTCCGCAACTGCCGCCGAACATCTGGCTAGCCGTCGTGAAGTCGCAGGATCTTCTCCAGGTACTGGCCGACCCCACTCCCGACCGTCAGAAAGTTCTTGATACGATTCTTACTTACGCCGCAACGGGGAAGGCCGGCCTCCTTGCAACGCTTGAGACGGCTGCCAGGCTGGGCGATGGCTTGATCCGCCGCGCGGACGTGCGTGTGGCGATGCTCTATCTCACGGACAGCAATATCTACAACTACCGCGAGGATTTCACCAATCCCGTCATCAACTCGAGCGATTCCCGGGACCTCAGCCGCCGCTTTCCCGAGCAGCTCATCCGGGAGAAGATGCAGAAGCTCTCCCAGTCGCTGTCGTCGTCGGAAACGCCTTTTTTCTTTGTTCATCTCAACTATTTTTCAGATCCGATTAACGAGGCGTATCAGCGCGGCCTGCTGCAACTGGCCGCGGAAAGCGGGGGCATCGGGGCTTTTAGCCGCAGCCCTGGTGAGATCCCGGCGTCTCTCGACAAGGTCTTGGCCGCGGCAGCTTCTCACTGGAGTATCGGGCTCGAGCTGGGGCGCGTGAAATCGCGAACCGCGACCGTTGCGCTCGTCAACGGGGAACGCGAGATCCCGAGCCACACCCGTTTCTCACTCGGAAGGTGATCCTCATGCGCAAACTACTGCCGCTTGTTCTTGGTTGCGCGGCGATCGTCGCCGTGTTCTTTTGGCAGCTTGCCGAAAAGCGGTATTCGCAAGCGTTGAAACGCGTTGCCGCGCTCGAAGCCGAACTCGCCGCCTTGCCTCGCGCGCCGGCCCCGCCCCCGCGAGCCGATCCCGCCGCTACTGCCGCTGCGCCGCCCCCGCAAACCAGGATCGTCCAGGTTCCGGCCGGCGCAAATGCCGCGGAATATATCAAGGCGATCGAAGAGCTTCGCGAGCGGGTCGCGGCGTTGAACCACGAGATCGGCGCCGCCCGGGACGAAGCCGAAAAGGCCGCCGCCAAGGCGGAGACCGAGTCCGGCGAGCGCGAGAAACTGCTCGCGCAGCTCGTCGATCTCAAGGAAGACCTCCAGGTTGCCCGCCGCATCTCAACCGCTTTCGAAGCCGAGCTTCGCGTCAAGTCGGACCGGCTGGTGAAAGCGGAAGCCGCTCAGGCGCTCGCCACCGAAAGACTGACCCGCGCCGAAGGGGCGGCAAGCCGGACCGGCGCGGCAGCGCGCGAAATCGAGGACCTCAACCGCCGCCGCGAGGCCCTTGTCGCCAACCTGCAGCGCCGCTATCGCGAAGTAACCGATATCTACCGCGGGTTCTCGCTCAACCTTCAGAATCGCGAACAGAGCGCCCCCGCCATCCAGGCCGGCGACATCTCCCGCATCCAGAACTCCATCCAGCAGGCCGAAGACGATATGCGGCAGCTTCAAGGACTGAATGCGCGGATGGCGCAGTTGGCGCGAAGTCCTTAACCTGCGCCGCGTGGGAATTCCGCACTGGAAAGGATTACACTATCCAAAGAGGTACGTGCCATGCCCGGTCCGTTCGACATGATGACTCGCCGTGACGCCTTTCGTCTGGGCGGCGCGGGGCTCAGCGGCTATTGGTTTGCTCCGTTGCTCTCACCCCAAAACGTGCGCGCCGCGGCCAAGGTAAATCCGCGTGGAAGCGCCCGTTTCTGCATTTTTCTCATGCTCGACGGCGGCCAGAGCCATGTGGACGCGTGGGACTTGAAAGAGGGCAAATGGACTCCACCCAACTTCGACGTCAAGGAAATCCGTCCCGGCGTTAAGTGGCCGATGGCGCTTTATCCCCGCCTCGCAAAGCAGCTCGACCGTGTCACGCTAGCCCGCTCCGTTGAAACCTGGGATGCGGTTCATGGACGGGCGCAATATTACGTGCAAGCCGCGCACTCGCTGAATCCGGCCTTGCAGAAGGAGATTCCGCCGGTCGGCTCCGTGGTCGCAATGGAAATGGCCTCGCGTCGGCGGCCCGCCGACACGCTTCCCCCATACGTCGCTCTGAATGTGACGCAGAGCCAGGCAGGGCTCCTGAAGTCCGGGTTCCTTCCGGCCTCGTATTCGCCCTTCCACGTCGACACCAGCAGCAGCATGTCGGCTTATTCGCTCGGCGAGGAAAGCCGCGCCGACTTTCACCGCCGCTGGCAGCTCCTGAAGAGCTTCGATGCGCGTCTTCGCAACGACAACTCCCTCGCCGCTAAGGCCTACCACGACTACAACGACCATTACGAGGGCGCCGTTCGCCTGATGTCCGATCCGCGCGCCGCGGCGCTATTCCGGATCGCGCCCGAAGAGCACAAGCGTTATGGCGAAACCATCACCGGCGACGCCTGCGTGCTCGCGCGCAACATCGTTGAAGCCGATGCGGGGACCAACTTCATTTTCCTCCAACAGAACGGCTGGGATCATCACAAGGACATCTACGAAACGAAGAACCACTACCGCCTTTCTATCGATCTCGACAACGCACTCGGTTCGCTGCTCGAAGACTTGGGAGAACGGAAGCGGCGGGACGGACGCTCGCTGCTCGACGAAACGCTGGTCGTCTGCATGGGGGAGTTCGGGCGGACGCCGGGCGATTTGACTGGACTCAAGGGCCGCGATCACTATCAGAAGGCGATGACCACACTGTTCGCCGGCGGCGGCGTCAAAGGCGGCCGGATCATCGGAAAAACCGATGAGACCGGCGCGAAAGTGGTGGAATCCGGATGGGAGGTCAAGCGATCCATTTTCATGGAAGACATCGCGACCACAATCTATTCCGCCATGGGCATCGACTGGACTAAAACCGTCAAAGCCACACCCTCGGGCCGCGAGTTTTTCTACGTGGAGCCGTTCGCGGCGCAGGGTTACGTGGCGAACCGCGAAATTTCGCCGCTCTTCGTTTAACACAAGGAACAACATAATGACCGCTCGCCGCACACTGCTCTTTCTGGCCGCGCCGTGTCTGTTCGCCGCGACCCTTCCGAAATCGAATCCCGAGGACGTCGGTGTTTCCAAGGAACGGCTGCAGCGCGTCCACGCCCTCATGCAGCGCTATATCGACAGGGGAGACATTGCCGGCTCGGTTACGCTCGTCGCCCGCCGCGGGCGTATTGCGCACCTTGAAGCGCAAGGTGTCGCGGACCTCGAGACGAAGAAGCCGATGACGACCGACGCGATCTTCCGTCTCGCCTCGATGACCAAGCCGATTGCGAGCGTCGCTGTGATGATGCTCCACGAAGAGGGAAGTTTCCTGCTGACCGACCCGGTTTCGCGCTGGCTCCCTGAATTCAAGAACCCCAAGGTCGCCCTTGCCAATGCACCGCACGAACGCGCCACCGCCGGATTCCGTCTCGTGCCGGCGGAACGGGAAATCACCATCAAGGACCTGCTCACCCACACCGCGGGCCTTGCCAGCGGAAGCTCCGGTCCTACCGTGGAGATGCTGAAGAAGATTGCGCGCAAGCCCGAGGACTTGCTCGCGGACTACACGGCGAGACTTGGCACGCTGCCGCTAAACTTCCAGCCGGGTGCGGCCTGGGAATACGGTCCCGCGACCGACGTGTTGGGCCGCTTTGTCGAGGTAGTCTCGGGACGGACGCTCGATCGATTCTTTCGCGAGCGCATCCTGAAGCCCCTCGCGATGAACGACACCTACTTCTATCTGCCGGACGAGAAGCTTCCGCGTCTCGCCACGGCTTATGCGAAAGGCGACAAGGGTCTCGAAAAGCTGACCGCGCCTGGCCCGGCGTCGCGAACGGGGAAATTCTATTCGGGCGCAGGCGGGTTGGCCAGCACGGCGGAAGACTACCTTCGGTTCTGCCAGATGATGCTCAACGGCGGCGCACTTGAGGGTACTCGTCTTGTTAGCCGCAAGACCATCGAGCAGATGACGGCGAACCACATCGGCAAGCTCCCGATGTGGAACGATACGCTGCACGGATATCGTTTTGGACTGGGACTGCGTGTGCGCGCCGATCAGGGAGAGGCGGCTTCACTGGGGTCGGTCGGGAGCTTCGGCTGGGGCGGCGCCTATGGCACGTTTTTCTGGGTCGACCCGAAAGAGCAGATGGTCGGAATCATGATGATTCAGCTTCTGCCGTACGCGCACATCAACATCCGTCAGGAATTCCAGAACGCCGCGACGCAGGCGATCGTGGACTAGGGCAACCATTCTGGCGGGACCGGATTCGGGCAAGGACAGAGAGCCCGGATTTCGCGCAGATTGAAACGAAACTCCTTATGAACCGCCTCCGGAACCTCCGAGGGCCGAGGGGTAAGGAGTTCTTGAGCTATACGGCAAAATGCCGTATAGTTAGGATATGGATAAGGAGATCATCAGGTCAGCCCGGTTGGAAGCGCGCTTGCCTGCGGATGTTCACGCCCTCCTAAAGCGCGCCGCCGAGATGCAAGGGCGCACCCTGACGGACTTTGTGGTGACGGCCGCCCGCGAGGAGGCTTGCCGCACCATCGAGGAAGGCGAGATCATCCGGCTATCCGTCGAGGGCCAGCGCCAGCTCGCCGAGGCAATCTTGAATCCGTCTGAGCCGGCCCCCGCCCTTAGGCGCGCTTTCGCGCGCCGCGCTGAGCTTTTCGGGTCTGAGTGACGCCGCCTTTTCGTCTGGAACCACTCAACGATAAGCATGATCGCGCTTCATTCGCCTGCGGGCAGGACGCTCTTGACCGCTATTTTCAGACGCAGGTCACGCAAGATTTTCGTCGGCGTGTCGCCACGTGTTTCGTTGCAATCGAACAAACCACGGGGCGGCTAGCGGCTTTTTATACCATCGCAGCGGCCAGCATCCCCACGCCGGACCTTCCAATCGAAATTTCGCAGCGCCTGCCGCGTTATCCAAGCATTCCGGCCGTCCGCATTGGACGCCTTGCCGTGGACCTGAGGTTTCGCGGGCGGGGACTGGGCGGGGGCCTGCTCGCCGACGCGGTTCGCCGCGTCCTTCTCGCGCCGCTGGCCGTCTTTGCATTGCTCGTTGACGCCAAGGACGACGACGCGGTGACGTTCTATAAGCATCACGGCTTTCAGCCGCTCACCGGTCATGCGCGCACGCTGTTTCTTCCGGTGGCAACCGCGGAAAAAACGCTGCTCTAAATTCTCGCCGGGTCCGAGGCAAACCTAAGGCGTCGAATGGATCGGGTAGTTCGGACCGGGCTCGATCAAGGCCGGCCTCAACGCGAAGACAACGGACACCCTGCGTCGCGGCGCGCACGTTCATTCCAGGCCGAGATCGACCCGGCGATCCTGGACGATCGACGGCCGCGCGGCACGCTGCGGCAGTTGCTGCCGAGCGGAGTATAGTAGACAGGGATGAAGCAAACTGGCACAGCGGGGTACGGGCTGCACGGGCTGCGCGGTTGACAGCAGTGCTTGATCGGGTCAAGCTTGGGTGATTTCAAACTGACCCAACACCCGATTTCGCGGATTGCAGGCTCGGCGCGGAAGCTTACCCGGCGTTGCTTCCCGGCGAGAATCCGCTTGCTTGACATCAAGGCCGAAGCCCCTTTACTAATAACGCGATCAGGCAAGAGTAGCCCGGCTCCTCAACCTGTGAATCAATAGATTCACCGCCGCGCTCCGCGACGCGTCGCACCCGCCATTTCCCATCACAGCATTGAGATTATTTTCCACGTTGATTCCAAAGGCCTTACGTTCATCCTCAACGGCCTGCAACCCGGGAGCGTGTACAATCCGAATTGAGGACTCAGGAATCCGGCCTTCGGCAAGCGTGCGTGATGAAAACACAATATTCACTCTCTGCGTCACCCTGTCTCAAGTATATGATAAAAAGCTACTTGCAACTCGATCCAGCAGCGTGCTCGGGATTTTCCCTCCAACGCCGCCTCCCGGCCCGCACGGCCCGGCACTTCCTCAGCGGCCTCCCAACCCGTCCGCTTCGCCGTAAAAACGCAAAATTGACTCTCTGCGCCACCCAACTCCAAGTACATGACACAAAGCTACTTACATCCATCTCACAAGCGTGGACCGGATTTCTCGGCCAGATCGACCCACCGCTCGTACGGCCGGAAGCGGCCGAAAATCTCGCTTCGCCGCGTCTCCGAACCGCACCGCCCCCTGAAAAACTCAGAATTCACTCTCTGCGTCACCCCCTCTTCAAGTACATGATAAAACCCTACTTGCAAGTCCATTCCGACGGCAGATCTGACATTTCCGTCCTGCGCCCGCATCAGCCGCGCGCGAAAAACGCCGCCCGGAAACGCCTCGACGCAGGCGACACTCGATTAGAGGATTCCGCGCGTGCGCAGCCAGTCCGCCAGACGCGCGCTCCAGGACGAGAGAGTCGCGTCGGTCGGCGCCAAGCCTACGCCATGCGGTCCGCGCTCGTAAATGTGGATCTCGGCCGGCACGCCCGCCTTTCGCAAGGCCAGATAAAACGCGACGCTGTTTTCCGCCGGGACACCTGTGTCCGCGTTCGTATGGAACAGGAACGTGGGCGGCGTCTCGGCGGTTACCTGCAGTTCGTTCGAGAGCAGCTCCACCAGCTTCGCGTCGGGCTCTTCGCCGAGGAGATTGCGCCTCGACCCCTTGTGCGTGTAGGACGCGTTGAAACTGATCACCGGATAGGACAGAATCATGAAGTCGGGGCGCGCACTCTGTTTCGCCACCGGATCCGTAGCCCCGGCGTCCCCGCCGTCGAAATGGGTGCCTGCCGTCGAAGCCAGGTGTCCGCCCGCGGAGAAGCCCCAGACGCCGAGCCGGGCCGGGTCGAGATGCAACTCGACGGCACGGGAACGTACGATTCGGATCGCCTGCTGGACATCCTGCAACGGCGCGGGGTGATGATAGCGGGGCCCAAGGCGGTATTTCAGTACGAACGCCGCGATTCCAAGCGAGTTCAGCCACTGCGCGATTTGCTTGCCCTCGTGATCCATCGCAAGCGCGCCGTAACCGCCTCCCGGGCACACGACGACACCCGCGCGAACCGGCTTGTCGTCCTTTGGCAGATAGATGCTTAGGGCGGGTTTGTCGGCATCGGTATCGCCCAGGGCCCCCGGAGCGCCTTGCGGCCAAAGCGGTTCGGGCTTCGCGTCGGGCGCGTTCCGCTGCCCAAACAGAGACACGGTTAGAAGCGCCGCGGCTATCGTGAGACGTCGCATGGCCTCATTTTATCGCGTCCCTGTCGTCACTGAACAGGCGCATGGCCGAATGTTACCATTAAGGTTTCCCTTCCGAAACTCTATGCCGCTGCGTTTCTTCAATACCCTGACGCTCGCCACGGAGGAGTTTACTCCTCAGCGGGACAACACCGTGCGCATGTACACCTGCGGCCCCACGGTCTACGACTTCGCGCACATCGGCAACTTCCGCACGTTCACGTTCTACGACCTGCTGCGCCGCGTTTTGAAGCGCCGCGGATTCAAGCTCGACCACGTCATGAACATCACCGACGTCGAGGACAAGATCATTCGCAACGCCATGGCGCACAGCCAGTCGATCGGCGAGTACACCGAAACTTACACGAGAGCGTTCCTTGAGGACTCCGACGCCCTGCGGCTCGGCCGGCCCGAGCACATGGTGCGCGCCACCGATCACATTAAGGAAATGGCTGAAGCCATCGACGGCCTGACGAGCAAGGGCTGCACCTACGAGAAGGACGGTTCCATCTATTTCCGAATCTCCACTTTTCCCGAGTACGGAAAGCTTTCGCACAACGATTTCACCGGCATTCGCGCCGGCGCCCGCGTCGACGTGGACACCTACGACAAGACCGACGCCCGCGACTTCGCTCTGTGGAAGGCTGCGAAGGAAGGCGAGCCGTCGTGGGACGAAGGCGCGGGTCCCGGACGTCCCGGCTGGCACATCGAGTGCTCGGTGATGGCGATTAAATATTTGGGTGAAACGCTGGACATTCACGCGGGCGGGGTCGACCTCACGTTCCCCCATCACGAGAACGAGATCGCGCAGGCCGAGGCGCTCACAGGTAAACCGTTTTCCCGTTTCTGGCTGCACTCGGAGTTCCTGATGGTCGAGGGCCAGAAAATGTCGAAGTCTCTCGGCAACTATTACACGTTGCGGGACCTCTTCGCTCAGGGTTACTCGCCCGAATGCGTCCGCTACCTGCTCGCTTCCGTCCCGTACCGCAAAGCGCTGAATTTCACGATCGAAGGGTTGAAATCCGCCGCCACGGCGATCGAACGGCTCCGCAACTACAAACTCCGCCTCGAAACCGCCAAGTTCCCCTCCGGGTCGAACGACGAAATGCAGGCGCGCGCGGCCCGCGCATCCGCGGCGTTCGAAGACAGCCTCGACGACGACATGAACACGGCGCAGGCCCTGGCTGCCGTGTTTGAATTCGTGCGCGATACCAATACCGCCATGGACGCGGGCGAGTTCCGGGACGCCGATGCCGCCTCGGCGCTCGACGTTCTGGAGCGCTTCGACTCTCTGTTCGACGTGCTGCGTCCCTCCATCAAATCGGACGCCATTGCGGACGCTGAAGTGGAGGCCCTGATCGCGGAGCGAACGCGGGCCAAGAAATCCCGCGACTTCCAGCGCGCCGACCGGATCCGCCAGGAGTTGCTCGAGAGGGAGATCGTTCTTGAAGACACCAAAGACGGTGTGCGGTGGAAGAGGAAGTAAACCATGAATATCCACACCAAGGCGGTTCATGCCGGCGACCGGAAAGAGGCCGGCCCGCACATCCCCGTGACGACTCCGATTCACGCGGCTTCCAGCTATTTTTACAAAGACGCCGAAGAGCTCGACCGCGTGTTCGGCGGGGATCAGCCGGGATTCTCCTACGCGCGATACGGTAACCCTTCGAACGCGGCGCTCGAAGAGCTGACGACGGCGCTCGAGGGTGGGCACGGGTCGCTTGCGTGCAGCTCCGGCATGGCCGCGCTGCAAATGGCGATTCTGACGGCGCTTACCGACCGCCGGAAGGCGGTGCTCGCCGCGGACGCCCTCTACGGCGCGACGTTTAACCTCTTGATGACGGTTCTTGCGCCGTTGGGAGTGGATGTCAGGTTCGTCAATATGTGCGACCTCGACGCGGTCGCGCGCGCCATCGAGGAACAGAAGCCGGGTTGCCTCGTGATGGAAACCATCTCGAATCCCATCCTTCGCGTGGCGGAAGTCGACAAAATCGCCATACTCGCCAGGGCGGCGGGCGCGGCTCTGATCGTGGACAACACGTTTGCCACGCCGCTGCTGCTCAGGCCTATTGAGCTCGGCGCGAGTATCGTTGTCCACAGCCTGACGAAGTACCTGGCCGGACACGGCGACGTGCTGGGCGGCGTCGTGATTTCGGACGAGCCTCATTTCGCGACGTTAACCGCTCTCTCTCGAGTGACGGGACCCGCGCTCGGTCCCTTCGACTGCTTTCTCGCCATGCGCGGCATCAAGACATTCCCTCTTCGCATGGAGCGTCAGTGCGAGAACGCCAGCCGGGTCGCGGCTGCGCTGACGGTGAATCCGAATGTGGGACGCGTCTACTTTCCGCGGGATCACGCGCATCCCGATGCGGCCGCGATCGCCCGTCTGTTCCCGGCCGGTCTTTACGGAGCGATCGTTACGTTCGAGTTGAAGGGCGCCGGCCGCGAGGGCGTGTTCCGTTTCATGAACGCGCTGAAGATGGTGGTGCCTGCGACGTCGCTCGGCGACGTGCACACGATGACGCTCTACCCGGCTATGAGCTCGCACCGTGAAATCAGTCCGAAGCAGCGCGCCCGCATGGGCATCGGCGACAATCTCGTAAGACTTTCGGTGGGAATTGAGGCGGTGGAAGATATCCTGGCCGACCTGGAACAGGCGCTGGCGTGCCCAGCCTCGTGATAAAATAACCCCGCTTATGAGGTCCATCTATCGCCGGGAATTCCTCGCCTCGCTCGCCGCGGGGTCCGTCGCCGCTCTGCCCGCGCTCGCGGCCGCGCCGCGCGTCAAGATCGCCGGCGTGGAATCGTTCACGCTACGGGTTCCCCATGAAGGCCGTGAACCCGATCCTCTGAAGATCTACCGCTATGCGGCGACTCGGGTCCATACCGATGCCGGCGTTACCGGAACGTCGTTCATCGGCGTTCCGGAGGGTCTCCTCGCCGGATGGGTGAGGCCAACCCTCGTGGGCGACGACCTATTCGCCGTGGATCGCCATCTGAAACGCCTGCAAATGCAGCGGGGGGAATCGGGCGTTCAGGCATGGTCCGGCGTGGAACACGCAATCTGGGACGCGATCGGAAAGATTGCCGGACAACCTGTCGCGAAACTGCTCGGGGCGTCGCGCGCCAAGCTCCGCGTTTATCGAACCGCCGTCTTTCCCGGCAAGCAGGACCAATCCGACGTTCCCTATGAAACGCAGGCCCGGTTTGCCGTGCGCCTCAAGAACGCGGGGTACAAGGCGATGAAGATTCGCGCCTGGCGGCCGCGCCCCATGGACGACGTGGACGCGCTCGGTGTCATCCGGCAGGCCGTGGGCAACGAGTTCGAAGTCATGTTCGACCGCACCGCCGTGCGTCCCGGCTGGGTGTGGGACTACCCAACCGCGCTTCAAGTGGCGCGAGGAATGGAGAAGCATCGAGCCCTCTGGTTAGAAGAGCCGTTCGATGGAAACGATTTGCTCGGTCCCGCCCGTCTCGCCGCCGAAGTCGATATCGCGATCACGGGAGGCGAGCTTGGAAGCAGCGTCTACCACTTTCTGCAGTTCCTGCTGCACAAGACGTACGACATCGTCCAGCCGGACACGCGGATTTGCGGAGGGATCTGGATTGCGCGCAAGATCGGCGTGCTTGCGGAGGCATTCAACGTCCCCTGCATTCAGCATGGCAATTCAGGACTGGCGCTCGCGGGATACATCCAGGCCGGCTGCGCGATTCCGGGTTGCGAGTGGCAGGAGATGATCGGCGGACCGAATCTTCCGGAAGAGGAGTGGCAGCCCGCGCTCAAATTGGTGCGAACGCCGCATGTCTTCCGTATTGAGAACGGCTATGTGCATCTGCCCGAGTTGCCGGGCATTGGTCTCGATTTGAACGAAGACGCGTTGAAGGAATACAGGGTGAAATCGAATGGGTGAAATCACACGGCGTAGTTTTTCGCTTTCCGCGCTCGCCGCGGCCGTGAAACCGGTGCGGATCCGCGAAGTGGAGATCTTCGCAATCCAAATTCCGGTTTCGAAAACCGAATCGGATGCCGGGGTCAACAACAGATACACCGCCGTGACGGTCGCGACGGATGCGGGAGTCGCGGGCTACTCCTTCGCGGGCCCTTCACCGAACGCGCTGGGCGAGGTGAGGAACGCGCTGGTAGGGCAGGACCTGTTCGCGATGGAGACCCATCTGAAGAACGGGCTCTACCGGTGGGGCGGCGTCGAACATGCGGTGTGGGACGCCATCGGGAAGGTTGCCAACCAACCTGTGTACAAGCTGCTCGGTGGGGCGAAAACCGCCGTGAAAGCGTATCTCACGTGCGTCTGGCCAGGGCCGCTCGATCAGTCGCACGTCTCCTTTAAACAGCAGGCGGAGATGGCGGTAAAAATCAAGAACGCGGGTTTCAAAGGGATGAAAATCCGGGCGTGGCGGCCGAATCCGCTGGACGACGCCGATGCCTGCCGTGAGATCCGCGCCGCGGTGGGGCCGGACTTCGCCATCATGTTCGACCGGACCGCGCATCTTCCGCAAAGCGTGGGCCAGAAAGTCTGGGACTACGAAACGGGCCTGAAGGTCGCGCGCGCGCTAGAGAAGCACGGCGCGCTGTGGCTCGAAGAACCGTTTGCGCGCGACGACTATGAATCGCCGGCGAAACTTGCCCGCGCGGTGGATATCCCGATCACCGGGGGTGAAGGCTACGTCGGAGTCGATTCGTTCCGCGAGTGCCTCACGCACGGTACGTACGACATCCTGCAGCCCGAAGGCCGTGGAAGCGGGGGCATCGCCATTTGCCGCAAGGTCGCGACCCTTGCCGAATCGTTTCACGTGCCCACGATTCTGCATGGCACGATGGGTCTGATGCTCGCCGGCTGGCTGCAGGCCACGCTCGCGATCGGCTCGGAGTGGCAGGAGGTGGCGCTTATCACGCCTCCGCTGCTTCCCGAAGAGCAGTGGGCGCCGGGTCTGAAGGTGCTGAAGAGCGGTAAGTTCATCGCGATTCGAAACGGCGAGCTTCAGGCGCCCGAGCTGGCGGGCATCGGTCTCGACGTCGATGAAGAGGCGTTGCGGAAATTCCGGGTCTGAGAACAACCGGGTCTGAGAACAACCGGGTCTGAGAACAAATGGAACTTCGCGAAGAGTTGCCCGGCGATTTCGATGGCATTCGAGAGCTCAATCGCCTCGCGTTCGATGGTGACGACGAAGGCCGATTAGTGGACGCCCTGCGCGCGGATGGTTTGACGATCGCGTCGCTGGTCGCGATCATTGACGGAAAGCTCGCAGGGCACGTCTTATTCAGCAGGTTGTGGATCGAGACCGGCGAAGGGAACTGTCTCGCGGCATCGCTCGCGCCGATGGCCGTGCAGCCCGGGATGCAGAGGTCCGGCATCGGGTCGGCTCTCGCCCGGCGCGGTATCGAGATCTGCCGGGACCGGGGCTATACCATCGCCCTGGTGGTCGGCCACCCCGGCTACTACCCGCGATTCGGCTTCTCCGCGGAGAAGGCGCGGACGCTGAGCAGTCCCTACGAGGGACCGGCCTTCATGGCGCTGGAATTGACGCCGGGCGCGCTCGAGGGCGTCGCGGGAACCGTGAAGTATCCGGCGGCGTTTTCGATGTTCGATTGATCAGAATCCGCTGCGCGGCCGGTATCCCGGACGATAGCGTAGCCGGTATTTCTTGCCGGCGTCACTGGTGATCTCGACGGCAATCTTACGGAATCCCTCGTTGGGGTTCGGCTGCGGATAATAGGTGACCGTGTACGAGTTCCCGAGATCCTCGCGGATCGACTCGAAGGCTTCCACTTGTTTCTGCCACGACTTCGCGAAATACGCTTTGCCGCCGGTGCGTGCCGTGATGCGGCGGAATACGCTGCTCGAGATCGGATCCTTGTTCACCTCGTTCGTCGAGATGACGTAGAGCGGAATGCCCTCGTCCTCGGCAACCGCGCGCACGTCGTCGGGAGCCACCATGCTGGCGTTATCGGGTCCGTTCGAGAACACGATGATGACTTTGCGGCCCGGCACCTTCGCCGCGTCGCGAAGCGTGAGCAGCAGCGCGTTGTATAGCGCGGTGTCGTCGCCGACGACCGAACTCCGGAGCCCGACGATGGCGTCGTTCCTTTCTTTCGTCAGCACCGTGTTGCGTTTCACGTTGCGGCTAAACGTGTAGATTGCCACCGAGTCCGCTCGGTCCAGCCCGCGGATGAAATCGGCGATGGCGTCCTCGGCGTACACGAAACCGCGATACATGAAGTTACTGGTGTCGAACAGCACGAACACGTTGGTGCCGACGAAGGCGTCGGACCGCGGATCGATGCCCGGTTTCGACGGTCCCTCGCCACCTCCGGCGAGCAGCTTGGAGCTGCCGTCGTCCATCATCTGGATGGCCGGCTTGTTGCCCTCCGCGAAGGTGTTCAATTTTTGGGGAATGCCGTCTTCAAGGACCCGGAATTCGCTGGGCTTGAGGTTGTTGATGTACTTGCCCTTGCTATCGGTGACCGTAAAGCTCAGGACCACCATGTCCACTTTCACGCGGAAGATAGGCCGCTCGTCCTGCGCAATCAGCCACGCCGCGGACCCCGCCAAACCCAAGGCCAGCCCAGCTATTCCCAGCTTCGATATAATCTTCACGCGGATTCTCCTAGAACGCTATTGCAGCGACGCTTTTTGTTCACCGGCCACGGCTTGCCCGGCGGTCACCGCGGACCGCGACTTCGCTCTCACATCGTCGCCCACAATGTTCAACGAACGCAACAAGGCGGGCCAATCCTCCAGGTGAGAGGCGAAAATCCGCTCCACGACCCGCCGGGTCCACTCCGGTATCAGAACATTCAGCTGACCGGGAGTCGCGTGAACCTCATCGGCGAGCGAAACCCAGTAGAGCGTGTTCGATTCCCAACTCTCCGCCATGATTCGGCTGGAGTAGCCCATTAACGTGGGGAACGTGCGCAGTTTCAGCAACTCGGGACGGTAAGAATTGGCCAGCGTGGGTTTGGGAGTTCCGAATGCCCGGGAAATCGTTTCGTTCGACACTTGACTCGGAACCTCCGCGCGCAGGCGGGCGATCTCGGCAAGCAGCGGACTTCCGCTGTCCTTTTTGCGCGCCACGGTGTCCGAAGCCAAAGCATACAGCTCCGAGGGCATGATGTTTTCGGCCGCGCCCTTCGCGTCGCCCGCATTCAGCATCCTTTCGATCGCGCGCGTGCGCGCAGGCGCGGCGTAAACGGACAAAGTGTCAAGCAGAGCGGCGCGCTGCGCCGGGTCGAGAGCGGCCTCCGCGAGTAGAGTCTTGCCGTACCTCATGTGCAACCCGACCCAGTGCATCTGCGCCGGAGTGGTGTTCCACCACCGCGGAATTTTCGCGCTCAGGATCATTTGCGGAACCAGGTCGGCCCAGATCAGGGCCTGCGTTTGGGAAGGAATCAGAAAGTTCTGCTCCGCTTCGGCAAGTGCGTAGGCGAGCCCAGCCAGCGACCCGACCAGCCGGCCGCCGCCGTTCGAGGGCCAGCCCGTTCCGAACATCTCGGTGGAACGCCAGGTGTGGTTCGAGCCCTGAACTCCGAGGAAGTCGTGGCCTCGCACAAACAAAGGATTCGTATAGAGGATTTGGGCGCCGGGCGGGGCGTAATGGGCATAGTTCAGCGCGACGAGCGTGTCGCGCAGGAACGGAGCCATCAAGCCGCGGGCGTCCTTGAGTTTCTCCGCGTTGCCGGCAGCCCTGTCAATGGTTGCGCGCAGGTTTACCTTGCGCTGATTCTCGACGTGGCGTTCGGTCCAGTAGCCAAAGGCGTAGGCGTTCTTTTCAACGGTTGTGAGCGCGGCGCGCGGAAGCTGGATTTCGGAGACGCGCGAGGCCAAGCGGTTTACGAGGGCCGTATTCAACTTCTCGCCCTTGCCGAGGCTCTCCAGGTGATCGGCCAGGTCAAACAGCGTTTTCAAGGATACGATGTGCTGCGCCTCTAATACGCGAATGGCGTCCTTCACCATTTGCTCGTGGGTTTCGATGTCAGAGGGATCCGCGGTGCCGGACAACAAGTCAACGAGCCGATCGTGGGGAGAGACGTCGTCCTTCGAGCCCGTTGCTTTTAGGAGGAGTTTCACGCCGCCGCGGCCGCCATCGAAGAGCTCCCGGTCGTTCCGAATCTGCGCGAACGCTCCGACGATGGTGGAAAGCGACTCATCGGCCGCCGCCGCCGGCAGAGATCCCTGGCGGGAGAAAATCTGCCAAAGACCAACCAGAGCCTGCATCGTGCCGGCTGTGTTTGCCCGGAGCAGCGGATCTTTCATCTTGCCGATGGCGAGGGCCGTGTCTAGAAATTGCACGATCGTTTTGTCGGAGACCGTGGGCGCGTCGTTGAAAATTGCGTACTGCGATCCCAGGATCTTGAAGTTGCGGGCAAGTTTATCGACCGTATCGGATTCGAGCGCCTTGGCGCGGTTGCGGTCGAGGTCGGAAACGGCCATGAAGATCTTAAGGGGCTCATTCTCGACGGCTTTCCGGGAGAGGCCGAAGAGCGCCTCGAGAACGTCGTCGGATTCCTTCCAGCCCGTGGCCGCTTTCGTCAGTTTCCCGTCGTACTTTCCATGCGGGTGATTGACGAACAGATTCTTCCAAACTTCGAGTCCGCCGGGAATGTGCGCGCGGCCGTTCGCGTCGACGCGGAGGCGCGTGGTCAGCAGCATCATGTCGGCGTTTGACCGGAACACGGGCCTTGCGGGACCGGGGCTCGTGACGCGGCCCCGAACGGCGGCGTAGAAGCGTTTCAAGCGAACGGGGTCGGTGAGGTAATCTTTGGCCGGTCCGTTCATTCGCGCCATCGCGTCGAAAAGACTGGCGAGCCACCCATCGTCGCGCGCAAGGAGTTTCTCAAAGAAAGCCGCGCCTTGGGCGGGAGGCGCGCCGGCGAGCTCGGCCCACGCCGCCGCGGTCTTTTCCCCGCCGGGTATGACTGCCTTGCCGCCGCGAATCTCGAACATGCCGCCGAAGAAATCGAGCACGTGCGCGAACGCCTTGATTCGCGCCGCGGGCATCGCTTTTCGCAACTCCGCGGCCGTCTCCCGGTCGAGCTTCGAGAACCCGAGGTACAAGCGGCAGAGCGAAGGATCGGAGAGGAAGTTGTCGATGAACTCGCTACCCTTTTCCTTGCCGGTGAGCCAGTAATCGGGGCCGTACATCACGGGTGCGCGGGTCGGACGAAAATCGTAGGTGAACGGACGGTTGGTGCGCAGGGCCTGTTCGAGAGCGGCGAGAGGGAAGCCCGAATCGGTTGTGAGAAACGCGCGGCTGGCGTTGACGGTCTCGAGAACCACTTCACTGCCGCAGCCGCCGCGCATGCGGTAGCCGATGATGCGGAGCAGATCGCCGGCTTCTTTCGATTCGCAGGTTGCAATTTCGATGATTTTCTTGTCGCCGGCCAGTTTGTCAAGCTCGCGCGCCTGCGAGAGATACCGGTGCACCAGCTTCAGGTATTCAGTCTGCTCGAGCGCGTCGTTCGAATGCGAGGCCTGATACCCGTTGGTGACGACATTCCGGGCGAGCGCTGCGAGCAGGTCGTCGGGACCGAGATCGCTTGAAACGGCGGCCATCCGGGCGAAGGAACGTAACGGTCCGGGAATCTCGATGAGTTGCGGGCTGTCCTCCGGGGACGGAGCCTGCGGCGCGGGCAGGTCGAGGCCTTTTCCGTTGGCGGTACGGAATGCATCGAGGCTTCTGGCCGCGGCGGCGCGATCGCCCGCAAGCAGATCCAACTCGACCAATCGTTTCGCAATTACCTGGGCTCGCGTGACGTTTCCCCCGGCCCTAAGTGCGGCAAGCAGCCTGCCATAGGCCGCGCGCGCTTCCGGATCGTTGTAGCGGTCCAGGAACTCGGCGTAGCCGGTGAGCGCCCGGATATCATTGGGGGAGCTTTGGACAGCGCTCGCCAAGGCGGCCCGCGCCCCGGCGGCATCGCCGGACCTTTCCATCCGGCGAACTTCCTGACCCAGGCTCCGTGGAGCGAACGCGACGCCAACAAGAACGATCGATAGCAACGCCTTCATAGTGTCACCCCCCATTTCTGTGATACTCGATTCTAATGCACGCCCACGGTAAAGACAACCGTGCGGATGTAAACAAAAAGAAGGTGCGCGCCGGGACGCGATTTTCTCCACACCGTTTTCCGCCTCTTTCCGCCGCTCGGTCTTCCCGGTCTCAAAGCGATTGTGGGCCGGGAGAATGGGGATTAGAGTGCCGGTATGACTGAAGACTGGGGAGAAGAGATTCGCTCTTTGGAGCACGACCGGTTCGAACTCGCCAAAAGCGCCCATCCATCCCAATCATCATTCGACCGGCCGGTGTAGTGGTGTCGATTGCTTCCCTATTACTACTGGGTCACAAACATAACATTTGGGTGTAAACTTGTTTTTGTGGGAACACGCCTCTCCACGCCAGGCCCACAGGAGAAGCGCTTCGCGGCGTATATGGACGGCCTGGCGCAAGCTGCGAAGCACGAAGACCGGCACGCGCCGTT
>CAMDED010000121.1 GCA_945893365.1 Candidatus Sulfopaludibacter sp. SbA3 | reverse complement strand
GTGTCCTTTCGGCAAGCCTGCGTGACGGCATCTGACGCGCCCTGCTAAATTCATTCAGTCGCCGAGGTGCGGCTGAAAATGAAGCGTGAAAGCTCACCGATTCCAGAACCAATCGCGCAACTGCAACGCCAGTTGGAGCAGTTTCGTAGCACCCAGCCGGGGCGTACGAAGCTGCCGGAATCGCTGTGGCAGGCTGCGGTCGAACTGGCCCGCCAACACGGCGTGTATCCCGTCGCGCATCCGCTACGGCTGGACTATACGAGGCTGAAGAAACGCCTCGGCGGGTCTCCGACCTCCCGCCGGAAAGCAACCAAGCCGGCATTCGTCGAACTGGTTGCGCCGTCCCGCGCACAACTCGAAGAATGCGTGATCGAGTTCGAGTCCTCGGGCGGGAGCAAGATGCGAGTCCAGTGGAAGGCCACCGCTCCACCGGACTGGACAATCCTGCTGCGGGCCTGGCGGGAAACGATCGGATGATTCAGATCACGGCGCAGATGCGCGTGCTGGTGGCCATCGAGGCGGTCGACGGAAGAAAGGGCATCGATTCTTTGGCGCGGCTCTGCCAGGAGAAACTTGCTGAGGATCCGTTTTCCGGCTGTGTGTTCGTGTTTCGCAGCCGCAGCGGGACCTCGATCCGGCTGCTCAGCTATGACGGCCAGGGATACTGGCTGGCACAGAAACGGCTCTCGAAAGGGCGTTTCGTGTGGTGGCCGGAAGCGACCGGAACGACCAAGCCACTGGAAGCATATGAGGCACAGTTGTTGATGGCGGCAGGCGACCTTTCCAGGGTGCGGGCCGCGCCGATGTGGCGGCGAGTGGGCGTGCTGAAGTAGATTCCGCGAAAATACGGCGTCACCCCCTTGCGTTCCAAGAAAAAGTGGTTCATACTGCGGTCGATGGTCGCGTTCAAATATCGGGGCCGGGAGATCAGCCAGGAAGACGTCCTTTATATACGCGCGCTGGTCGAGCGCCACCCGCACGACAGCCGGCGCATGCTATCAACCAAGTTATGTGAAGCCTGGCAGTGGCGCCAGACCAATGGCGCGTTGCGCGACATGGTGTGCCGCGGCATGCTGCTGATGTTGGAACGGGCCGGTCAGATCACCTTGCCGCCGGTGAGTTACGTCCGGCATAACCCGCTGGCAAAGAGAACACGACCGCTTCCGACGCAGATTGATACTACGCTCATGGAAGACCGACTGCGCACCCTCCAGCCGCTGGAGTTCGAGCCGGTTCGGCGGACCGCGCAAGAGCCCTTGTTCAACAGCTTGATGGAGGAGTATCACTACCTCGGCTACGAGCAACCGGTGGGCGAACACTTGAAGTATCTGGTGTGGGCGCAAGGCCGTCCGGTGGCTTGTGTGGCATGGTCGAGCGCACCGCGACACATTGGTGCGCGTGACCGCTACATCGGCTGGAGCGCCGAAGCGCGGCGCCGGAATATCCGCTTCATCGCGTACAATACGCGATTCCTAATCCTGCCGTGGGTACGAGTGGCACACCTGGCGTCGCACATCCTGGGCCGAATGGTGGCGCGGATCTCCGAAGACTGGCAGCGGATATACGGCCATCCGATTTACTTTCTGGAGACATTCGTGGATCCGGAGCGATTCCGCGGAACCTGTTACCGCGCGGCCAACTGGATATTCCTTGGCAAGACGACGGGACGGGGCAAGCAATCCAATAGCTATGTGCCGAACCGGTCGATTAAGGAGGTTCTGGGGTATCCACTGACGAAACGGTTTCGCGAACTGCTCGCGGAGGCAGGATGAAGTCCACCAAACGGCGCCGTGTCGATGTGAACCTGGACGAACTGGACCGGGTACTGGATGGAGCCCGGCAAGCACCGTTGAGCGAGGCCGATTGTGACAAACTCAAAGGCGCCTTGCATGCTCTGGCGGCGATGCTGGTGCGGCCGCGCACTTCGGAGAAAACCAGCGCCGTGCTGGATGAACCGGAGAACCCGGAAGCCGGCGATGGCTCTCAACCGGATACCAACGTTTCCCCACAACCCGGACATGGGCGCAACGGAGCGGAGGCGTTTGGTGGTGCGCGGACGGTCGACATTGCGCACCAGAAGTTGACGCATGGAGACCGCTGCCCGGAGTGCGGAAAAGGCAACGTGTACGGCCAGAAGGAGCCGAAGGTGCTGGTGCGGATCGTGGGGCAGGCACCGTTGGCAGCCACAGTCTACTCGCTGGAGCGGTTGCGATGCGGTGCGTGCGGGCAGGTGTTTACGGCGCAAGAGCCGGAAGGCGTAGGCCCGGAGAAGTATGACGAGACGGCCGCGGCGATGATCGCGCAACTCAAGTACGGCAGCGGGACCCCGTTCTACCGATTGGAAAAACTGGAAGGTCAGTTGGGGATTCCATTACCAGCAGCGACGCAGTGGGAGGTAGTCGAAGAGGCCGCCGAGTTGGTCAAACCGGCGCGGGATGAGTTGATCCGGCAGGCGGCGCAGGGCGAGGTGGTACACAACGACGACACCAGTATGAAGGTGCTCAAGCTGGAGCGTGAGCCCGGTGACGAACGCACCGGCGTGTTCACCAGCGGCATCGTTTCGACCGGGCACGGCCAAAAGATTGCCTTGTACTTCACCGGCCGCCAGCATGCGGGCGAGAACATCGCCGATGTGCTGAAGCAGCGGGCGAAGGACTTGAGCCCGGTGATACAGATGTGTGATGCGCTGTCGCGGAACGTGCCGAAGCTGCCCAGCGGAGTGGAAATTCTGGTGGCGAACTGTCTGGCTCATGGAAGGCGCCAGTTTGTGGAAGTCGTTCAGAACTTTCCCGAGGAGTGCCGACTTGTGCTGGAGATGCTGGGTGAGGTGTACCGGTACGATGCGGAAGCGCGCGATGGCGCCCTGACAGCGGAGGAGCGGTTGCGGTTTCATCGGGAGCACAGCGGTCCGGTGATGGAGAAGCTGCACGGTTGGCTGGAGGCGCAGTTCGCCGAGCGGAAGACGGAGCCCAACTCTGGTCTGGGCAAGGCGATCACCTATCTATTGCGGCACTGGAAAGCCTTGACGACGTTTCTGCGAGAAGGTGGAGCGCCCTTGGACAACAACCTCTGCGAGCGCGCTCTCAAGCGGGCGGTTCTGCACCGGAAGAATGCGTTGTTCTACAGGACGCTGCATGGGGCCGACGTGGGCGACCTGTTTATGACGCTGATCCACACCTGCCAGTTATGTGGCGTAAACTCGTTCGATTATCTGACAGAGTTGCAGCGCCATGCCCGGGAACTGACGGCTAACCCCACGGAGTGGATGCCGTGGAACTACCGCCAGAGGCTGGGGCGGGCCGCTGGTATATGATTATTTCTGCATGGCCGAAAAGGATCGACTGCGGCCATGCTTGGGTGACGTCCCGAAATGCCCATAAAACGGGCTTCTCCGACAGCCAAATCCGCACACGTTTTTGGCCAGGCACGGAAAGCGGCGAAAATGTTCCGGGCCGGCTTATATGCCCGCGTTTCCACAAATGACCAGCAGACGCTGGCGATGCAGAGCCGTGCGATGCGGGAGTATGCTGCCCGGCGCGGCTGGAGGGTCGCCGTGCAAGTTCGTGAGGTGAACTCCGGCGCGGCAAAGCGAGAAGCTCGCGAGAAACTGCTGGAAGCAGCGCGCCGCCGCGAGATTGATGTCGTGCTGGTATGGCGGCTGGATCGCTGGGGCCGTTCAGTGACGGATCTGCTGGCGACCCTACAGGAACTGGAACATCTCGGAGTGGGCTTCGTGTCACTGACCGAGGCACTGGATCTGACCACGCCGGCCGGGCGTGCGATGGCCGGCCTGCTCGCTATATTCGCCGAGTTCGAACGAGAAATTTTGCGGGAACGAACTCGGGCTGGCCTGGCCCAAGCCCGGCTGAACGGCAAACGCCTCGGCCGACCTGCAACGGTGGCCGCACACGCGGTCGAGATCGGGAAACTCTATCGCGCCGGCGTCAGTAAGGCGGAGATCGCTCGCCGGCTGCAGATCGGACGCACTTCCGTGCGCCGCGTTCTGGAGCCAAAGCGATGAAGAAATTCCGAAGAGACCCAGTCCGGGAAGACCGCATCCACAACGAAGCCATCGTCGATGCCGGTCCGGATGAGCAGGCCCTGAGCTGGTATTACTACCTGGAAAACAAGATCCGTTTCCCGTTACAGGCAACGTGCCGGGCTGCAAAGGTCATCTCGCCGCTCAGGAAAGGTGAAACCGTCGAGGGTGTGCGAATGGCGCCGGACGACGTCTGCGCGCATGACATGCTTGTCCTGGTCCGATGGCAGGGGCGAAAGATAGCCGTCCCGCTCTCTCAGCTCACCGCCGTCGATCCAGATGGATCGACCGCTGAAGCCATCGGTGATTGGCATTACTGGATCGCGCTGGGTTACTGTCTCTAAACCTGCCTCCCTGAGGTGGACCGTTTTCGGCGTCACCTATTTCCCGAAGAAATAGCCCAGCGATTACTTGCGCACCCTTACCGAAAGGACACGAATTCCTGGCCCGTCGTAAATATGCGTTTAGTGGGCCGTTCGATCTCGACAAATAGCCAGCGAACGCCAAGTAGTCTCTGGGTACAGCCGGCTCAAAGTTCCCTGCATCGTCGAGCACGCCGGACTGATTTTCTCAGAGTATGCTGACAGGTCCTACCCAGGCGGCCTTACAAAGCCAATGTGGGACACGCTCCGGGATTGCTTTGTAGACGAGACGAAATCCGCCGGAAGGTGTGCCATCGCGCGCAGTCGTCGCCTACTGTGACGGCAAGCAAGTCCAGACCTTTGTGGGTGAGCGCGCGGGCACGATAGCGGACCGGCCCCGTGGGGACCGTCAGTTCTAACGGGATGCGGTGTTCATACCGAACGATTCGTCCGGGCGGAGCCAGGGTTTGACCCATGCTGAGATTGTTGAGAACACGACCCTCGGCTTAGCCTACAAAATGCGCGAGTTGTCACAGTCGCCTGTGGCCACGAAAAAGTTCCTGGAGTATCGGCTTCAAACAGGTGACCCGGATCTCTGGCGCTAATTTTCTGGTTTTCCGAGCACCTCAAGGACGCCCGCCAATTCGACCTCGCCGCGATCGCAAATACGCCTGGATTCCTTTCCTTGTCGCCGGGCTCGGCAACATCATGGGAGGCGCGCTCTCGGGAGCTCTTCTGCGCCGCGGCTGGAGCGTTACGCACGCCCGCAAGACCGCCATCACTGCGTTCACACATGCTCTCCGCGATTCCCGCCGTGCTCACCGCCGACGTCCGCCTGTCCATCGCCTTCGTGTCCATCGCCTGGTCGGCTACACCGGCTCTCTCGCCAACACGCTCGCTTTTCCGGCCGACGTGTTTCCCCGCCATCTGGTGGGCTCCGTCTGGGGACTCGCCAGCATGGGCGCGGGCTTCGGCGGCATGATCTTCGCTCTGATCACCGGCTGGGTCGTCGACCACTATTCCTACGTGCCGTTTTTTTCGGGTTTGCTTTCCTGCCTCTGATTTCGGTGGCCATCATTTGGACGATGCTCGGCCCGCTGACGCCCGATTCCTACAAGCCCGCGCGGTAGACTGTTGTATGTGACGCCCGTGTTTCCGCCGCTCCGCCTCGCCGCCGCAATCGTCTCGCTCGCCTCCTGCCTGTGCGCCCAAACGCCGCTCTTCCCTCTCAAGGATCTGAAGCCCGGCATGCGCGGAATCGGAAAGACGGTCTTTTCCGGTAACGCAATCGAAGAGTTCCAGGTCGAGATCCTGGGCGTGCTCGAGAACGTAGGCCCGCACCAGTCGCTGATTCTCGGGCGTCTCTCCGGAGGGCCTCTCGGCTCGACCGGAGTCCTCCAGGGCATGAGCGGAAGTCCCGTCTACGTGGACGGAAAGCTCATCGGCGCGGTCTCGTCCGCGTTCTCGTTCGCGAAGGAGCCGATCGCCGGCATCCGTCCGATTGAGGAAATGTTGCGGGCGCCGCGCGGCTCCTCCACAACGCTCCGCGCGGCGATGTCCGAAAAAGGCGAGTGGCGGCTGCCTCCTCGCGACGTACCTCGCTTTGCCGAATCGGGGATGATCGACATCGCGACGCCGGTCTCCTTCGGCGGCTTCACGCGCGGCACGCTCGACGCCTTCTCGCCGCAATTGCGCGCGCTCGGCCTCGAACCTCGACAAGGCGTCGCCGCGGGCGGCGCGGTCACCGGCCGCATCGGCAATCCAGCCGATCTCAAACCCGGATCGATGATCAGCGTCCTGTTACTCTCCGGGGACATGAACATCGGCGCCGACGGCACCGTAACCCATATCGACGGCAACCGGGTCTTCGCCTTCGGCCACCGTTTCCTCTCCGCCGGGCCTACCGAGATGCCCTTCGCGCGCGCCGAAGTGCTCGCTCTGATGCCGCTGCTCTCCACCTCGTTCAAGATTTCCGCCGCGAAGGAGTTGATGGGGGTCATCTCGGAGGACCGCAATGCGGCGGTCGCCGGAGTGCTCGGACGCCGAGCCCGAATGATCCCGTTCGCGATCCGCGTCAGCCGCGCGGGCCGCGCTGAGAATACCACCGCTGAGAATTACAACATGGAAATGGTCGACGATCGATTTGTCTCACCCATCCTTTTGCAGATGGCGGCCTTCTCGGCAATCGACGCGACGGAGCGCACCGCGGGCGCATCCACCATCACGGTTCGAGGCGAGATCCGTTTCGCGAGCGGCGCTCCCTCCGCAATCCTCGACAACATCTTCGCCGGCGACAACGGCGGCGCAATACAGGCCGCGCTTTCCGGCGCGATTCCGCTCGCCTATATTCTTCAGGGCGGCTTCGATTCGCTGCGCATCTCGGGGATTTCGCTCGACATCCAGTCCTCTATCGAGAAGAAGCAGTTGCAGATCGAGCAGGTGTCCGCCGGACGCCGCGAAGCGAAACCCGGCGACAGGATTCCGATTACGGTTCTGATGGCGGGCGAGAATGGACTCGAAATCTCGAAAACGGTGGAGTACACGGTACCGCTGGGAGCGCCGCCCGGCACGCTTTTCTTCACCGTCGCCGACGGCATGACGACAAACTACCTTGAGCTTCGGCCGGCCTTGACCAGTTCGCCCCGTTCGGCGGCGGAACTGCTCGATACGGTCAACCGCCTGCGCCCGAATACCAAAGCCTACATCCGTGTCTGGCGCGCGGACCCCGCGTTCCAGGTACGGGGCGAAGATTTCCCGGCCCCGCCCGCTTCGCTGGCCTTGCTGCTCGGAGCGACGCAGGGGGCGACGCAAACCCGCAATTCGAAAGTGGCGGAACTCGAAGTTTTCGCCGGCGGCATGGCCGTTTCGGGCACCAGGACCGTTCAAGTCGAGGTGAAGGAGTGAAAGCTCGGGCGCGTCTTGCGCCATTCGGCGCTTGCTTCGCCGCCGCGTTCAGCGCGTACGGGGCGGGAACCGTCACCTGGGAAATGAGCGGCTACCAGGAGTTCCTGAAAGGCCGTTTCCAGGGCGTCTCGCTCAAGGACGGCAGGCTCCTGCTTGCGCCCAAACTCGAAACCGTATTCTCGTCGGATCAGCCGATGGTCTGGTCGCTCGCCCAAGGTCCCGGCGGCGTGGTTTACGCGGGCA
This sequence comes from Candidatus Sulfopaludibacter sp. SbA3, assembly GCA_945893365.1. Classification (GTDB taxonomy): domain Bacteria; phylum Acidobacteriota; class Terriglobia; order Bryobacterales; family Bryobacteraceae; genus SYKU01. The sequence goes on along the minus strand of CAMDED010000121.1, from coordinate 16,480 downwards.
CCGGCCACCAGGGCCGCGTAATCCGGGTCGATTCGACGGGAAAGAGCGACCTCCTCTGGACCTCCGCGCAGCCTGAAGTCTTTGCCGTGGCTGTCGACGCCAAGGGCATTGTCTACGCGGCCACCTCGCCCGATGGCGCGGTCTATCGCATCGCGAACGGCAAAGCGGAGGAGTACTTCGCGCCGCATTCGAAGTACATCTGGTCGCTCGCCTTCGCCGCCGACGGCGCGCTCTTCGTCGGCACGGGCGAACAAGGAAAGATCTTCCGCGTCACCGCGCAAGGCAAGGGCGAAGTTTACTACGAAACCGGACAGGCGCACATCACCAGCCTCGCCCTCGACCCGCGGGGAGGCCTGCTGGCGGGCAGTGAGCCCAACGGCATTCTCTACCGCGTCACCGCGAAGGACAAAGCCTTCGTCTTGTACGACGCGACGCTGCCTGAAATCCGGGCCATCGCACCGATGCCCGATGGGACCATATACGCGGCCGCGCTCGGCGGGTCCCTCGCGAGGAGGGGAGCGGCTGCCGCGGCGGGAGCCGGCGCGGGCGCCGGAGCGCCGGTCGTCACCGCCCCCACCATCAGCGTCACGGTGACCGCCGAGGGTGCGCAGGCGGGAGGCGAGATCAAGCCCCCAGCCGACCCGTCGAAACCGCAATCCGCGCCTCCGCCCGCCTCCACGCCCTCGCCCGGAGCGCCTCCCACCGCCCCGCCGCCCGTTGTGGAATATGCGGGGGTCGAGAAGTCCGCTCTATATCGCATTAATCCCGACAATACCGTCGACACCCTTTGGACATCGAAAGAAGAGAACGTTTACGATCTGCTGCCCCGCGACGGACAGTTGTTCTTCGCGACCGATTCCGGGGGCCGGGTCTACCGTCTGTCGCCCGACCGGAAGCTGACGCTAATCGCCCAAACGAATGAAGGCGAAGCCATCCGCCTGCTGCCGGCTCCGGCCGGTGGAATTCTCGCCGCGACAGGCGACATGGGCCGAATTTACAAGCTCGCCGCAACCAGCGGGCCCGACGGAATTTACGAATCGCCCGTTCACGACGCCGGTACCGTGGCTCGCTGGGGGCGCGTGAGCTGGCGCGCGGACCTGCCCTCGGGCTCGCGCCTTTTGCTTCACACCCGCTCCGGAAACTCGCTTCGGCCAGATCCGACGTGGAGCGACTGGTCCGGCGCGCTCTCCGATGCCTCGGGTTCGGCCATTCCCAGCCCGAACGCCCGGTATATTCAATGGAAAGCGGAGTTCGCCGGCGCCGGAAAGACGCCCGAGCTCGACACCGTCACCGTAGCTTACCTGCCGCAGAATTCCCCGCCGGTCGTGATGTCGATCACGGTCACGCCGCAATGGGTAGCGCCGCCCGCGGGGAAGCCGGCGCCGCCCGCCGCAGCCGCCAACGCCATCTCGATGACCGTGACGGACGCTCCCGACGCGAGCGTCACGCAGACGTCCGCCGGCAGTCCCACGCAGCCTTTGGCGCGAGCCGCGAATCAGGTCTTAAACATCACCTGGCATGCGGAGGACGCGGAAGGCGACCGGCTGGTCTACGCCCTCCACTTCCGTGGCGATGGCGAACGCGATTGGAAGCTGTTGAAGTCCGGAATGCGCGAGACCACGTACCAACTGGATGGCGACGCGCTCGCCGACGGACGGTACCTTTTCCGGGTTACCGCGTCCGACCGGGAAGTGAACCCGCCAGCCTCCGCCCGCGAGGGAGAATTGATCGGAGCCGCGGTTCTGATCGACAACACGCCTCCGGTGATCGCGGCCGTCGCACCCAAGCGCACTGGTTCGGGCGTGGATCTCGAATTCGAGGCATCCGACGCCTCCTCACCCCTCCGCCGTTCCGAGTACTCGCTCGACGCCGGTCCCTGGATTCCGGTTGAAGCCGCCGACGGCGTCATCGACTCGCACCGCGAAAAGTTCGTCCTCCGCCTGCCGGATGTGCCTCCAGGCGAGCACATCCTCGTCCTCCGCGCCGTCGACAGCGGCAACAATGCAGGATTGAAAAAATTATTGATTCGGTGAATCTTGCATGACAGCCAGATCCAAGCCGTTCCGCCGACTTACGCTCCTCCCGGCGCGTCATGCCACCGTCAACCAGTTGATCGCCAAGGCGGCTTGAGAAAAATCTTCGCCCGAGGAAAAGAATTTCGGCGTTGGTAGTACAGAGGGGGAGGGCTTTCGGCCAGCCGGCCGGTTGTGACGCGTTGAGCCGCCGCTACTGAGTTTCCAGTCGCCGGAAAAGAACTTCGCCCGCGTTTTTCGATATTGTCCGGTCAGTGCTCCGACGTGCGCCTTTGACTCGGCTCGCTCTCGGACGCCGACACCGTAAGGGATCGGCTTGGAGATAAGCCGCGTGGCCAGGAACTACCAGGCGTTGTAGTGGCCGTCGCGGCGAGTCAGCTCCAACTGCGTTTCGAACACTTCCGACAGCGTCTCCGCCGTCAACAACGCCTCCTTATCGCCTTCGCGGTACACTTTCCCGCGCCGCATGAACACGACGCGCGTGATTTCGGGAAGGATGTCGGGCAAGTGATGCGTCACCATCACGATCGCGGTGCCCGCCTGCGCGAGCTTCCGCAAAATGCGCGAGAGCGATTGCGACGCCGCGAGATCCAGGCTGTTCGCCGGCTCGTCGAGCACCAACGCGCCGGGGTCGTTGACCAGGGCGCGGCCTATCAGCAGCCGCCGCGCTTCGCCCGAAGAAAGCTCGTCCATCCAACGGCCTCCGAGATGGCTGACTTCGAGCAGGTCGAGAATCCGGTCCGCCTTCTCCACCATCTCGCGCGTGACCTCGTGATGCGGCCAGATTCCGACGCTGCCGAAGAATCCCGAGAGCACGATTTCCCGTCCTCTGAAATCGCGCGTGCACGTGGTCATCAGGTCGTTCGACACGATGCCGACCATCGCGCGCAGCTCGAACAGCCGCCAGTTGTCCTTGCCCAAGATCTTCAGCGACCAATCTTCGTAGGCGGTGCTGGGACGGCATTCCTGCGTGATCGTCTTCACCAAAGTCGACTTGCCGCAACCGTTCGGTCCGATGATGGCGAGGTTCTGTCCGCGCGGTATCGTGAGGGTCAGCCGGTCGAGGGCGATCTTCTCGCCGCGGACGACAGTGACGTTGCGGAACTCGATCAGCGGCGCTTCCGGAAGCGTGGACATCTAGTCATTTTACGGCGGAATCTCTGGCGGTATCAGTGCGAAATAGTCAAACACTGACAAGGCCGTCCGACTGAGGCTTTGCAGGGACGACGAGAACCGTGGACTAAACCGTCAATCTTGCCCCAAGTTCTGAAGGGAGAGTTTGATCGGCCAGTGGGTCAACAAGAGCGCGAACATTTGCATGTAGAGCTCCGCGATCAGGTTGCAGGGAGGAGTAAAGCTGCGCTTGCGAAGCCCGCGCTGCCACCCAAACGGCGAGATGTGAAGAGAAATATGTTGCGTCCCTATCAGAAATCGACTGCCAAGGGAGTTAGGCAACTCTCCGCACAATGCCGGACCGCACCCTTCTTTCCGCGTGCCTGCCGAGCAAGCTCCCGAGGGCTCTTTCGATGCAGGTCGTCCGCATGTCGTCGTCGCAGAGGAAAATCATTGCCACCGTCGGCGACTCATACGAGCACCATCCGAATCCGTCGATTTTCTCTTTGACCGCTTCGAGGCACACGTCCACCCGCATACACGTCTTCTGCGCCCGCACATGCTGATAGACAGCGACGACGCGCCCAACAGCGGAACGGAGGAGCGAAGCCAACTCGCTCGCCCTAACGTATTTTGCGATCTGCGAAGAGCCGGAGGTCTTGATTCCTGTGTCCGGATCGAGAAAAATGTCTCCGCCGTGTACGATCTCGGCGAAGTACTTGTCACGCGAGGACTCAAGAGATTCCTTGTGCAGAATGATTTGCTTGCGCTTGATGCGCAGCAATCGGGCAAAGAGGGAGAAATCAGCCTCGTTCCAGTGTTTGCGATCCGCTGCCATCGGGTCGACGGCGAAATCACGCAGGACCCCCTCTGTTTGCAGGTACTCGAATAGCGAGCCCTTCCAGTGATCGAGAGCGTCTCCCAAGTACTCGAGGTTCATGTTCTCGCTCCAGGTGTCGGCCTAACGGTTTGTTTGTGCCGCGCCATGGCGACCGACGTAAAACCAAACACCCCCAGAATTGCGGTTTGGGTGTGTTCTGATTATAACCCTACGTTCAATGCCGCTACGTGCGCGGCAGAGGCGCGGGCCACGCCGTCCAGGTTGTAGCCGCCCTCAAGAACCGACACCACTCGCCCTCCAGCGTGCTTGTCGGCGATCTCCATCATGAGGGTAGTGAGCTCCGCGAAGTCCGGGTCGATGAGGTTGAAGCGGCCGAGAGGATCGCCCCGGCGCGAATCGAAGCCCGCCGAGAGGAGCACCAAGTCCGGCTTGAAGTCGTCGGCCGCCGGTTTCAGCACGCTGCGGAATACGCCCAGAATCTGTTCCTTGCCCGCGCCCGCCGGGAACGGGCAGTTCCGCGTAGAGCCCTTTCCCGGCCCTTCGCCGGTCTCATCGGCGCGCCCGGTTCCCGGATACCAGGGCGATTGGTGCGTGCTGAAAAAGAAGACCGTGCCGTCGCGGTAGAAAATGTCTTGTGTGCCGTTGCCATGATGCACGTCCCAGTCGGCGATCAACACGCGCCCGAGACCGTGCCGCTTCTGCGCGTAGCGCGCCGCGATGGCGACGCTGTTGAACACACAGAACCCCATGCCGCGATTCGGCGTCGCGTGATGGCCGGGCGGGCGGACCACGCAGAAAGCGTTTCGGGCCTTCCGCGTTACGACCGCGTCGACGGCGTTCAGCATGCCGCCCGCGGCGAGCAGCGCCACTTCGTAGGAACGGGGACCGATGGCCGTGTCGCCCGTGCTGAGGGCCGGAAGGCCCGCCGCGACGTCGCGTCTAACGGTTCGGATATACTCGCGCGAGTGGCAGGCGGCCACTTCGTCTTCGGTGGCGAGGCGTGGCGAAATTCTAGTCAGGCCCGGCTCCTTGAGGGCGCTGTCTAAGGCATGCGCGACCGCGTCATAACGTTCGGGGCGCTCCGGATGGCCGTGGCCGGTAACATGATCCTTGAAGACAGGGTCGGCGAGAATGGCGGTCATGGCTGCGGTAGTTCCTCTCCCATCCGCAACAGCCTCCGCACGCCCTCGCGAAATACATCCGGCGCGGTAAGGAGGCTGAGCACCAGATAGGCCTCTTGATCGAAATCGTAGAAGAATCCAGGCTGCACCAGGACATTGTGACGCTCCAGAAGCTCCAGTGTCCACTCCTCTTCGGTGCGGATGCGTGGGACGCGGACCGTCGCGCACCACCCGCCCTCGACTTCCAGAACGTGGAAAGCAGTGTCCAGAAGCGCGGTTCCCAGCCACGCCAGATTGTCTTCGGTGCGCGCCGCGATTTCCGCTCGAACACCGGCGCCCGTTTCGAGAAGGCGCGGAAGGGCGTGCTGTACCGGAGCCGCCACCGATAGATAAGTATCGGAGATCAGTTCGAGCCGGTCGAAGGCGCGAGCCCGTTCGGCATCCGGCCCCGAGACGACAATCCAACCGAGCTTCATCTGCGGGAGTCCGCATATCTTTGACAGGCCGCTCATCGAGAACGTCAGCACGTCCGTTGAGCCGGCCAGCGTCGAGACGCGCTCGGGATCCTCGCCAAAAGGATAGCCGGCGAAGACTTCATCGGATACGATAGCGAGGCTGCGATCGAGGCAGAACTCAGTCAGCTGGGCGAGTTCGCGTCTCTTCAGAAAAGATCCGGTCGGGTTGTTCGGATTTACGACGACGACCGCGCGCGTGCGCGGGGTCGCGGCCCGCTCAAGCGCGTGGAAGTCGATGGACCAGCCTGAATCGTAGCGCAAGGGGTACGGCACGCTGCGCACCGAGTCCAACGCCGCCAGAAAATCGAACAGGGGGTAGGAAGGCTGCGGGGTCAGCACGTCGTCGCCGGGGCCTGCGAGCAGCTTGAAGAGGTAGGAATACGACTCGCTCGTCGAAGCCGCGAGCAATATTCTGCCGGCGGCCACGTCAAGCCCCCGCTCCGCATAGTAGCCCCTCACGGCATTCCGCGCCTCCGGAAGTCCGGCCGGGTCCGGGTCGTAGATAAGGCCACGGGCATCGCGCAGCGGATCGAGGACACCCGACTCCGTGTAGTGGATGTCCGCATGGGTGGGATTCGACTGTGTCAAATCCAGCACGGGAACCTGCGCGCGGCGCTTCCGGTCCCGCAGAGCGGAGATACGGTTCGGGCGCTGCTCCCAGTCGAGCCGCGACGAGTACAGGCTACGCTCCCTGACGGTTCCGCCGGGCGCTGATGAACGACCTCACGCAGAGCAGCACGAACACTCCGGTAAGCACAGCCATGATCGATTGCGCTTGAACAGCCGCGGGCCGCGCGACTTCGCCGCCGGCCAGCAGGGTGGGCAGCTTCATCAAGCCCGGAATGGAGCCGAGAAAGCCGAGCAGCCCAACCGTGACGGCAACGTGCATGACAAGCTTCCGGCGCTTCACGTCCCGCGCCAGAACTCCGCAGAGCAGCAGCACTCCGCCCACAGCGGCGGGAATGAGTGAAGTCGGGGCGCCCGATCCGCTGTACCCCACGGCCCCCAATGCAACTAGTGCAAGTCCGATACCGATTGTGATTGTGCCCAAGGCGCGCACTCCTTTTCGTATGGCGATAATGACAATTACCGATGGAACATTCAGTGTATCAGGCGATTCAGGATTTGCTGCGCGCGAACGGCGCGAGTTTTCGAACGGTTCATCACGAGCCCACGGCCACGTCCGAGGAGTCGGCGCGCGCCCGCGGCGAGGAGCTGCGCGTGGGAGGGAAGGCGCTCCTGATCAAGGCCGGCGAGGAATTCCGGCTGTTCATCCTAAGCGCCAATCTGAAGGCGGACTCGGCGGCGATCAAAGCACACCTCAATGTGAAGAAGACGCGATTTGCGACGGCCGAAGAATTGATGCGGTTGACGGGCCTTGTGCCGGGCTCGGTGCCTCCATTTGGCCGGCCGATATTGCCGTTCGAACTTTACGCGGACCCTTCGGTGCGGGAGAACGACCGAATTGCGTTCAATGCGGGATCGCTCACCGATTCGATCGTGATGCCGGTCGACGACTGGCTCCGTGTGGCCGCGCCCGTCATATTCCGCTTCTCGGCCAACCTGCCGTGAATGCGGGTGGCCACACGCGAGGACAGCGCAGACGTCAAAAACCGATCGTCCGCCCTACTCCCGTTACCTGACGCGACGACGGCTAGCCACACGCGCGCCGTGGCGGGACCCGATCACCTTTTCAAGCTGGTCCTCCGGGATCGTCAGGCTCAGTTTCACCGTGTTCGCCTGCGCCTGGACGTCGAGCGACTGCAGTACAAGGCCGAACTTGGCCGCGTCTTTCTCGGGCATGTTCAGCTGCGCCATGCTGGCGAGGAAACGCGCTACATCCGCGAGAGCCGTCGCGTCCTTTTCGGTGCGTGCAATCGCTTCAGCCGTGACCTGGACCATCGCGCCGAACTTCACGCCGGCCGAGGCCTGCTCGATGGACTTAGCCAAGTCGCCATTGAACGCCCCACTCAGATTCTTGTCCCGCAGCCCGGGATTGAAGCCGGTGACGGGACCGAGAGAGAGCACCCACGCATCCTGCGAAGCGCCAAGCTGGGCGATCTTCACCGCGATCGCGGCGTGAAACGCAGTCGGTCGGTTCCGGCGGTCGATTGCGGCGCGGACGTCGCTTGTGCCGCCAGCCAGAGCAAGCGTGGAGTCGAGGAACGCGATCGATTCGCGGCCGTTCTTCCCCGTGGTCATTTCGACGCCATTGTACGTCTCAACGTTCTGGCCGTCCGCGCGCGCGGCTGCGATCAGCCGGTTGATGTCGAACCGGCCGCGCGCGATCGCGATTCCGGACTTGTGGGATGAATCGCTCGTACTTGCGAAGACGACTTCGGTGAGGTCGCGCCGCGGATCGAAGCCCGTAATCGCTACGAACTTGGACAAGCCGTCGTTATCATGCTGTGCCAGGCCCAACAGAAACTGTCCGAAGGGTGTGGCGCGGGCTTGTTCAAAATGTACTCCGGCCACAACCTTGGCCTCTGGCATTACCATACCGAGCAGTTGCGGGTCGGCCGCGGAAAGACTACCGGCCGGGACAAGGAGCAAAACGGCAGAGGCGAAGGTTCGAAGGTTCATGAGTCAGGGTCCTTTCTCTCATGGTAACGAGAATCGCGGCCGGAAAGTTCCGCGCCCTGCTGCGCTACCCGTGGCGGATCACCAGAACGTCGCCGTCTTTCACGATATATTCCTTGCCTTCCAGGCGCAGCAGTCCCTTTTCGCGCACGCCCGGATAGCCTTTCAGATCTACGAGGTTCTTCCAGTTCACGACTTCCGCCCGGATGAATTTCTTTTCGAAATCGGAATGAATCGCTCCCGCGGCCTTGGGCGCGGTACTCTCGAGGGGAACGGTCCAGGCGCGGACTTCGGTGTCGCCGGCGGTCAGGAACGACATTAATCCAAGCAGAAGGTAGGTCGCGGAAATCAGCCGGTTCAGGCCCGGTTCCTTAAGGCCGTAGCTGGTGAGGTAATCCTGGGCTTCGTCCGCGCTGAGTTGGGCGAGTTCGGCTTCGATCTTCCCGCAGACCGCCGTAACCCCTGTTCGCGCACGCCCTATCAGCCGGGTCTGGTATTCCTGCTCGCGCTCGTGTAATCGCGCCGCGTCTTCCTCGCCCAGATTCAGCACGTAGAGCATCGGCTTTTGCGAGAGAAACTGGAACCCTCGGATGCGTTTCTCGTCGTCCGGGGAAAGCTCCATCTCGCGCAGCGGCTTGTTCGATTCGAGGACGGCCTTGCACCTCTCGAGCAATTCGAACTCGCGGTCGAATTCGGGATTCTTGATCTTCTTGCGGTCCTTGTCGAGACGCTCCATGCGCTTCTCGACCACCACCAGATCGCTCAACACCAACTCCACATCGACGTTTTCCAGATCTCGAATCGGGTCCACGGCACCATGCTCATGCGGCACGCTTTCGTCGCTGAAGAGGCGGAGCACGTGCGCGAAGGCGTCGACCACGCGGAGGCTCGCGAGGTAGCCGGGGTCGCGCAGAGTTTCTCGCGAAATGGCGGGCACATCCAGATATTCCACCGTGGCGTAGGTGACTTTTGGCGGATCGAACAGCTTCGCCAATTCCTCAAGACGCGGATCCGGTACCTTCGAAACGCCCGCGCGCACGGCGGTCTGGCCGATGCGCGACTCGAGGTGAACTCCCGTCAGGATCGTGAATAAGGAGGTCTTGCCGACCATCGGCAGGCCAATAATCGCAGTCTTCATAGTTTATTTCTGAGGTCTAGAGCGGCACTTCCACCAGTTGCAGGATTTCGCCGATGATGCGGTCGCCGTGCAAGGCCGCCGAGGCCGGACGCTGGCCCGCGGCCGTGCGCGACCAAACCGCGATTCGATGACCGAATACCGGCACCGCCAGGCGTTTGACATCGTCCGGAATGACGTAGTCGCGCCCTTCGAGCATCGCCAGAGCCTGCGAAGCGCGGTAGAGGGCCTGAGCGCCGCGCGGGCTCACGCCGAGCGCAAGCGCTTCGTGCGACCGGGTCTTCGCCACGATGGCCAGCATGTACCCGGCGAGCGATTCGTCGACGGTGACAAGCGGCGCGGCGGCCTGCAGTTCTTCGATCTCGGCCGCCGTCATGACGGCGGCCGGGCTTCCGTGTACCGGACCCGTCTGGCGCAGAATCTCCCGCTCGCTCGCCGGGTCGGGATAACCCATCCGAAGCCGCATCAGGAAGCGGTCTAGCTGCGACTCGGGTAGGGGATAGGTGCCGTGGTGATCGACCGGGTTCTGCGTCGCGATGACCATGAACGGTTTCGGAAGCGGGTAGGAGCGGCCGTCCATCGATACCTGCTGCTCGTTCATGGCTTCGAGCAGAGCGGATTGCGTCTTGGGCGTGGTGCGATTGATCTCATCGGCCAGCAGGAAATTCGTGAAGATAGGGCCCTGCTTGAATTCAAATGCGCCGAGATGCGAATTGTAGATGGTGACGCCGACCACGTCGCTAGGCAGCATGTCGCTCGTGAATTGCAGCCGGTGAAAACTCGACCCGGCGGAGCGCGCCAGAGCATGGGCGAGCGTGGTTTTTCCCACGCCGGGGACGTCTTCGATCAGCAGGTGTCCGCGCGCAATCAGGCAGGCGAGCGAAAGGCGCACGACTTCCGCTTTACCGCGCACGACCGTGCCGAGCGCGCGCTCCAACTGCTTGAGTTTTCGCAGGTTTTCCGCGGCGCCGGAGACATTCTGGGGCAGGGGATCCGCGATCGTTTCGCGCGAGGGCATTCAGCCCATGATACCGCGCGTCAACCGGGGAGTGTTATACTGATGTCTTCGCCCGATCTGCACGAAGGGCGCGTAGCTCAGTTGGTTAGAGCGCCTGCTTCACACGCAGGAGGTCGCAGGTTCGAGTCCTGCCGCGCCCACCATTAGCCCTCTTGATTCCAAAAGACTTCATCTAGTTCCAATCCCGCCAGTTCCCGCAAAATATCTTCAACTGTGCCAAGACTGTGTCAGAACCCTTCAGTTTAGCCTCTCGGCGCCAGAACCCGGGCGATCCCCCAGAAACCGGCGCAGGGTGCGGCGATCGCGGCAACTTGCGGACTTGGACTGCTCGATCCATCGTGCGTTGTGCCGTCATTCCAGATCGCGCACGGTGCGAGCAAGCCGATCCGGAGTCCGGCCGGGGAGAATCACCTGCGAAAACACACCGCGTTTCCTATCGCGCGGGATCGTAGTTCAGATTCGGCCCCAGCCATCGCTCCACCTCAGCGACGCTCATTCCCTTACGTCGACTGTAGTCTTCGACCTGATCCCTTTCGATCTTGCCGAGGCTGAAATACCGCGACTCCGGATGCGCGAAATAGAGCCCGCTCACGCTCGATCCGGGCCACATCGCAAAGGATTCTGTAATCAGCATGCCGGTATTTGCCTCCACATCGAGCAAACGCCAAAGCGCACCCTTCTCCGTGTGATCGGGACACGCAGGGTAACCGGCAGCCGGCCGGATGCCCCGATACTTCTCCTGAATGAAATCTTCGTTGGTCAGACCTTCGCTGCAACCGTAACCCCATTCACAGCGCACCCGCTTGTGCAGGCATTCGGCAAAAGCTTCCGCCAGACGATCGGCGATGGCCTCCGCCATGATGGCGTTGTAATCGTCATGCTCGGCCCGGAACCGGTCGCACAATTCCTTCAGGCCGATCCCACTGGTTACGGCAAAGCCGCCGATGTGGTCGCGTAGGCCTGTTTCCTTCGGGGCCATGAAGTCCGCGAGCGACCGGCATGGCTCGCTTCCCTCTTTGTGCGTTTGCTGGCGAAGGAAGTGGAATCGGTCGAGCACGTTTTCGCGCCTGCAATCCGTATACAACTCCACATCATCGCCGACAGCGTTGGCTGGAAACAATCCATACACGCCGCGCGCTTCGATCAGGTTCTTCTCAATCATGAGATCCAGGAGCGCATTGCCTTCCGTGTAGATTTGGCGCGCCTGCGCACTACCGTCTCCCTCCTGAGTGATGCGGGGATAAACGCCCTTCAATCCCCAGGTGTGGAAGAACGGCGTCCAGTCGATGAACTCGCGCAGCGTTGCCAGCGGAAACTTCTCGAGCACGCGCACGCCGGTAAACGAAGGCGCCGGCACATCTTCAGGCCGCCACTCGATCGGAGTTCGTCTGGCGCGCGCGGCATCCAATGACACTGCCTGCAGACGCGGCGACGCGTGGGACTTGCGGAGCGCTTCGTAATCCCCACGGTGTTGTGCTACGAAACCCGCCTTCCCATCGTCGCTCAGCAAGCTCGTGGTCACGGGCACGGCGCGGCTGGCGTCGAGTACATGGACTACCGGCTCGCTATAGTGCGGCGCGATCTTGATCGCGGTGTGCGCCCGGCTCGTGGTCGCGCCGCCGACCAGGAGCGGCAACTTGAAACCGAGGCGCTCCATCTCGCGCGCCACGTGGACCATCTCATCGAGCGATGGCGTGATCAGGCCGCTGAGACCGATCAGGTCCGCCTTCTCGGCCTTCGCCCGTTCGAGGATCTTCTCGCAGGGGACCATCACCCCCATGTCGATCACTTCGTAGTTATTGCAGGCCAGGACAACGCCAACGATGTTCTTGCCGATATCGTGAACGTCGCCCTTGACCGTGGCGAGCACGATTTTTCCCTGCGTCTTGACTACTTGGCCCGCCGCCGCCATTGCCGCCTTTTCGGCCTCCATGAACGGCGTCAGATGCGCCACAGCCTTCTTCATTACCCGGGCCGACTTGACCACTTGGGGCAAGAACATCTTGCCGGCGCCGAACAGATCCCCCACCACGCTCATACCGGCCATTAGCGGCCCTTCGATCACCAGCAGAGGGCGGCCCAGCTTGACGCGGGCTTCCTCGGCGTCGATCTCGATGTAAGCGTCTATGCCCTTGACCAGTGCGTGGGAAAGGCGCTCCTCCACCGTGCCGTTGCGCCATTCTTCGGTCTTCTTTTCACTCACCACAACGCCGGAGCTCGCGGCCTTCAGCGCTTCGCCATGCTCCACCAGGCGCTCCGTCGCGTCGCGACGGCGGTTGAGCAGCACGTCCTCCACCAGCACCTTCAGCTCAGGCTCAATCTCGTCGTACACCTCGAGCATTCCCGCATTCACGATGCCCATGTCCATGCCCGCCGCGATGGAATGGTAAAGAAACGCAGAGTGCATGGCCTCCCGAACCTGGTTGTTCCCGCGGAAACTGAACGAGACATTTGAAACGCCGCCGCTGACTTTCGCATGCGGCAGGTTCGCTTTGATCCAGCGCGTAGCGTTGATGAAGTCGACCGCGTAGTTGTTGTGCTCCTCCATGCCGGTAGCCACGGTGAGGACGTTCGGATCGAAGATAATGTCTTCCGGCGCGAACCCGAGCTCATCGACCAGAATGCGGTAGGCGCGCTCGCAGATTCGGATCTTGTCCTCGAAAGTTGCGGCCTGACCCTGTTCATCGAAGGCCATCACGACAACCGCGGCGCCGTATTTCAGAACCGTGGCCGCGTTCTGCCGGAACTTCTCTTCGCCTTCCTTCAGCGAAATCGAATTGACGATGCCTTTGCCCTGCAGGCACTTCAGCCCCGCTTCGATGACCTCCCATTTCGACGAGTCCACCATGAAGGGCACTTTAGCGACTTCGGGTTCGCTGGCCAGCAATTGCAGGAACCGCGTCATCGCAGCGACGCCGTCGATCATGCCCTCGTCCATGCAGATGTCGATGACGTTGGCTCCGTTCTCGACTTGCTGCCGGGCGACGCCGACCGCTTGCTCGTACTTGCCCTGCTTGATCAGCTTCGCGAATTTGGGCGAACCGGCCACGTTGGTGCGCTCGCCGATCATGATGTAGACGCCGGGCTGTTGCGTGAAGGGTTGAGATCCGGAAAGCCGGAGAGGACGTGGCTCCGTCGCGGAGCCGACGACGCTCACGATGACGCTCGTCGCACGGTTCTCCCGAGGATGCCGGCCTTCGAGGGCCTTGGCGATCGCCGCTATGTGTTCCGGGGTGTTGCCGCAGCAGCCGCCGGCGATATTGATCAGGCCGTCGCGCGCGAATTCGCCGAGGTAGCGCGCCATGTCTGCCGGTTCCAGGTCGAACCCGGTCGGCGAAAGGGGATTCGGCAAGCCGGCATTCGGATAGCATGAGATCGCCGCGCTCGACTTCTCGGAAAGCTCGGCCAGGAACGGGTACATCAGATCGGGTCCGAGCGAGCAGTTGAGCCCCACTGAGAAGGGCTTCACGTGCTGCACGGCGTTCCAGAACGCCTCGATGGTCTGCGCGGAGATCATGGTCTCTCCACCGCGTCCCACGGCGGCCGAGATCATGATCGGCAACTCCGTGCCGTCCCGATCGAAAACCTCGCGGATGGCTACCAGGGCCGCCTTCGCGTTCAGCGAGTCGAAGATGGTCTCGACCAGGAGCAGGTCCGAACCCCCGGCGATCAGGGCGCGCACCTGTTGCATGTACGCGACCTTCACCTGATCGAAGGTGACCACCCGGAAACCGGAATCGTCGGCATCGGGCGAGTTCGAAAGGGATACTGTAAGCGGCCCGATCGCACCGGCCACGAATCGCTGCCGCGAGGTCGCGTTCGCGATCCGGTCGGCCCATTCGCGGCACTGCCGCGCCGATTGCTCGTTGATCTCCCAGGCGAGGTCGTTGAGAAAGCGGTCGTCGACGATCTTCTGGTAGAACTCCGGATCCTTCCGGCCGCCGCGCTCGCGAGGATCGTCTACAAAGAACTCGCTTTGGGAGATGCTGGTGGCGCCGAACGTGTTCGTCTCGATGATGTCGGCGCCGGCTTCGAGGAACCGGCGGTGGATATCGCAGATCATCCGCGGCTGGGTCAGGGAGAACAGGTCGCCGTTGTTGAGCAGATCCTTGCCGGAATCCTTGAAACGCTCCCCGCGGATGTGGGCCTCCGTCATGCCGTAGGTGCGGATCGTCGTCCCCATCGCTCCATCGATAATGGCGATGCGATTTTCCAATATCTTCCGCAACGGATGCGGTTGTGGTTTCGTCATTCTCTTCCACTCGCGAGAGTCGCCCGCGATGAATCCCTCGGGTGGGTCGGGCTCCGGACGCTACGCCCCCACGATTCAATGATAGCGAGACTGCGGATGCCCGTCCCGGAGGTGCCCGAATTGAGGCGACCCGCCAGTGAGGCCAAGACTAGTCTTGGGATGCGGCAGGTCTTCGATCAGTCGCAAAAAAAGCCGCCCATGCTTCCGGGAACGAGCCAAAACAATCCGTTCCCTACAACTGAGGCGATGGCAAACTCGTGAACCAGGCGTGCCGGTACGATCTCCGGCCCGACCGCTTTCGGCGCGCCGACGGCGTGCGGCAGCAACAAGAAGATCGCGCCAAGCATAGGGAAGATCCAGCCGCGGCGGTAACGAGACATGAGAAACAGACCGGCCGCGGTGGCTCCCGCGGTCGCAACCCACCCGAGTTGTCGGGCGCCCACATCGGCTACAGGGACGCCCGGCGGCTCGGGTGGCAGGCCGACCGACGGCGCCGTCAATCTCAACGGTTGCAGAAAACGTACCAGTTCCTTCCAATTCGTTGTCGATGGCGAAAACCAATTCTATATCCGTAATATGCGACTCGCCATGCATTCTTCACCCCCGACTGGCTCTTATCCAATTCCCAACGGCCGCCGGTTCAGGCGGACGACGTCGTCACTTGCTATCCGTCTGCTCGGATATTCTTCCGCGACCGATTTTGTTCAGGGTCTTTCTTAAAACAAATACTGAACAAGCGCACCCCAGCAGGAATATCTCCATATGGCCCAATGTTCCGCAGGACCTCGAAACCTACTAACACTGATCGCTCTACTTTGCCCTCTCGCCTGGGCTCAGCGGCCCACAGGCGAGGTTCGCGTTGAAGTCAAAGACACTTCGGGCGCTGCCGTCCCCGCCGCGTCGGGACTGCTGGAGAATCTCGTCCTCGGCACAAAGCGGAATTTCCAGACCGACGATCAGGGGAAGTACACACTGTCGAAGCTTGCCTCCGGCCGTTATCGCCTGCAGATCTCCAAGGAAGGATTCGCCATACAGTCGTCGGTGTTCGAACTCGATGCGGCGGCGCCAGCCACACGCACGATCAGTCTGGCCGTGGGCGTCGCCTCCTATGCGGTCGACGTTGTCGGCGCGACGCCTTTGGCCGGCGTCGATCGCGGCCTGGACGAGATTCCCGCACCGGTGCAGGCAGGCACACAGCGCGACATTCAAGCCAGCGGGGCGCTCGATCTCTCGGACTTCCTGAATCGCCGCATGAACGGCGTCTACTTGAACGAAGTCCAGAACAATCCGATGCAGCCCGACTTGAACTACCGAGGCTACACGGCGTCGCCGCTCCTGGGCACCCCGCAAGGCATCTCCATCTATATGGATGGCGTGCGTCTCAATCAGTCTTTTGGCGACGTCGTGAGTTGGGATCTCATCCAGAAGAGCGCCATCGCCGAGGTGGCGCTCATTCCCGGTTCGAACCCGTTGTTCGGCCTGAATACCCTGGGCGGCGCGATATCGATCCGCACCAAGGACGGCGTGAGCAACCGGGGGACCTCGCTGCAGTTGGGCGGCGGGAGTTTCGGCCGCAAGACAGCCGACTTCGAACACGGCGGTTCCACCGCGAAAGGGTTGAACTGGTTTCTGGCGAGTAGTCTGTTCTTCGAAGACGGCTGGCGCGAAACCTCGCCGTCCAATGTCCGCCAGTTCTTCGGCAAGCTCGGTTGGCAGCGCGAGCGGACGACGATCAACCTGACCCTCGCCTACGCCAACAATAGCCTGCTCGGCAATGGACTTCAGGAGCAACGTATCCTCGATCGCAAGTACGACAGTGTCTACACGAAGCCCGACCAGACGGCCAACCGCTCACCCTTCGTCAATTTGAAC
>CAMDED010000120.1 GCA_945893365.1 Candidatus Sulfopaludibacter sp. SbA3 | reverse complement strand
GTCGAAGACGGTCTCATCGAAGAAATGGTCTCCGCTTTTTGGCGTATGCGCCGCGCTTGCGCCATGGAGACCAACCTCATGAAGTCCAACATTCAGGATCAAGGCGGCACGGACCCCGCCATGCGCCCCGCCAACGCCTTTATCGGACTCTCGGCGTCGCCGGAATTCAACCTCCTTCACCGCTACGAGGCTCGTCTCCAACGCATCTTCCAGCGAGCCTTCGACAACCTCATGCGTCTGCGCGATGACGACAGGCGGGAGGAAGCCTGGACGGAAGAAAACCAGCCTTTGCAGGAGGTCAGAATACCGCCGGACGCCGTTTCCAAACGACCTCCCGAACCGCCAATACCGCCGGAGCCGAGCCCCGACGAAAGCGATAACACTTTTATCAGTAACGACTTAAGCGCAGGATCCACCCAGCTAAAACCCGTACCGCCCAACCGCCCGATACAGCAAGACCAAAAATTACCGAGCGAAGCTAATCCGATTTCCGGCCACCCTCCCACGACCGCTCAGACCGGCAAAACACAGGATGTCCCGCCCGGTCAGAGGCCTTGTCCGTCCGGAACCGGGCATTCTTGACAGTTTCCGGCCTCCGCCGGGTACCGATTACCACCAGTTACTTTATGTCACGCCACACCCGCGCCCAACCACGCAGGACCTCCGCCCTCTCCGGCGCGGGACCACTGCACTCCCTAACGGCGCCACCGAAGCGCAAGGACTTTCGTCCGGTGCGCGCTCTCGCCCACTCGCTACTCGGCGGCTCATGGGCCTCGTCGGAGGCCGTACAGCGGATTCCTGCGGCTCGGCCGGCGACTACTCAGCCGCGTCTTGAACTCCGGCGCCTTCCTGATGGGTCCCGCTTTCCCGCGCGCCTGGACTCACCAACCGGGATCAGGCTGTCGTCCCGTACCGTCACCCGCTTGCTCGCCGGAGGCCTTGGAGAGGCTGCGCCGCCCAGGGTTGTCCGCGCCAAGCCCGATACATCCTTCAGATTCTTGCCGAACGGAGTTCGCGCGCGACTGTGCCGGAGGGCGAGTGTCCAATCGATCGTACTCTGCCGAGGCGGGTGTCTACCGGCGCTTACACTCCAGTTGCATAACCGGCTGATTCCAGGCGTCACGTGTTTGGGGGTCGAATTGCTTCGATGGATTACGTGAACCGGCGATTACTGGTGGTCTTCTCTTGCGCGCTCCTCGTGGCTGTTTGCATCAGTTACGTCGTCTATCGGATGATGAACGGCCAGGCGCTCGCGGGAGCGGCGAAACCGTCCGCCCAAGTCGTTCTCGCCGCACGGGACCTCGAGATCGGGACTCTTATTCAAGAGGCCGACGTTAAGTCCGGGAGTTGGCCGGGGCCGCTGCCGAAACGCGTCACTCTGCAACTGGCGAGTTCTCTGAACCGGGGCGTTATTTCCAAGATCTACGAAGGTGAGCCCGTAACGGAGGACCGTCTAGCCGCTACCGGTTCAGGCGCCGGTCTTGCGGCGACGATCCCCGCCGGGATGAGAGCGTGCGCGGTCAAGGTCAACGACGTGGTGGGGCTCGCGGGATTCGTGATACCGGGCATGCGCGTCGATGTGCTGATCACCGGAGTACCGCCGGGCGCAACCTCTCTGAACGGACCCGAGGTCAGGACTCTTCTCCAGAACATCCGGGTCCTTTCGGCGGGCATGAATTTCCAGGAGGACAGCAAGGGCAAGCCTATGCCGGCGCAGGTCGTAAACCTGCTGGTCACGCCGGACCAAGCCGAGATTCTCAGCCTGGCGAGCGAGGCTCACATCCAACTGGTATTGCGCAATCCCATGGATGCCGAGATCTCGAAACCGCCGGGGACGATGATGGCTGAATTGTACGGCGGATTGAGAACGCAGGCTCCGGCCGAGTCCCCAGAATCCCAGGCCGTCCGGCCGCCGAGAAGAGCGCCGATGAAGCCTGTACGCGCTTCCGCGCCCGTAGCGGAAAATTTAGCCTTTACCATTGAAGTCTTCAATGGTTCGGCGCGCACCAAAACCCAATTCGAACGTATCGCGGAAAAACCATGAAAGCCCTCCAGCGCGTCCATGCGGTGGCGGCCGCAGTCTGCTTGTTTGCACTATCCTCGGCTTACGGGGAACAGGCGGCGCGCCTGACAGCGGCGAGCAACGCTTCAGTTGCGCGGAGCGGCAGCGAGGCTCCCGAAGCCATTCTCCTGACTGTGGGGATGTCGCGGCTCGTGAACAGCGCGGCGCCCATTCAGCGCGTCGCCGTCGGCTCAAGCGAGGTGGCGGAGGCGATTGCAGTGAGTCCGACGGAAGTGCTCCTCAACGGCAAGGCCCCGGGCGCCACCAGCCTGATTGTCTGGGAGGAGAACGGAAGCAAGCTGTTCTACGACGTTACCGTTCAGCCCAGCCGTTTCGCGTCGAATAACAAGGTGGAAGCCATGGAGCGCCAGGTCGAAGCCATCGTCCGCCAGATCGAAAGAGAATTACCGGGCCAAATCGTGAATGTGAGCTTTGAAAAAGATGTCGTCTTCCTGCGCGGGCGGGTAAAGAATCTGACGAGCGCGAATCGCGCCGTAGCCATCGCTTCCACGCTGGGAAAGCTTGTGAATCTGCTGTATGTGGACGTGCCTCCGCCCGAGGCGCAGATCCTGCTGCGGGTCAAGTTCGCCAGCGTGGACCGCAGCGTCAGCACCCAACTTGGAATGAATATCTTCAGTACCGGCGCCACCAATACTATTGGATCGATCTCAACGCAACAGTTCGCACAGCCGGCTTTGACGGATATTCAATCCAGTGTCAAGGCAACTCTTTCCGATGCTCTCAACCTTTTCTTTTTTAGGCCGGATCTGAATCTGGGGGCGGTGATCGAGGCTCTGCAAATAAAAGGATTGCTTCAGGTTCTCGCCGAGCCGAACCTTCTGACGCAGAATGGGACGCAAGCGAGCTTCCTGGCCGGCGGAGAATTTCCCTTTCCCACCATCCAGAGTACGGGCGCGGGAACCGGCCCCTCGGTTTCCATTCAGTTCCGCGAATTTGGAGTGCGGCTCAAGTTTCTTCCGACCATCACTCCCCGCGGAACCATTCACCTGCGCGTCGCGCCCGAAGTGAGTGCGCTCGATTTCACGAACGGCCTGTCCGTGAGCGGCTTCAACATCCCCGCGCTCACCGTGCGCAAGCTGAGCACCGAAGTGGAATTAAGCGAAGGTCAAAGCTTCGCCATAGGCGGCCTGATCGATAATCGGATGACCGAAACGCTCGAGAAAGTTCCTTTCATCGGCGATATTCCAATACTGGGAAAACTATTTCAGTCCAAGTCGGCGAGAAAGCAAAACACGGAATTGATTGTCATCGTCACACCCGAGCTGGTTCGCCCGATCCCGGCTGGACAGCCGGTTCCCGGAGTGCGGAACCCTCGGAAATTCCTCGAACCAAACACGGGACAAGAAATGAGAACTCCGGGGATGAGTGTCACTGGGCCTGTTCCCGTAGTGCCGCCGGTTGAAGCAATGCCTTTTGAGACTCTGCTGCCGGCTCCCCAGGCGGAACCCGCGGCAGATTCTCGCGAGAATGCACCCCTGCCGGCTCCGGCGGCAACGCCTCAACCTCTGGAAACTCCGGCCAAACCGAACGCCCCGTAGTGTAGCGTTTCATTAAATTGAATCCGTATTCCCGCGGCCTTCTTACCGCGCCCCCCTAGTGATCCCGATCCGTCACCAGTTCCGTAATCGCGTACAGCGCGCGCTGGTACGGCGACTCCGGAAACTCGTTGATCATCCGCCGCGCCTTGTCCGTGAACGCCTGCGCCCGTTCCTCCACGCGCTTGAATCCGCGATATTTCTCGACAATGGCGAGCACATCGCGTAGCGGCACCGCGTCGTAGTTCCGGTCTCGAAGGATCGTCTCGATCTTCGCGCGCTCCGCCGCCGTCACTTCTTCCAGCGCGTAAATCAGCGGGAGTGTGATCTTTCCTTCTCTCAAGTCTCCGCCCACGGGCTTTCCCAGAGTCTTTTCCCGAGAAGTGAAATCGAGCACGTCGTCGATTAACTGAAACGCCATCCCCAAATTCCACCCGAACTCGCCCAGACGTTCTTCGACGCTCGAATCGCCGCCGCCCACCAGTGCGCCCAACTTCGTGCAAACCGAGAACAGCGACGCCGTCTTGCGGTCCACCAGCTCCATGTAGTCCGCTTCGGTGACGCCGATCCGGCCGATGCGCTCGAGTTGCAGCAGCTCGCCTTCCACCATCGCCTGCGTCAGGCTGATCAGCAGGTCGAGGATATGGAAGTTCCGCTCGCGCAGCGCAATCTGGAAGGCCTGCATGTACAACCAGTCGCCCCCCAACACGGAAATGTGATTTCCCCACTTCGCGTTCGTCGACGGCCTGCCGCGCCGCGTCCCGGCCGCGTCGATCACGTCGTCGTGGACCAGCGTCGCGGTGTGGATCATCTCAACCACGGCGCCCAGGCGTATTGCGCCGTTCCCAGTGTCGCCGGCCATCTTCGCCGCGAGCAGGAGGAGAGACGGGCGAAGCCGCTTCCCGCCGCTCGCCTGCAGGTATTTCCCGATCGTCGTAATCGCCTCGACCGACGCGATGGACTCAAGCCCAATCTCCGCTTCGATCAGACGCAGATCGCCCTGGATCAGGTCAAAGATCTCTCTGACGGTCAGTGCCTGTCCCAGTTTGCCGAATGCCATGGAAGTAATCCAGTTTACAGACTATCTTGTGCGCGCCGCAAACACAGGCGTTCAAAGTTCTTTGTGGTAACGCCGGCGATCTCTTCCTCCGAGGCTCCTTTTGCGAGCGCCAGACGCCGCGCGATGCCGGTGATAAACGCCGGCTCGTTGCGCTTGCCCCGGTGCGGAACGGGGGCCAGATAAGGCGCGTCCGTCTCCACGAGCAACCGGTGGAGAGGCGTCAGCGCCGCGGCCTCGCGAACCGCATCCGCCTTTGGAAACGTGATGATTCCACCGAAACTCAAGTGGAACCCCAGCTCGAGCGCCTGCTCCGCTTCGCTCGCTCCGCCGGTGAAACAGTGGAACACTCCACCGGCCCGAAGCGGATGCGCCCTTAGCACGTCGAGCGTATCGGCCCAAGCTTCCCGCGTGTGAATCGAGACCGGCAGCTCCGCTTCCGCCGCGAGCGCAAGCTGCTTCTCGAACGCCGCTCTCTGCACCGGCCGGGGTGAGAAATCGTAATGGTAGTCGAGCCCAATCTCGCCGATCGCCACAACCTTTGGATGCCGCGCCAGTTCCCTTAGTCGCTCGAAAATTTCAGAAGCGGCCGCGGCCGCATTGTGCGGATGCACCCCAACGGTCGCGTAGATGCACGCGTGCTCTTCCGCAAGGCGCACGGCGCATTCGAGGTCGGGCGGACCGTCGCCTGTTCCGATCGCGAGCATCGTCCGCACGCCCGCCGCGAGCGCCCGCTCGATTACGGCCTCGCGGTCCACGTCGAACTGCTTGTCGTCCAGATGACAGTGAGAATCGGTCAGCGTCACTTCAGCCGCGCCCCGACCGGGACGTCTTCGAGGAACCCTGCGAGCACGGGCTTCTCCCCTTCAAGCGAAGCCGCGACAATCATCCCGTTCGACTCGACGCCGCGCAGCTTTCTCGGCTGAAGGTTCGCCACGATCACGACCTTCCGGCCCGTCATCTGCTCCGGAGTGTACGCCTCGGCGATACCGGCCAGGATCGTCCTCGGCTGCGCCTCGGCGATATCCACCTTTAGGTGCAGAAGTTTGTCCGAGCCCTTGACCCTTTCCGCCGAAAGCACGAGGCCCACGCGCAGGTCCACCTTCGCGAAATCCTCGATGCCGATCTTCTCCGAAGGCTGCTCTCCCGGTGGTAGGGTCGCCGGCGCCGTCTTCCCCAGCATCTCAGCCTGAGCGGCGGCGACTTCCACTTCAAGAGCCATAATCTTCGCGATGGTCTCCTTCTGCTCTAGGCGCGGGAACAGCCCGATCGTCTCGCCGATCTTCTGGCCGGCACGCAACTGGCCCCAGGCGAGCGTCGAGAATCGCTGGGAATCGAGCGGCTCCGTCATTCCCAGCATGGTCCAGATCTTCGCGCAGCTTTCAGGCATGATGGGAGCGAGAAGAACCGCCGCAATGCGCAGCGCTTCGGCCGCGGTGTAGAGGGTGTTGTCCAACATCTCCGCCGCGCCGGGCTCCTGACTGCGCGAGAGTTTCCAGGGCGCCCGTTGAACGATGAACTTGTCCACGGCCGAAAGCAGGCCCCACACGGCTTCGAGACCGCGTGAGAACTCGAACTCGTCATAGCGCGCTTCGGCCGCCCGTATCGCTTCACCTGCAATTCCGGAAAGTTCGGATTCGCCTCCCGCCGGAATCGCGCCTCCGCGATACTGATGGATCATCGTCAGCGTGCGGCTGGCGAGGTTCCCCAGACCGTTGGCCAGCTCGGAATTGTAGCGTCCCACCAGCGCGTCGTAGCTGAAGCTGCCATCCTGGCCGAACACAATTTCCCGCAGCAGGAAATAGCGCAGGCCGTCCACGCCGATGACGCGCCGGATGGGCTCGGGCCGCACGACGTTCCCGCGCGATTTCGACATCTTGTCGTGCTCGAACAGCAGCCATCCATGCGCAAACACCCGTTTCGGAAGCGGCAGATCCGCCGCCATCAGGAACGCCGGCCAGAAGATGGCGTGGAAGCGGACGATTTCCTTTCCGATCAAATGCAGATCCGCCGGCCAGAGATCTTCACCGCCGGCCTGTTCGCCGCGCACCGCGCTGAGGTACCCGATCAAAGCGTCGAACCACACATAGAAAACGTGATGCCCCTCGACCGGCACCGGAATGCCCCATTTGATGGAGCTCCGCGTAATCGAAAGATCGCGCAGTCCTTCGCGGACGAACGCCAACACTTCGTTGCGGCGGGATTCCGGCTGGATGAATTTTGGATCGCTCTCGTAAAGATCGAGCAACCGCTGCCGCAGGTCCGACAGCTTGAAGAAATAGTTCTCTTCGGTAACGGTCTCGGTGGGGCGGCCGCAATCGGGACACGGGTCGCCGGGCTTCGCGTCGTTCACGTAGAGCTCGCAGTGGAAGCAGTACTGTCCGGTATATCCGCTCTTGTAGATGAAGCCGTTCTTCATGCAGCGATCGAAGAGCCACTGCACGGTTTCATGGTGCTTCGGCGACGACGTGCGAATGAAGCGGTCGTAGGGCAGGCCGAGCGCGTCCCACTCGGCGGCAAAAGCATTGGCGATTCGGGTCGCGAATTCGGCGGGCTCCTTGCCGGCGGCCCGCGCGGCGCGTTCCACATTCTGCCCGTGCTCATCGGCGCCCGTCGTAAGAACGGCATCGTAGCCCTGCATGAGTTTCACGCGGCGGATGACGTCGGCGGCGATGGTGGAATAGGCGTGTCCAATGTGCGGCGCGCCGTTCACGTAGTAGAGCGGTGTAGTGAGGTAGTATTTCATCGGGAATTGTTCAAGTACGCAGCGTTCGCTTCGGCAATAATCCGTTTCAAAGGCATTCCGCTCGATTGGGCGAGACGGCGGCAATCCTCGTACTCAGGCGCATAGCCTAGTCCCGACACCTTCATCCGGACCTTACCGTGCCCCGTCTCGACTTCGACCCACTCGCGCGCCTGCACTCGCCGCTCCGCCGCGTAAAAACGCAGCCCCAGCGACGATGTCTCGGCAAAGACGACCTGCACCAGAGCCTCGCGGTATTCCGGCGTCGCGATTATGCGCAGCAGCGTACCGGGACGGCCTTTCTTCATTTCGACGGGTTGCAGCGTGACGTCGAGCGCGCCGGCCTCGAACAGGCGCTCCACGGCGTAGGCGAGAACTTGCGGCGACGAATCGTCGATGTTGGCTTCCATCACGCTGACGGTGGTCGCCTCCGCGGCCCCGCTCGCTTGACCGAGAATCACCCGCAGCACATTGGCTTGACCGGGGAAATCCTTCGTACCCGAGCCGTAGCCGGTACGCTCGATTGTCATCGGCGGCATGACGCCGAACGAACTCGCGAGCGTGGTCGCGACCGCGGCTCCTGTCGGCGTCGTCAGCTCGACTGCCGGACCGCTTGCGTACACGGGCCTCCCTGCGACAAGCGCGGCCGTCGCCGGCGCGGGCACGGGCAACAGACCATGCTCCGTATTTACCGTTCCGCTGCCGAGATTCAGCGGGGAACAGACGATCTCGGTTGCGCCCAACAGTTCGAAGCCGACGCAGGCTCCCACGATATCGGCGATAGAGTCGATGGCCCCCACTTCGTGGAAGTGAACCTTCTCGATGGGCATCTGGTGAACGGCGGCTTCCGCTTCGCCAAGGCGCTGGAACACAGCGGAAGCGTTGCGTTTCGCCCGGTCCGGCATTTCGCCGCGGTCGATCATCTTGAGGATGGCCGGCAGATGGCGGTGCTTGGACGTCTCCTCCGCAAGGACGTGGAACTTCGTCGCCCCTATGCCGCGGCGCTTCACCTTTTCAAAGGAGACTTGCGCTTCAACGCCTAGCGATCCGATGGCGGCGATAATGGCAGCCTGATCGGCGCCCGCATCCGCAAGCGCACCCACAAGCATGTCCCCGCTAACGCCCGAGAAGGCGTCCAGATAACAAAGTTTCGGCATGGCGTTATTTCCATTCTACAGGTCGGGTCAAGCGAGTCTCCGGTCGCTGCAAAAACCCACGTTGGGACAACGGAGAACGCGGCGCGCTCAGCGGTACCGATGTTCATGGACTCCCTCAACCGCATGATGCCCGGTGGCAAGGGTGAATCTCGGCGCCTGGTGTGGAAGGCGCCTCTTCCGGTTGATGGTCTGGTCGATCCACGCGCTTTGGCTCTTCACCTCGGACCGGGGCAGGCGTTGGTCCGCCCGCTGAACTGGATCGCGCACGGCATGGACATAGTTGAGCGGGTTCCCCAGGCTCCGTTCCCTTGAGGTTGCCATGGAGTGTATTCGCGGATACACCCACGATCTCGCCGTTGCACTTTGGGCACATGTGCGACATCGCCAGGTGTTGGCCGGGAGGATTCCGATCGCCGAAATTTCTCCTGGCGAACGCCTTATTCACGACCGCAACCATGGGGCGAGCCGCCGGTCGCGCTCCTCGATTTCGCAACCCAACGGCATGGGAATCTGCATGGTGGTGAAGAAACCGGCACCGATGGTCGATATCCCGCTGCCCGGCGGTCCGGCGATTCGCGCCGTTTCGATGGCAGTGCGCGACGTTGAGGAGCGGCTCGGCAATCTCGCAGCCATTTCGCAACCTGCCGGTTGCATATCATCCGCGGCGCTGCTATCCTGCAACCAGGAGGTTGCATATGAATACAGACTGCATCGAGAAAAAGATTCTTCTGCGCACGGTTCTGAAACGGGCCTGGCGCGCGCTATCCGACTCCACGGAGTTCGGGACCTGGTTCGGCGTGAAGTTCGATGGCCCGTTCGCGCCCGGAGCCGGCATGCACGGAGTGATCGTAACCACGACGGTCGACGCCGAGGTCGCCAAGGCCCAGAAGGAATACGAAGGCATGGCGTTCGACATCACAATCGAGCGGATGGAGCCCGAGCGTCTACTGTCCTTCCGCTGGCATCCCTTCGCCGTCGAGCGCGGCGTCGACTACTCCGCAGAGCCGACGACGCTCGTCGTCTTCGTTCTGGAGGAGGTGGCGGACGGCGTCATGCTGACCGTCACGGAGTCCGGCTTCGATCAAATCCCTCTCGCGCGCAGGGCGAAGGCGTTCACGGAGAACGAGCGAGGTTGGGGCATGGTAGTGAAGTTGATTGAAGAGTACCTTGACCAGGCGCGGTAGCGCGAGAGCGATGGCTGAGCCGAAGGGTTCCGCTCCCGTTTTTGCGGCCCTGGGCGACGAGAACCGCCTACGGCTTGTCTCGCGCCTGTGCGCTGCCGGACCGATGTCCATCACCAGGCTCACAGCGGGCTCCAACGTCACTCGTCAAGCGATCACCAAACACCTGCATGTGATGGAGGAAGCGGGTCTCGTGCGCGGCGCACGGCACGGGCGCGAGAGCGTTTGGCAATTGGACCGGCGGCGTCTTCAAGACGCGCGCCATCACCTCGACCTGATTTCAAAGCAATGGGACGACGCTCTTGCCCGGCTGCGGAAATTCGTCGAGGACTGACCGCCCGCGGATCGGGAAGGCCCGCGCATCGATCCATCGGCAGTCGCGCGGGGGAAGCGAGGGTTGCCGGCGGCAACCGCCGGGCGGGCTGAGCTCACGGCCGCAGTCATGGCTTTCACGCCGGTCTTGACCGGGGCAAGGCGCCGTACTGTTCACTTAACGACATTGATGTGCTATTACGTTTGCTTTGGCGAAGGCCTCCACCAGGAGGTCGTCGGAGCCGGGAGCGCTCATCGTGCAACACTCCTATCCGTCACTCAAGCCCTGCCGGCGCTCGCTTCACGGAGCTGAGTAACCGTCCCCTATCCTGGATGCCGTTTCCAAACGCTCCGCTGAATCCCGCAACGCCCGTTCGCGGCGGCTCGCCCAAAGCAAACCGAAACCGAAACCGAGGAGGCCGGCCACCAGAAGATTGCGTCCTTCATGGAGCGGGATGAAGCGCGTTTGACTGTCCGTGACTTCGAACACGCCGATCGGCGTGGCCGCGACGCCACCGCCGCCGCCTTCGCCTTCACCTGGGTTATCCCTGCTGAGACCCTTGCCGGAGCCGGCGCCGAATCCGTACGCGATCCGCGCTACCGGGATAATCGTCTTTCCCTGCGCGGAAACAGGATCGCCGAAGACCGACTTCACAGCCGCGCTCGCCTGAAGCGGCTCGACGATCGATTTCAATACTTCAGACATCGCCATTGTCCTCCATCCTAATTTTGTTCACGCTTTATGCCATTTCCACGCCGTTTCCACAATGCACTCAAGCTCCGAGTGCCTCGGCTTCCAGCCGAGCGCGGCGTTGGCTTTCGAGGGATCCGCGATCAGCGCCGGCGGGTCGCCCGCGCGCCGCGGACACTCTCGCGCGGGAACTGTCCGGCCCGACACCCGCTCGACCATCGCGATCACTTCCCGAACCGAATAGCCCGCTCCGGTCCCCAGATTGAAAGCGGCGCTCTCGCGTCCGGCGCGCAGATAACTCAAGGCGGCCAGGTGCGCCGCCGCGAGATCGTCCACGTGAATGTAGTCGCGAACCGCCGTTCCGTCCGGCGTCTCGTAGTCCGTCCCAAACAGATCGACGCGCGGCAACTGCCCGAGCGCCGCCAGAATCACCCTCGGAATCAGGTGAGGCTCCGGTTCATGCCGCTCGCCGAGTTCGCCGTTCATGGCCGCGCCGGCCGCGTTGAAGTAGCGCAGGCTGCACCAGGCGAGTCCGTATGCCAGGCCATGCCAGTGCAGCATCCGCTCGACCATCAGTTTCGATTCGCCGTATGGATTCACCGGCGCCTGGGGCGTGGATTCCGTGATGGGTACTCGCTCCGGAATTCCGTACGTCGCGCAGGTCGAGGAGAAGACGATGCTCGCGACGCCGCAGTCGCGCATGGCGTCGAGCAGGTTCATGGTGTTCGCCACGTTATTGCGGAAGTAGCGGCCGGGCGCGGACATGGATTCCCCCACCATCGCGTAGGCCGCGAAATGCATCACGGCGTCGATCGAGTGCTCGCGTAGGGTACGTGCGATCAGATCGCGGTCCGCGAGATCTCCCTCGACGAAAGGTCCGAAGCGAACCGCGTCCCGGTGTCCCGCGGATAGATTGTCGTAGACCACCGGACACCATCCCGCTTGCGCGCAGGCGGCCGCCGTGTGACTGCCGATGTAGCCCGCGCCACCGGTGATTAGAATATTCATGGTTATCTAGCAGAATATCCAATCCAGGCGGGCGGCGGCCGCGATGTACACTCGAAGTGTGAAAATACACGTCTTCCTCTTGCTTCCCGCGTTGGCGGCGCAGGCACAGCAGCCCCGCAACCTCGATCTGTTTCTCCTCATCGGTCAATCGAACATGGCCGGCCGCGGAGCGGTGGAGGCACAAGACACAGAGCCGATCCCGCGTGTATACATGCTGACGAAGGAACTCGACTGGAAGCCCGCGGCCGATCCCATGCACTTCGACAAACCGGCAATCATCGGCGTGGGCATTGGCAGGTCGTTCGCGAAAGTTCTGCTGAAAGCGAATCCGTCGGCTTCCATCGGCCTGATACCCAGCGCGTTCGGCGGATCGAGCCTTGAGGAGTGGAATCCTGGCGGCAAGCTCTACGCCGATGCGTTGAGCCGCGCGCGGGCTGCGATGAAGTCGGGAATGCTGCGCGGCATTCTCTGGCGCCAGGGCGAGGCGGATTCGAGCGGCGACGGCCTGGCTCGATCGTACGGCGACCGGTGGAAGAGGCTCATTGGATCCTTGCGCGAAGATCTGGGAGCGGGGAAAGTGCCGGTGATTGTGGGCCAGCTTGGCGAATTCTTCGCCCGTCCTTCCGCGCGCATCGTCAACGAGCAGCTCGCGACCCTCCCCCTGACGGCCGCGAGAACGGGCTTCGTCTCCTCGGCGGGATTGAACCACAAGGGCGACAATGTGCATTTCGATACGCCATCACTGCGGGAATTCGGCCGCCGCTATGGCCTCGCTTATCTGATGCTCGACGCGGGATGGTCGAAGGATTAGCCGGTCTTCCGCTAGATCCAGCCGCGCGCGAAGTAGTAGCCGGTCTTGACGGTTTCTTCGACCATCGTCAGGAAAGCGGTCCATCGTTCGAGCCAGAAGAATGACCGTTTAATGGCGTCGGGGAAAGGCCGCGGGGTAATCTCGAGACCCACCTTCCTGAACGCGCGGCTGGCGCGGAACATGTGAAAGTCGCTGGTCAGCAGAACGATGCGGCCGGGTTCGGAAGCGAGCATGCGGCTGACTTCGACGGCGTTCTCCCGCGTGCTGGTGGACAGGGTTTCGAGGCGAATCGCCGCGGCCGGCACGCCGCTCGCGGTGAGGAAATCGCGCATGAGTAATGCCGAAGGATCCGTCGAACCACCGCCAGGACCGCCGCTGATCAAGACCTGCCGGAATCCGTCCCGTTTGTACGCCCACACGGCGTAAACGGCGCGAAGGTAGGAACTCTGACCGAGCACCGATCCATCCATCGACGACCCGGCAAGGACGACGAGGATGTCGCCTTTCGCGTCCGTCCACGGCCCGGAGAGCCAGGTTGCCCACCACCGGACGAGCGGCGTCGAACTCACTAGCGCCACAAGAAATCCGAGACAAGTGAGCGCCCGCCGCAAACTCCTCACGCTTCACATCGTCGCACTTTTAGAACGCGGTCGTTTCAATTCGCGCCGGATAAGGAGAGATCTCCCGCGCATTCGCGCCGTGTCCGATCGGAGCGGAGAGGCGCTGCTGGCCGTGCTGCGTTAGAAACGCGTTACGGTAGCACTCTTGAGTTCGCCGCGGCCTGAACCGGGCTCGCGCTTTCGCCGAAGACTTGTCTCGCTTCGCTTTGGAGACGATCCGCCGCATTGAAAGGATCGAACCTTTCGGGCTCCGCGTATGGCAGGCCACAAACCGCGATGGCCCGCCCCACTCTTACCACAGCCGACGCCCTCAATGAAAATCGTGCGATATCGCCGCCGGGCCCGCCGGCAGCCGCTCAATCCGTCCGGCTTTGACGGCAATCACGCCGTCCTGATTTTGCAGAATGCCATCGATCAGCAAAAACGATTCGCTCAACACCTGAGATTTGAAACGCTCGAACGTGGCGGGCGCGAGGATCGCATTCATGATGCCGGTTTCATCCTCAATACTGAGAAACACAAAGCCCTTGGCCGTTCCAGGGCGCTGGCGCACAATCACCGCTCCGGCAATGCGCACCGCACGGCCGTCCGGAATGCGCCCGAGATCGCTCGCGCGCGTCACGTTCAATCGATCCATTCCGGCGCGGCTGTAAGCCATGGGATGTTTGCCCACCGTCAAACCCGTGCCGCCGTAATCGGCCATCAGGCGCTCTTCCCCGCTCATGGGCGCGAGCGGCGAAGACTCGTCCTTCTCTTCAAGCGGCGCGAGCAGGGGCCCGGCGGGAAGAACCGCGCGCCGCGCCTGCCAGAGAGCGTCGCGGCGATGAATAGGGTGAAGGCCGCCGAGCGAATTCAGCGCGCCGATTTCCGCCAGACGCCCGATCTCGTCTTTTCTGAGCCGCACGCGCAACGCCAGATCGTCGATACTCGTGAACGGGCGCTCCGCGCGAGCGCTCACCAAAGCGCGCGCCGTTTCTTCGCGCAGCCCGCGGGCATAGCGCAGACCCAGCCGCACACGGCGATCCTCGACTGTGCAGGGCTCTACTGTACACGGCTCGACTGTACAAGGCTCTACTGTACACAACCAGTCCGATCTCGACACGTCGACCGGCAGCACGCGCAGACCGTGGCGCTGCGCGTCTTTGACCAGAACCGCCGGCGCATAGAATCCCATCGGCTGATTGTTCAGAATCGCCGCCGTGAAGGCCGCCGGAAAGTGGCACTTGAGGTACGCGCTCGCGTAGGCCAGCAGCGCGAAACTCGCCGCGTGCGATTCCGGAAACCCGTACGCGGCGAACGAAGTTATCGAAAGGACAATGCGGTCCTGCGGCTCGCCCGTGATTCCATTCGCCGTCATTCCGCCGCGCAGCTTCGTTTCAATCTCACCCATCCGCTTCTCGGAACGCTTGAATCCGAAGGCGCGGCGCAACTCTTCGGCTTCGCCGCCGGAGAAACCCGCGGCGATCATCGCAACCTGCAAGAGTTGCTCCTGAAACAGCGGAACGCCTAACGTCCTCGCAAGCACTGGTTCGAGCGACGGATGCGGCGCCCGCGCCGGTTCCAGGCCCTTCCTGCGCCGCAGGTACGGATGGTACATCTGTCCGACAATCGGACCGGGGCGAATGATCGCCACCTCGACCACAATGTCGTAAAACGTTTTGGGCTTCAGCCGCGGCAGGCAGGACATCTGGGCGCGGCTCTCCACCTGAAACAGTCCAATGGTATCGGCCGTCTGCAGCGCTTTGTAGACGGCGGGGTCGTCGTCCGGAATCTTCGCCAAGTCGATTTCTTCGCCGTAATGCTCGCGGACCAGCTCGATTGAATCCTCAAGCACCGCCATCATTCCCAAGCCGAGCAGATCGACTTTGACGATCTTCATATCCGCGCAATCTTCCTTGTCCCACTGCACGATGACGCGGTCCGGCATGGAGGCCGGCTGCAAGGGCACGATCGAATCGAGACTCCCGGCGCAGATCACCATGCCGCCGGAATGCTGGCCGAGGTGCCGGGGAAGATCCTGAATCGCCTGAAAAAGCGAGAAGAACTTTCGCTCGAGCGGACGCGTCAAATCGATGCCGGCTTCGCGGAACGTCTGTTCCACTGTGCTCTTGTCATCCTGAAATCCCCATTTCGGAGCGAGCTTTGCGAGGCGCGAAGTCTCCTCCACGCTGAAGCCCAGAACCTTTCCAACTTCCCTGGCCGCCGAGCGTCCGCGATAGGTGATGATATTCGCCGTCATCGCCGCTCCCAGGCGCCCGTACCGCTCGTACACATATTGAATGGCGCGCTCGCGCTGATCGCCGCTCGGAAGATCGAGATCGATGTCCGGCCATTCGCCCCGATTCGCCGACAGAAACCGCGCGAACAGCAGCTTGTACCGGACCGGATCGATCGCCGTGATGCCGAGCGCATAACATACGATGCTGTTGGCCGCCGATCCGCGCCCTTGCGCCATAATGTTACGGTCCCGGCAAAAGCTCACGATATCCCAGACGATCAGAAAATAGCCGGCTAGCTCCAACTGCTCGATCAGAGCCAGCTCCTCTTCCACCTGACTCTTGACTTTCCCCTCAAAACTTCCATAACGCCGCCATGCGCCGGCTTCGGTGAGTTTCCGCAGATAGGAGTTCATCGTCTCGCCGTCAGGCGCGGGATAAGGCGGGAAGCGATAACCAAGATCCGCCAGGTTATAAGAAATCCTGGCGGCTAAGTGGCTCGTATTGGCGATCGCCTCGGGTATGTCCGCGAACAGGCGCGTCATTTCCCGCTTGTGCTTCACATGCCGCTCGGAGTTTCTGGCGAGCAGCTTGCCGGCTCGCCCGATGGTCGTTTTATGGCGAATGCAGGTGAGCGTGTCCATCAGTTCGCGATCTTCGGCCGCCGCGTGAGAGACGCCGTTTGTGGCGACGAGCGGCAGCCGGAAGCGGCGCGCGAGCTCGACGGCCGCCTGGTTCCGCCGCTCGTCCTCCCTCAAACGATGGCGCTGCAATTCGACGAATACGCCGCGCTCGCCGAAGGTCTCGACAAGACGCCGCATCCGGAGGCCGGCTTCCTCCTCCTCGCCGCCGCGCAGTCCGGAAGCGAGGGGTCCCTCTTCGCCGCCCGTAAGACAAACCAGTCCCGCCGAATACTCCGCCAAGTCTTCCCACGAGGCCGCGGCCTTATCCTGTTCGCCGTTCGCCTCGCGGAGCTTGATTTTCGAAAGTAACTTACACAGGTTGCGATAACCATCGCGCGTTTCCGCGAGCAGAGGATACCGGAAGCCTTCTTTCGCAGTTACTTCCGCTCCTACCAAAGGTCTTATCCCGGCTTTGCCCGCCGCGTTATGAAAACGCACCGCGCCCGAAAGGTTATCGCGGTCGAGCAGCGCCATGGACGGCATGTCGAATCCGGCGGCCTGCGCGGCGAGCGTCTCCGGCAACCCGGAGCCTTCGAGGAAGCTGAAGGCCGAGCGCGCGTGCAGCTCGACGTAGTTGTCAGTCATAACCGCCCTCCACAAACCATCCGCCGGGCTCGCGATAAAGGCGATAGAGCTCGCCGCCCGCGAGCGCAACGTCCCACTCCTCCCTCCACCAGGAGTAAGTTGTCCACCAATCTCCGGACATGCGCCACGGTCCGGCATAGTCCAGAACCTTTCCGCGAATGTCTTTGGCCGCGACAAAGCCGGGATGGTCCGACGCGAGCGACACCTGCGCCTGTAACGGCGGGCGAAACCGGCGCAGCGCAAGCCGGATGGAGCTTGTCTTAGTTAAGCAAGCCTGTGTCGGGCAAGCCCCGCCTTTCCCGCCGCCGGTGAACTCCGTCATGCGGAAAGCGCCGGGGCGGTGCGTATCGAGCAGTTCCGGCGATCCCACGCGATCCTCGCCGGCGATCGCCTTGACGCGCTCGATCGTCAGCTTCAGCGCCACCGGCTCAGGCGCGAGAGGCGCGAACAATCCGCTCTGCGCCGCCTGCGGCTTCACCGGATTCACGCCCATCCAAACGTGAACCACCGCCGCGGCGGGCGGGTGCGCTTCAAGATCGAGTTGCAGTAACTTCAGAAAGGCTTTGGTATCGAGCGAGGGTACGGGGAACCGCAGTCCGGATTCGTGCGTCTCGCGATTCTCGAGCTTCAGCCGCAGATGCAATTCGTTCGTAGCCAGCGCCCGCGTGGCCAGACGCGTGGCCAGACCGTTTAGCAGCCGCGCCAGCAAAAAGGCCAGCGATTCGAGCAGCTCCACCGGATACTCCAGCTCGAGCTCGCTCTCGAAGCGCAATGGTTCCTCGACCGGTAAAAGCTTGCGCACGGCTTGGCCGAGGGCCAGTTCCCGCAGCCGCAATCCTTCGGCGCCGAGCCGTTCGGCGATGCCGAGCGGCGGCAGCAAGGCAAGGTCCCGGAAGCAGCGAATTCCCCAGCGATCGAGCGTTTCCCGCAGTTCGGGCGAAGGGTCGAGCAGTGCGACCGGCAGCATGCCCAGGAATTTGGCTTCATCCCCTTGGGGAACGATACTGATGCCCGCCAGACCGCGCGCGGCCGCGATGGCCGCATCGGGATTGGCGGCGAGAGCGATGCGAATATCCAGGCCGTATTCCGCCGCGCGGCGCGCGATGGCGGCGGCAATACTCTGCGGAAATCCGAAGAGACGGTCGAGACCCGAGGCATCGAGCGTAACCGCGCCGGGCGCGCTCCGCTCCACCACGGGAGAAAACTCGGAGGCGAGCGCGGTCAAATCGCCGCTGCCGTAAAGACAGGCAAACATATCTTGCTCTTTTGCGCCGCTTTTTGCATGCTCGCGACCCGTGTTTCGACGCCGCGCAGCAGCCGCGAGACGCCGCGCACCCCGCTCCAATCCGTCCGCTGGCGCATGCATTCCAGTTGCAGGGACGCGCAGGTTCCGGCGTTTGATTGCCGCGCCACCGTCACAAGCGCGGTCGGCGTATGTTCCACGGCGCGGCGCAGCCGGAACCAGGAGGCGAGCGAAATACGCCACGCCGCCCGCAGGGAGGTCTCTCCCAGATCCATCGCCACCAGCCCAAAGCCGCCGCCCTGGACCAGCAGATCGGCCGCTTTGAGCGCCTGTTCGGCACTGTGTTGACAGCGCACCCAGAGCAGCCGATCGAGCCGGACCCCGGCGGCGGCGGCGGAACAGGGATCGAAGACATCTTCCGCATCCACCAGCGCGCAGACTTCGCCACGCGCCGTGGCTTCCGCCAGAATGGAAAGAAGCAGACTCATGCGGCCGGAGGACAGGGGCCCGAAGATTTCGGTGAGTCCGCCTCGGGGCAATCCACCGGTCGCGATATCGATTTCCGGAATACCACTGGAGATCGTCTCGACCGGAGGCGGGGCCTGCCAGTTTCGAGACTCTTCGAGCAGAGACTCCAGCCGTTTCGGAAGCGGCGCCGCGCTCACAGTTTCGCCTTTTGTTCGCCCATGTATATTTTATACAGGTAGCGAGCGGCGAATGCAAATGAGGCGGAGCGCCAGCTATGCGCTATCCCCGGCCCAACCGGGGACCCGGCGCCTCAAGCGTCCGGTGACGAGCGCCCACACCAGCCCCGCATCTTACGCGTTCCGACGGCGGTGTTTGACCGCTTCAACAACCAGCGGCAGGACGGAAACCAGGACAATCAGTATGACCGCCTTCTCAAAGTGCCGCTGCACGAGCGGGATGCCGCCCAGCAGATAGCCGAGCGTCGTCATCGAGAGCACCCAGCCAATTCCGCCGAACACGTTGAACGACAGAAATTTACCGTAGTTCATCTCGGCGACGCCGGCTACGAATGGGGCGAAAGTGCGCACGATCGGGATGAATCGGGCATAAATGATGGTCTTTCCGCCATGTTTTTCGTAAAACTCTCGGGTCCGTATCAAGTGCTCCCGGCGGAAAAAGCGAGAGTCGGGACGATTGAAGATGCGGGGCCCGGCTTTCCGCCCCAAAGCATAACCTACGGTGTCCCCGATGATCGCGGCGGCAATGAGGAGAGCGTTGATCAGAAGCAGGTTGAGTTTTCCCGCGCCCGCAACCACGCCGATCGTAAAAAGGAACGAATCGCCGGGGAGCAGGAACCCGGCCAGCAGTCCGGTCTCGGCGAATACAATGCCGAACATCGCGGCATAGCCCCAAGCGCCCGTCAGCATTGTGCTAAGCAGCTCGATGAGCCGATCGGGCGTCGTCAGGATCCTGATGAAATCGACTAGTTGCCGAAATATTCCAATGAGCCAGTCCATGAAAAGCGACTAACCCTTGTAGTTGGCCATCAGGTTTTTGAGGACGCCATCGTGAATCTTGATCTTGCCTTCCTTGATCAACTGCTGCCGCAATCCGTCCTCAAACAGGTCCGAGCGCTCTCTTGACTTCCGCGCCTTGATCTCCTCCTTGATCGAATCCCGCTGCGCCCCCAGTTCGGCGAGATCCGCGTCAAGGCGCGCTACAACGCGGGCTACCACCTGCCCGTCGCCGAGCGGGATCGGGCCTATAACCGCGCCCGGAGCCTTCACGAAGGCATCGGCGATCATGGCCCCGGTTCCGAGGCCCTCCACCGCGCCGTTCCGCGTAAACTCAGGCGCCGATTTCATTTCCAGGCCCATCGACTGCGCCGCCTTCTTCAGGTCGCCCATCTGCTGCGCTTTCGTGAACAGCTCATTCGCTCGCATTCCCACCACGGAGCTCAACTTGCCCACCTCGAGTTGGGCCTTGATCTGCGGCATCGCTTCCGAAAACTCAGCCGGGTGAGCCGGGAACACATCCGTGACAACCGCAACCACATAACGGCCCAAGGGAGACGGCACCGGGCTAGTCGCACCTCCCTTCGGCAGGCTGCGCAGGGACGCCTGGATCTCCGGGTTGACGCCCAATTCAGGTAACGGATCGCCCGGGCCGGCCTTCTCCACCGGAATGAGCGTCAAATTGAATTCCGCCGCAAGCTTCTCGGGATTCGGCACGCCCTTCCTCATGGCGGCCTGCAAGGTATCGAGAGCCGACTGGCTGGCGTCTCGCGACCGCTGCGTCTTCAGTTCACCGGCGAGCTCGGCCTTGGCTTCTTCGAACGGCTTCAGGCGGGCGCTTTCCTTTTCCATCACCTGGAGGATGTGGAAGCCGTACTCCGTCTGGATCACCTTGCTCAGCTCGTTCGCCTTGAGGCTAAACGCCGTTTCTTCGAAGTTCTTGACCGTCTGACCCTTGACGATCCAGTCCAGGTCTCCGCCCTTGGTGGCGGAGCCTATATCCTCGGAATTTTTCTTCGCCAACTCGGCGAAATCCGCGCCGCCTTGAATCTTCTTCAGGAGATCCTCGATCCTGGCGCGAATCTTCGGGTGTTCTTCCTTGGGCTTCTCGGTGGTCTTAAGGAGGATATGCCGTATTTTGACGCGCTCGCCCGTGCGGTAGCGGTCTTTATTCGACTCGTACGCCTTGCGCACTTCATCGTCTGACACGGCGACGCCACCGGCAAATTTGGCCGGGTCGAGCACCAGAAGCTTAAGCGCTCTCTTTTCGGGGACGGCGAAGTTGGCCTTGTTCTTGTTAAAGTAATCGAGCATTTCGGCCTCACTCACGGCGGCCTCGGCTCGATACTTGGCTTGATCGATCTTTACGAACTCGATCTTCGCTTTTTCGTTTCGCTTACGGTACTCCCGCTCGATTTCCACCGGCGATACCGCGATGCTCTGCAGCGCGATGCCCCGCACGCGATTCAACAGGACCTGCCGGGCGATCTGGCTCTCAAATTCCTGAATACTCGTGCCCTGCTGGGCGAGAAACGCCGAGTAGGTTTCCTTTCCAACGAACTTTCCATCCTGGAAAAGCTGCGGAACCATGTTGCGGATGGCGCTCGCCGTGTCGCTTTCGGTCACCTCAAAACCAAGGCGGCCGGCCTCGAAGGCGATGGCGCGCTCCGTGATCATCTGGTCCACCAGTTGCGGGATGTAGAACTGGATCATTTCCGGCGGCATCGAGCGATTCCGCTGCGCATTGGCCAGCGCTTTTTGCACATCGCGCATGGTAATCGCTTCCTTTCCAACCTCCGCCACTATGGTCTCGGTTGTGCCTCCGCCCGATCCGAAACCAGGGATCAGTGTGATTACCATGGACAGGGCTACCAGCATCAGCAGCGCGCCGAGGAGGTAACGAACCGCCTTATCGCGGCTACGAAACAAATCGAACATTTGACGGGATTCTCCTGAAGAAATCGAAATATTATTATAGCAGGTCGGCCTTTCGGCTCACCTGTCCGGGGCGTCACCTATAGGGTGCATCGAACAACTCGTCCCAGCGGTCGCCGGTCCGAGTCATGAGACGCTCGATTTCGCGGTCGAAGCGGTCCGTTAACTTCGCGAATCGCTTGTCCCCGGCCAAGTTGTTCACCTCGAACGGATCGGCCGCCAGGTCGTGCAGCATCCACGGCTTGTCCTGGAAACGCGCGTACTTCCAGCGACGCGTCCGAAGCCCGCGCCACGGCTCGAACTCGTTCAATTCCGTCCTGCCGTGACTCATCAGATAGGCGAAGTCCGGAGTCCGCTTCGATCCACGTCGAATGTGAGCCGAATAATCGAAACCATGCATGTTCCTGGGCATGTTCGCGGGAGGGCGGACGCCACAAAGCCCAAGCAGGGTCGGCGCCACGTCAACGTGCGAAATAGGGGCGTCCGAGACGCCCGTGGCCTTGATTCCAGCGGGCCAGCGGAAAATCCCGGGCACAAGGACCGATTCCTCCCACGGCTTCCGCTTGTTGAAGGTCCGGTGCGACCCGAGCATGTTCACGTGATCGCTGGTGAAAACCACGATTGTATTGGCGCTCATCCCCAGATCGCTCAACTTCTGCAGGACGCGGCCGATCTGCTCGTCGAGGCATGCGATCGCCGCATAGTAGCCGGCGATATCCTTGGCCGTCCCGCCGCGCTTCGCCCCTTCCTGCCAGTTCTTGCGGAGCTCGATCCGCTCCGGCGCGTACATGGTTTCGTAGCCGGGAGGCGGAAGATACGGATCGTGCGGCGTCGGATATTGCAGGTAGAGGCAGAAAGGCTGAAGTCGCTCCCCGGCCTTTTCCAGAAACTCCAGAGCAAGATCGGTCCAGGAAAACGCGTCGTAGCCAGGCATGGAAATCGGCTTCGGATGGTCGCGGAAATAGTGCATTCGGAAGTAATCGTGGCTGCAGATATTCGCGGCCCAAAACTCGAAGCCCTGCCGGCGCGGCCCGGGAGGGACAAATCCAGGCTCGCGATTCCCGCCATGCAGGTGCCACTTGCCCACGAATCCGGTGAAGTAGCCCCGCTCCTTGAGGATCTCCGCGATGCTCACTTCCTCGTCCGGGAGCGGGACGTCGTTGACGGCGGTCCCGGTTGCGTAACAGTAGCGGCCGGTCAGGAGCATGGATCGGGCCGGCGTGCAGACGGGGCTGTTCGCCGTCATATTGCGGAACTGGAATCCGTCGAGAGCGAGCCGGTCGAGATTGCGGGTGCGCACCTGTTGGTTGCCCATCGAGCCGAGGTCCGCGCCGCGCCACTGATCCGGCATGATGAAGAGTATGTTCGGCGGCTTTGTGTCGGCGGGAACCGCCGCTGCGCCAAGGGAAGATAGGAAAGTTCGGCGACGCATCGGCACCATCATAACGCCACCGGTCCGATTCTTCGAGTGGAGCGTGCGCCGGTAGCACGGCGTAAGAAGGCGAGGGTCTGGCGTGTCATGCGCTTACTGGCGCCCCGGCCGAGGCTGGAAACTGTCAAAAACGCCCTTTTCTGGAGGGCTTCAGGCTACTTTGAGGCGAGACATCCTGTCCTTTTCCGGTCTGAGCGGTCTCAGCGGGGTGTGCGGAAATGGGAATGGACCGGGCGGGTTTGCGAAACAGGCTGGACAACGGCTGGTCCATCAATTAAGCCTTTTCTGATTATGGGGTTACGGACTTATTCAGGAGCCGGTGGCTGCGGTATTGGCGGCTTGTGCGGTTGCGCGGAAACCGGGTCTGGCGGCAGGCGGACCTCCTGTAACGGCGCGTTTTCTTCCGTCCAAGCCTCCTCGCGGCGGTCATCCTCGCGGAGACGCATCAGGTTGTCCATGGCTCGCTGGAAATTCCGCTGGAGGCGGGACTCGTAGCGGTGGAGGAGGTTGATCGGCGGCGAAACCGAGAGGTAGGAGAAAGCGTTGGCGGTGCGAGTGGAGCGGTCAGGCGCCAATTGCTCTTCCATGCTGGACGCCATGAGGTTCTTCTCCATGGACCAGGCGGGCGGAGGCGCCACCAGCAGCAGACCATTTCTTCAATAAGACCGTCTTCGACACCGTCAACCGAGAGGAAGCGGTCGCGGAACTGGCGATGAAGCTCCTCGAAGTTTTCGGTGTGTTCGCCGGGGAGCAGGACGACTGCGGCAAAGAGGCCATGGCGGTAGGCGTTCTGAGCACGCTTGCCGCGGCCCGGAGGCGCGATTCATTGAACCAGAAAACATCGACCGGCATCAACGAAGAATCAATAACTTGGCGACGTTTTCTGGAGAGCGGAACGCGCGAGACCGGCGGGAGTTTTGCGGCCGCAGCCAAGAGCGCCGTTGGCACGGGCGGATTCGAGTTTACGTTGAGAACTCATGGTGAGTTACCTTCTTAAAACCAGCGTACACCACGATGTCAAGTGTTTATTTGTTAAGTGGTTTGTTATCAGATGGATTTACCTGTGAAACGGGTTTGGGGCTGCGGGCGTTTTTTGGGGGGGAAAGTGGGGTTGTAGTAAAATCTCCTCGACATCCGACTGCGGCTTTAAAGAACGGGTGATTGGACATATCTCGGGGGGTTCCACCGGGATAGAAGCCCGTGAAATACCGGCGCCCCGGCCCGTTGCAGCGGTTGCGCCCGTGGCTGCCAGTGCGCCTGAAGCCCTGGTACCCGCCGGCAAGAAGAAGGGACGGAAGAAGAAGGGCGAGAAGAAAGAGGAGCCTTCAGAAGCGGAACTGACGGGGCTGAAGCGGCAAGCGGGGATGACGCTGGCGGAGTTGCTGGCGGACTTGCCGCGGGAATGCAATGTGGGCAGCAAGA
>CAMDED010000119.1 GCA_945893365.1 Candidatus Sulfopaludibacter sp. SbA3 | reverse complement strand
TTCGGCGCGGGGCGGTTGTGGAGCGCCAGTTCCTGGTTCAGGCGCGTCATGAACTCTTCGATCTGGCTCTGCATCTCGCTCATTTTTTCGCGCATGTTCAGGATGATCTCGACGCCCGCGAGATTGACGCCCAGGTCGCGAGTGAGGTGCAGTATGACCTCAAGGCGCTCCACATCCTCGTCCGTGTAGAGCCGCGTGTTGCCTTCCGTGCGTGACGGCTTGAGCAGCCCCTCTCGCTCGTAAAGCCGTAAGGTCTGGGGATGGATCTCATATTGGCCGGCTACGGCCGAGATCATGAAGGCCGCCTTCGTCTTCTTCTTTTTCATCCCTCCGCCTTTGCCCACACGTCCGCGCGCGGGTCCTCCGGATGGAGTTGCGCGAGCTCGCGAAGAATCGCCCGGGTGCGTTCATCGGAGGCCGTGGGCGGCTGAATGTAAACCTCGACGATCTGGTCGCCCCTGTGATTCTTCTGCGGATTCTGGACTCCCTTTTCGCGCAGCCGGAACCTCTGCTGATTCTGGGTGCCCTGAGGCACTTTCAGCACGGCGCGCCCGTCGATCGTTGGCACTTCGATCTTCGCGCCGAGGCCGGCCTCGCTGACGGTCACCGGAACGCGAATCTCGATGTCGTCGCCCTCGCGGGCGAAAAACACGTGCGGCTCAACGCGCGTCGTGATGTAGAGGTCCCCCGCCGGAGCTCCGAGAGTGCCGCTATTGCCCTTGCCCGCGACGCGGAGGCGCGAGCCGCTCTTCGCGCCGGGGGGAATGCGAATCTCGATCGATTCCATCCGGGGCACGCGTCCCTCGCCGTGGCAGGCCGGGCACGCGTTCGGTAGCTTGCCCCGGCCGTTGCAGCGGGGGCAGCTCAGGTCGAAACGCATGGCGCCCGCCATCTGAGAAACCGTTCCCTTTCCGCCGCACTGCGGACAGGCCGGGGAAGAGTGGCCCGCTGCGCCCGTCCCTCCGCAGGGAGTGCAAACTTCCTGCCGTATCACGTTTAGCTTCGACTGCGAACCCCGAATCGCCTGCCAGAATGTAATGTTCAGCGCGTATTCGAGATCCGAGCCCTGTTCCGCGGTCTGCTCTACGTCGCCGCCGCTACGCTTGAAAAACTGGCTGAACAGATCGCTGAAGCCGCCGCCGTCGCCCCCGGCCGACCGCCCTTTCGAACCGCCGCGGTTCCGGGCCATCTGCTCAAAATCGAAGCCGCCGAATCCCATGCCCGGGCTGCGCTGCTGCGCTCCGCCCGGCGGAACTCCGCTCGCCGAGTAGTAGCCGAGCTGATCGTAGATCTGCCGTTTCCCGGCGTCGCTCAGGACGTCATAGGCTTCCTGGACGTTCTTAAAGCGCTCTTCCGACGACTTATCGCCCGGATTCAGATCCGGGTGAAACTTGCGTGCGAGCTTCCGGTACGCCTTCTTGACCTCCTCGTCGGAAGCCTCGCGGTCGACCTGCAGCGTCTTATAGTAGTCGTGCTTGGCTGACATGACATGTCTCTGGACCGATGCTTCGCTTCCTTATTTCTTCTTATCGTCCACGTCCACGAACTCGGCGTCGACAACGGTGTCGTTCGACTTCGCCTGCGAAGCTCCGGCGCCGGGTTGTGGACCATTCTCGCCTGCTGAAGGGCCGGCGGAACCGCCTCCAGGCTGCCCAGCCGTCGCTTTGTACATCGCCTCCGCCAGCTTGTGGCTTGCCTGCGTAAGCTTATCGGTCGCGGCTGTAATTGCGGCGGCGTCTCCGCCCGACATCGCCTTGCGCGTTTCTTCGATCGCCGCTTCGATGTTCTTCGCCTCCGCCTCGCCGACCTTGTCGCGATGCTCCTTGAGCGTCTTTTCGACGTTATACATCATCGAGTCGGCGCGGTTGCGGGCTTCGATCTCTTCTTTGATCTTGCGGTCCTCCGCGGCGTGGACTTCGGCGTCGCGCGCCATCTTCTCGACTTCTTCCTTGGAAAGACCGGAGGACGAAGTAATGGTGATCTTCTGCTCGTTGTTGGTCGCCCGGTCCGTAGCCTTCACGTTCATGATGCCGTTTGCGTCGATGTCGAACGTGACTTCGACTTGCGGGATGCCGCGCGGAGCGGGAAGAATTCCCACCAGCTGAAACACGCCCAGCAGGCGGTTGTCGCGCGCCAGGCCCCGCTCCCCCTGGAACACCTTGATCTCAACCGACGTCTGGCTGTCGGCCGCTGTCGAGAAGACCTCGCTCTTGCGCGTGGGAATGGTCGTGTTGCGGTCGATGAGGCGCGTGAAAACGCCCCCGAGCGTTTCGATTCCGAGCGATAACGGCGTGACGTCGAGGAGAAGCACGTCCTTGACTTCGCCGCCCAGAACGCCGCCCTGAATTGCGGCGCCGACCGCCACTACCTCATCCGGATTTACGCCCTTGTGCGGCTCCTTCCCGAACAGGTCTCGCACGATCTGCTGAACTTTCGGGATCCGCGTCGACCCGCCGACCAGAACCACTTCGTCGATCTGAGTCGGCGTCACGCCGGCGTCTGAAAGCGCCTGCTTGCATGGGCCCACGGTGCGCTGAAGCAGGTCGTCGACCATCGATTCAAAGCGCGCGCGCGTCAGCTTCATCAGCAGGTGCTTCGGGCCGGTGGCGTCGGCCGTGATGAACGGCAGATTGACGTCCGTCTCGAGCAGCGTCGAGAGCTCCATCTTCGCCTTTTCGGCCGCTTCCTTGAGACGCTGAAGCGCCATCTGGTCGCGCGAAACGTCGATTCCCTGTTCCTTCTTGAATTCGGCGACGATCCAGTCGATGACGCGCTGGTCGATGTTGTCTCCGCCGAGGTGCGTGTCGCCGTTGGTCGATTTCACTTCGACCACCCCTTCCCCTACTTCGAGAATGGAAACGTCGAAGGTGCCGCCGCCAAAGTCGTAGACGGCGATCGTTTCGTGCGTCTTCTTGTCCAGGCCGTAAGCGAGGGCGGCCGCGGTGGGCTCGTTGATGATACGCATCACTTCGAGGCCGGCCACTTTACCGGCGTCTTTGGTCGCCTGCCGCTGGGCGTCGTTAAAGTACGCCGGGACCGTGATGACCGCCTGCGAGACCTTTTCGCCCAGATACGATTCGGCCGCTTCCTTGAGCTTCGTGAGGATCATGGCCGAGATTTCGGGCGGAGAATTCTTTTTGCCTCCGATGTCCACGCGTGCGTCGCCATTGTCGCCGCGAACCACCTTATAGGGGACCATTCTCATCTCTTCGCTCACCTCGTCCGAGCGGCGCCCCATGAAGCGCTTGATCGAAAAGATGGTATTCTCGGGGTTTGTGATCGCCTGGCGCTTGGCCACCTGTCCCACCAGCCGCTCGCCGGTCTTGGTGAAAGCCACAACCGACGGCGTGGTTCTGGTCCCCTCCTGGTTGGCGATGACGGTCGGCTGTCCGCCTTCCATGACCGCTACCACCGAGTTGGTCGTGCCTAGGTCAATTCCAATTATTTTGCCCATGATGTTCGGAAATCTCCTTGCTTGGCTGCGCTCCAATCGTACGTTTTTATTATTAAACTTTAGTGTTCTATTGTCAAGTATTCTTGCTTACCCTATTCGTGGGGAGGAGATACTCGTTGCGGCGGCGGCCGATTTGGCGCCTGCCGCCCCTTCCCTGGGAGAGGCTTTTCATCAGGTATCGGGAGACACAGTGAAGTACGCTTTCGGCGGCAGTGCGGCACTGGCAAGACAGATCGAGTCCGGCGCCCCTTTCGACGTTTATCTATCCGCGAATGAACGCTTTGTGAGATATCTTGCAAGTCGCGGGCGAATTATTCCGGAGTCCGTTTCCGTATACGCGCTGGGACGCCTGGGTCTTTGGTCGCGGAGCGGAAGATATCACTCCCTGGGCGATCTTACGCGGTTGGGCTTCCGCTACCTGGCGATCCCAAATCCGGCCCTGGCGCCCTATGGAGTTGCTGCCAGGGAGCTTCTTGAGACGCAGAAAATCTGGGCACGGCTTGAACCGAAAATTGTGTATGGTGAAAACGTTCGTCAGGCGATGCAGTTCGCGGAGAGCGGGAATGCCGACGCCGCGATCACGGCGTGGTCTCTCATGAAAACCCGCGGCGGCGTGCTATTGCGCGAGAGCGGGCATCAACCGGTGCGCCAGACC
Organism: Candidatus Sulfopaludibacter sp. SbA3; assembly: GCA_945893365.1. Lineage (GTDB taxonomy): Bacteria > Acidobacteriota > Terriglobia > Bryobacterales > Bryobacteraceae > SYKU01. The sequence goes on along the minus strand of CAMDED010000119.1, from coordinate 20,174 downwards.
GGGGGTGTGGTTCGCTCGTCGAAACACGGCGCGGCAGCCCGGCGCTTCCTTCTGTTTCTGGGTAGCGCGAAAGGCCGGGCGATGCTCGAAAGTTTCGGATTCGGGATGCCCGCGCAGGCGCGCTGACGCCGAATCGAGCGGCGCGCCTTCGGAGTGGCGACAGGGGCACGCAATGGCGGCTCCGGTTGCTCGAGCGCGGAGAGTCGGCGGAAACACAAAATCCACAAGAGTGTATTAACCTGAAAGAACACTGGAGCCGCGATTGCCCGCCGGGCATCACGCAGCTCGCGGACCACGCATACGTCCGCCTTGATTCCGATCTAACCGATGGAGGCGAAGGTATGGATGCAACGGCTCTCAAGCACCCGTTCCGCAAACGGGACGAGGAGCTGGACCTCTACATTAATCTCAAACTGGCGGCGCTTGGCCAGCCGGTCAACCGGAGCACCGCCGGATCGAATTTTCTCGAAATCGCCGGGCCCCTGCTGCGCAACTTCTACCAGAAGGACCGGCAGCTGGGAAACTGGCTCTGCCCGGTCGATAGCCGTATCCAGGACTTCCTCGCCGCCTACCTCAGCGACGTTTGTCCACGCGGCGCCGCGCGGCTGCCGGCCAACACCTTTGTCCTCGACCGTGAAGGCATGGCCCGCATCTTGTCTTTACCCGTGAACTCGGATCGTTTCTCGTCGCCCTACCTGAATTCCTACCGGCTGCCGCAGGGCGTGCTGCACAATCCGCAAAACGACAGGCGGACTACGAAAGGTCTGTTTCACATTGCCGAGGGCGGGTTTCCGATTCCAGCCGACAAAACCGCCGTGCCCAAGGCGGTTTTTGCGGCGCTATGGGCCGCCGCTCTGTGTCCTCCCCCCGATCTGATGACCCTGCCGTTCACGTCCGATCAGGAGGATCCCGCCCGCTGCTTCACCTCCCTGCTCCTGCGGCCGCTCGTCTGTCCGGCAACCGGCTGCGAACCCGGAAAGACCATGGAAATCCGGTTCATCGCGCCCGGCAGCCTGGTCAGCAACCTCGACTTTGTGGAAAGTATTTTCGGAAACGGCGGCGATCCGTACCTTCCGGAAAACGACGCCGGGCTCGACGCCCTGCATTGGACCGGTCACACAGGCTGTGTCGTACTGGCGCCGCACCTGATGGGGATTCCGAAGCGAGCCTTGGGACTGCCGCGTCACAGCGAGGCTACCGAGCGGCAGCGCCGCGACGGCATGTGCTGGACCGAGGAAGCGGAACCTTATAACGGCGGCCGCGCCTTCAAGGTGGCGTGCCGGGACGCGCGCGGCGTCATGGTCACCGTGATCGCCGACAACTATTACGGGTACTGCAAGAAAGAAGTGAAAACGCAGATCAGCTTCGCTGCAAACCTCTACGGCTCCTGCGAGGAGGAACACGCCGGGGGCGCGCTGGCTTTCGCCACCTACGTCCTTGGACAGGACTTCTTTGCGGACCGCACCGTCAGTCTGAAGACGGCGTCCTTTGCCGATGCCTCGAATTTGCTCGGAGACCTGATCGAAACGCAGCCTGAGGGATACGCCGTCGACAGGCGTTTTCCAAACATCTACTATGTGCCTGAGGACGCTTCCTTCCACGCGCGGGAGGGATTCGTCCGATGGACGCGCGGAGGCTTGGAGGAACGGCTGCCCCTGCGCGCCGGGGCCGCGTACGTTCTGCCCTCCGGCTTCCGCGTCAAGCTGCAGAAGCAACTGGCGGGAACGGCATGGCGCCTGGTGGGTTCACGGCCCCGCGGAACTCTGTGCCATAAACCCTGCACGGTGTCGGGCGGGGGCAAGTCCGAGATTTCCAAATCGATGGCCGACGTCCTGCTGAAAGGAGCGGTTTTCATTAAGGAATATCACCGCGACATGGAACAAGTGGCGGAGATTCTGGCGAAGGATTTTTCGGCCATCTATCGTCATCGTGCGCCGGACGAGCGCTCGCGTCGGCCGATCCTCAGTCCGGCGCGGTCGCTGGGGTCGGTGATCCAATTGCTGACGCCGGCGGGGGAATACACCGAATTGCACAACGAGTGGGCGCGTCAGCTCTCGCAGACCGCGCGCCAATTGGTCTTCACGGTGAAGAGGTACTACCATCTTGAATGGGGCGAAAACTGGCGCGACCATTTCACGGTGGACCGCATCAACGGCTTTCTGGGACACGAGCTGAAATTCGACGATCAGAAACTGGTCTGCAATTACCTGCGCGTGGGCTACGATCCGCAAGGCGCCTGGCGGATTTTCAAGCTGCGGCCGGATTTCTGTCCCGCCGAGAAGGTGCAGATGGAGGACGATATCACCGCGTCGATCGTGCTCCCACGCAAGGCCCTGAAGAATCTGGATCCGGAATACGCCAACCCGAGCGTTAAACTGGTGGCGAACTGCGAACGCCTCCTGTTCCAGAGGCCGGACGACGCAGTCGAGCGGGGCGTGGACAGGCAGGCGGAGGCGGACATTGCCGGCCCCGGAAATTTTCTGTCCAATTTCGAGCCCGTCACCGTAGCCGCGGCGCAGGCCCTGGTTGAACATGTAGTCGAGTTCGATCGATACACCGAGCCCATGAAACAGCTTCTCGGGAGCTTCGCCGAGCGGCCCGCGACGGACTACGTGGTTTCTTCCGCTCACTCGCGCATGGTGAACGGAAAGCGCTCGACGAACCCGCGCTATCTACAACGGCGGCCCGACCTCACGAATCCCAGGGAACCGTATTTGGCTGAAATCGCGGCCAGGCTGGCGCTCGGAATTCCGGCGGGTGAACCGGTCTATTTTCCGGTTAACACGGTGCTCGCCGGAAGAAGAAACAGCCCGGCGGATCCCAAGGCGGGCCTGCCGCCGCTCGCGGTATACAGCCCGATCCACTATCTGGAATTGCCGGAATTGTTCATGGACTTCATTTGCAGCCTGACCGGCAAGTCTCCGGCCACCACGGGCTTCGGCAGCGAGGGCGCGCTCACCAAGGCCGCCTTTAACGCGCTGCCTCCGGTAGTGGATCTGAACAACGCCCTGGTATCGTTTATTCTGACCGGGTATGCGGGTTTCAGCACTTCGGCGGGCTACGTCGGACCGCATTTCCGCGTCGATCACGACATCAGCCTGCTGGTTCCGGAGATCTGGTGCCGCATGCAGGTGCATGAGCGCGACCCCGTATTTCTCCTGGCAAACGGATATCTGGAAAAAGTCTGCGATTTCACCCACGACGGCCGCAACGTGCAGGCCAGCCGTCTCGGCTACCGCATCACGACTGTGTTCGTCGACCGGTTCCTGGGGCGGATTTTCGAAACGCCGGATGCCGTCTTCACCGAGGAGATGCTGCGTCCGGAGATACAGGACATCGGACAATTCGCGGCGGGTGTGGATGCCATTGTGGAATCCCAGACGCGGGTAGCCCAGCAGTATTTCGAGGATGGCAGCGTGGACGCAGCCTGTCCCCCGCTTCGAGCGCTGCTCGAAATTATGGCCAACGGCGGGTATCGGGGGAAGGGAGTTGAGGACGAAGAAGTGCGCGGTTTGTTCTCGCGCGAATATCTTATGGGGAGTTGCTGGTATCGCGAGCGGTTACGCACCAAACAGACGCGCGACGTCGCGCTCTGGACGCGCCACGTAAGCGCGCTTGAGGAATTCCGGGCCGGCGCGGCCGCGACGCAGGGTCTCGACATCACGCAAGGCCTCGACATCGAGTCGCGCCTCGCTGAATCGCGAGAGCAACTCATCCGGCTGAGCGCGCCCGAGTACCTGAGCGAACTCGAAGGCACGATCGGCGCCGATCCTTATTGCGGAGCGGCGAAGCGATCCCGGTAAATTGAAGCCGCATCAAAAGGACTGATTATGCCGATACGCGTTGCGCTGCATCACAAGACCGACTACCAGTATGACCGGCTGGTGAGCCTGTCGCCGCAGACCATTCGCCTGCGGCCCGCTCCGCATTGCCGCACGCCGGTCACGGCGTATTCGCTCAAGATCGAGCCGCACGGCCACTTCATCAACTGGCATCAGGACCCGCAAAGTAATTACCTCGCCCGGCTGGTCTTCCCGGAGCGAGTGAAGCACTTCTCCGTTGAGGTGGGGCTGATCGCCGAAATGACGGTGATCAATCCCTTCGACTTTTTTCTCGAAGACTACGCCGAGGAATTTCCCTTTACCTATGCGGAATCGCAGTCGCAGGAACTGGCTCCCTACGTGATGCCGGAGCCGGCCGGGCCGCGGCTGCGGTCGTTTCTCGACGGCATCGATCTTACGCCGCGGCGCTCGATGGATTTCCTGGTGGCGCTCAACCAGCGTGTCCAGGGGATGGTGCGGTACGTGATCCGGATGGAGCCGGGCGTCCAGACTTGCGAGGATACGTTGTCGCTCGGCAGCGGATCTTGCCGGGATTCCGCCTGGCTCCTGGTGCAGATTCTGCGAAACCTGGGTCTGGCGGCGCGCTTCGTTTCCGGCTACCTGATCCAGCTCAGGCCGGATGTGAAGCCGCTTGAGGGTCCGGAGGGGCCGGGCCGGGATTTCACCGATCTCCACGCCTGGGCGGAAGTGTATCTTCCCGGCGCGGGCTGGGTGGGCTTCGACGCGACCTCCGGCCTGCTCGCCGGCGAAGGTCATATTCCGCTGGCCGCAACGCCCGATCCCGCCTCGGCCGCGCCGGTGAGCGGCGGGGTGAGTAACTGTGAAGTCCAGTTCGTTCACGAAATGTCGATCACGCGGATCCATGAAGATCCGCGGGTCACGCTTCCCTATACGGACACGCAATGGCGGCGCATCGACGCCCTGGGACATCAGGTGGATGCCGAGATTCGGAAAAACGACATCCGGCTCACCATGGGCGGAGAGCCGACCTTCGTCTCAATCGACGATATGGAAGGCGAAGAGTGGAACTACACTGCGGTGGGACCCGAAAAGCGGCGGCTCGCGGGGCGGCTGATCGACCGTCTGCGAGCCCGTTTCGCCCCCGGAGCGCTGCTTCATTTTGGAACCGGCAAGTGGTATCCGGGTGAGGCGCTGCCGCGCTGGGCGCTCGCCTGTTATTGGCGTGAGGACGGAATCGCCATGTGGCACGACCTCAAGCTGCTGGCCAACGAGGAGGACGCGTCGCATTTCGGACCGCCCGACGCAAAACGTTTTCTCGAAACTCTGGCCGGCCGCCTTGGCGTCGATCGGAAGTACGCGAATCCGGCGTTTGAGGACCCGTTCTATTACATGCAACGGGAGCGCCAGTTGCCGGTGAACGTCGACCCCGTCGACAACCATCTGGAGGATCCCGGTGAGCGTGAGCGGCTCCGGCGCGTGTTCGAGAGGGGTCTCGACCAACCCACCGGCTTCGTGCTCCCGCTGCAGCGGGCGGCAGGGAAGAGCGGACCCGAGTGGCAGACAGGGCTTTGGATGCTGCGCGGCCAGCAACTGTTTCTGGCGCCGGGCGATTCGCCCATCGGGCTGCGCTTGCCGCTGCCCAGCTTGCCTTGGGTAAAGCTCTCCGAAGCCCCGGAATTGATCCCTGTCGACCCAATGGTCAATCGCGGCCGGCTGCCTTCGCCCATGCGCATTCCGCCGTCCGATCCGGTCTTACAGAAAGAGGCGAATCGCGATCGCGATCGCGTCCCGGCCGCTGGCGAATCGGCGTCCTGGGTGGTGCGCACGGCGCTTTGCGTGGAACCGCGCAACGGTCACCTGTATGTCTTCATGCCGCCGCTGACTTCGGTTGAAGACTACCTCGACCTGCTCACCGCCATTGAGGACACGGCGGCCCATCTGGGCACGCCCGTGGTGATTGAGGGATACGCGCCGCCTTACGATCCGCGCATCAATCAACTAAAAGTCACTCCTGATCCGGGCGTGATCGAGGTCAATATCCACCCGGCGCGCGACTGGCCGGAGTTGGTTGCCAACACCGTCTCGCTCTACGAGGAGGCGCGGCTGACGCGACTCGGCACGGAAAAATTCATGATCGACGGGAAGCACAGCGGCACCGGCGGCGGCAATCATTTCGTATTGGGCGCGGCCACGCCCGCCGACAGCCCTTTCCTGAGGCGTCCCGATCTGTTGCGCAGCATGGTGGGCTACTGGCTGCGCCATCCGTCGCTTTCCTACATGTTTTCCGGGATGTTCATCGGGCCCACGAGCCAGGCGCCGCGCGTCGATGAGACCCGCCAGGACAGTCTTTATGAACTCGAGATTGCCTTCGGGCAGATTCCAAGTCCCGGCGAAGGCGCGTGCCCGCCCTGGATGGTGGACCGCATTCTCCGCCACATCCTGGTGGATGGCGTCGGCAATACCCATCGCGCCGAATTCTGCATCGACAAACTCTACTCGCCCGACAGCTCGACCGGCCGTCTCGGTCTGCTTGAGCTTCGCGGCTTCGAGATGCCGCCGCACGCGCGCATGAGCCTGACCCAGCAACTGCTGGTGCGCGCCCTGATCGCCTGGTTTTGGAAGCATCCCTATACGCGGCCCCCCGTGGATTGGGGCACGCAGCTTCACGACCGGTTCATGTTGCCCCACTTCATCCGCCGCGACTTCCGCGACGTTCTGGACGACTTGAACCGCGCCGGCTACGGCTTCGACCTGGAGTGGTTCGCGCCTCACTTCGAGTTCCGCTACCCCGTTTTGGGCCGCGTGAACCACGAGGGAATCGACCTCGAACTCCGCCAGGCCACCGAACCCTGGTACGTGCTCGGTGAAGAGCCGGCGGCCGGCGCCATGTCGCGCTACGTGGATTCTTCCGTGGAGCGCCTGCAGGTTTCCGCGACGGGGCTGTCCGGCGACCGGTACGCAGTGGCCTGCAACGGCCGGCGCGTGCCGCTCCACGCCACCGGCACGGAGGCGGAATGGGTAGCGGGCGTACGCTATCGGGCATGGCAGCCGCCCTCGTGCCTGCACCCCACCATCCCTGTTCACTCGCCCCTGGTTTTCGACATCATCGACACGTGGAACGGCCGTTCCGTGGGCGGCTGCACCTATCATGTATCGCATCCCGGCGGGCGCAGTTATGTGACCTTCCCGGTGAACGCCAACGAAGCCGAAGGCCGGCGGGGCGCGCGCTTCCTCCAATTCGGCTCGACCACCGGGCCCGTGGCCGCCCCGCCGCCTGAGGAGAATCCGCAATTTCCGCTCACTCTCGACCTGCGGCGGCCCCTTGCCGGCGCCGCCCGGTAACCGCGGGCGCCCGCCGATATGCAAGAATGCGGATAGTACTCAATCGGAGTCGGGACTTGGAATGAAACAACCGTTGCAATTGGCAGCCGGTGGGGGAGGCAATCGTCTTTTGCCGCCTGCCTTCTGCCGCGCAAATGGCAGGCCACACACGGCGATGGCGTGCCCCACCGCTACCACAGTTCCATCGGCTCCCTCAGTCCCTTGCCCATGAATCCGGAAGTTGCCCCGCCGGAAGAGCGGCTGCACCGCGCCTGGCCGTACCGGCCGAATCCCGCCTACTACGACGAGATGCTGGACGCCGGGGGGAAGGTGCGCCAGCATTGGCGGCCCCTGATCGAGCCGCTTGAAGAGATGGGCGAGGCGGGATTCGCCCGCCGCTGGCAGGAAGGCCGCCGCGTCATCCACGAAAACGGCACTACCTACAACGTCTACAGCGATCCGCAAAACACCGACCGGCCATGGCCGCTTGATCCCCTCCCCCTGGTCCTCGACACCGCGGAATGGTCGTCCATCGCCGCCGCCATCGGGCAGCGCGCCAAGCTGATGAACGCGATCCTCTCGGATCTGTACGGACCCCAGACGCTGCTGCGGAACGGCCTGGTCCCGCCGGAACTGGTGTTTCCCAATCCCGCGTTCCTGCGGCCCTGCCGCCACGTGCCGGCGCCGGGCAACATCTACCTGCACATTTACGCGGCCGACCTGGCCCGTTCTCCCGATGGACGCTGGTGGGTGATTGCCGATCGCACTCAGACGCCTTCAGGCGCGGGGTATGCTTTAGAGAATCGCCTGGTCTCCGCACGCGTGCTCCCGGACGTCTTCCGCACGGCGCACGTTCACCGGTTAGCCACGTTTTTCCAAACCTATCGCGAGACCTTGCGTTCGCTTGGCCCGGGCCGAAAGGAAAACCCGCGCATCGTGGTGCTTACGCCGGGGCCGTATAACGAAACGTACTTCGAGCACGCTTTTCTGGCCCGCTACCTGGGCTATACGCTAGTCGAAGGGGCGGACCTGACGGTCCGCGACGACCGGGTGTTCCTGAAGACGCTCGGCGGACTCCTGCCCGTGGATCTGATCGTGCGGCGGCAGGATGATACCTACTGCGATCCGCTGGAACTGCGGCCAGACTCCATGCTGGGCGTGCCCGGACTGATGCAGGCGGTGCGCTCCGGCACCGTGGCGGTCTGCAACGCGCTTGGCTCGGGTCTTGTGGAATCGGCCGCGCCGGCGAGTTTCCTGCCGGGATTATGCCGCCACATTTTGGATGAAGAGTTGAAAATGCCGGCCGTCGCCACCTGGTGGTGCGGCGAGGAGCCGGCGCTCTCCTATGTTGAGGAGAATCTGTCGAAGCTGGTGATCAAGCCGGCCTTCCCTTCGCGGGGCGTGCAGCCGGTTTTCGGAGCGGGGCTGAGCGTGGCGGAAAAAGCGGCGTTGATTCGAAAAATCCGCGCCGCTCCAAGCACGTATGTCGCACAGGAACAGGTGGCGTTGTCCACGGTTCCGGTTTGGGAAGACGGGCAGCTCCGCCCGCGCCACCTGGTGCTCCGGGTCTACGCCGTCGCCTCGGGGGACGGCGGCTACAGCGTCATGCCGGGCGGGCTGACGCGTGTCACCACCTCGCTTGGCGACCTGGTGACATCCATGCAGAGCGGCGGCGGCAGCAAGGACACGTGGGTAATCGCCGGAGAGCCGATCTCGCAGTTGAGCCTGCTGCCGTCTCCTTCGGCGCGCCTGGATATCAGCCGCGCCACTTTCGACCTGCCGAGCAGCGTGGCCGACAACCTTTTCTGGCTCGGCCGGTACGTGGAACGCGTGGAGCCGGCCGTGCGCGTCGCGCGCGCCATTTTGCCGCGGTTGTTCCAGGACTTGGACCTGACGGCGCTCGCGGGCGTCGCGGCCGGGAAGCGAATCCTGACGGGCCTGGGGTACATTCGCTCCGAAGTTCAGCCTTTGAACAATCCCGCCGGTTCGCTCGAGCGGGAAGTGCTCGCGATGATTTACGACAGCGATGCGCGGCACAATCTTCCCGCGAATATTCGCCAGGTACGCCGCGTGGGATGGCTGCTGCGCGACCGGATTTCCGCCGATGCGTGGCGCATCCTGAACCAGCTCGATCTGCAAATGTCGTCGGCTCCGCCTCCCGAACCCTTCCGCATCAGCGGCGCGCAGTCCTTGCTCGATCAGGCCATCACCGCGCTCTCGGCCTTCAGCGGCATCGTGATGGATAGCATGACGCACGGCGATGGATGGCGCTTTCTGGATATCGGCCGGCGTCTGGAGCGCGCCGCTCAAATCGTGGACCTTATCCGGTATGGACTGGGTCTCGAGGGCGACTCCGACAGCGGCCAACTCGAGGTAATGCTCGAGATCGCCGTCAGCTCCATCACCTACCGCTCGCGTTATCTCACTTCCATGCAACCCACCCTGGTGCTCGACCTGCTGCTTTTGGATGAAGCCAATCCGCGCTCGGTCGCCCATCAACTGGCGCGCCTGCGAGAGCATGTCGACCAACTGCCGGGGAGCCGCTCTCCGATCGGGCGTCCGCCTGAAGCGCGCGTTGCCATTTCGCTTCTTACCTCCGTTCAACTCGCGGAAGTCGGCGAGTTCATGACGGCCAACGCGGCGGGCCGGCGCGCGAATCTCGAGAACTTTTTGAATCGCCTTTCGAGCGAGCTCCGCTTGTTGTCGGAAACGCTGACCCGTCAATATTTCAACCAAACGGTTGCATCCCGGCAGTTTTCCGTTTCCTAGGCCACCATGATTCTGCGCGCCACCCACACCACCACGTATCTGTATAGCGAGCCGGTCTCGATCTGCCACACGGAAGTGCATCTGGCGCCGCGCGACGGCGAGCGCCAGCGGGTGATCGAGCATGACCTTTCCATCGTGCCGCCGCCGGATGCGACATTCAGCCGCAAGGATTATTTTGGCAACGACGTAACCTATTTTTCAATCCACGAGCCTCATCAGACGCTGACGATTGCGGCGGCCAGCCTGCTTGAAAAGGAGCCGCGAGACCCGCTCGAACCGTGCCTGACGCCGGCCTGGGAACTGGCGCGGGGCAGGGAATGGCGCGATGCCGATTTCGATCCCCTCGAAGCGTGCCAGTTCCTGTTCCCCTCGCCCCGCATCACGCCCGCGCCGGAATTTGCGGCGTACGCCGGGACGTCGTTCACCGATGGCAGGCCCTTGCTCGAGGCTGCGGTGGATTTATGCCATCGCGTCTACACCGAATTCCATTACGACCAGAAGGCGACGACGGTAGCGACCTCGGTCGCGGAGGTGCTGGCGTGCAGGCGGGGCGTTTGCCAGGATTTCGCGCATTTCACGATTGCCTGCCTGCGGTCGCTGGGCTTGGCGGCGCGATACGTGAGCGGCTACCTGAAAAGCCGCGACCTGATCGGAAGCCAGGCGTCACACGCCTGGGTATCGGTGTTCTGCCCGGGTTTCGGCTGGCTCGATTTGGACCCGACCAACGACCAGATGCCCAACGGCAGTCATGTGACGCTCGCGTGGGGCCGCGACTACTCCGACGTTGCGCCGGTGAAGGGCGTGGCGATCGGCGGCGGCGAACAGGTGATCGACGTTTCCGTAGCCGTGGCGCCGGCGGGCGGGTGAGGGACTTGGCCCTGGATCGCCTGAATCAAGTGTTTGTTCATGGGAGCGCCGTCCAGTCCTCCACGTGGAGTCCAGCGACGCGGCCAAACTCCCCCGTGTTGTGCGTCGCCGGGACGCAACCGCGCGCCAGAGCGATTCCTGCAATCGGCATGTCATGAGCGCCGATCCGCTTGCCCCGTCCTTCGAGCTCCGCTTTAAACAACAGGATTTCTTACGGGGTCAACGCGCATAGCCGCCGAGTGGCATGGCGGTGGAGTGGATACAGATAGATGTCCTTCACCGGTTCCTGTTTGAGCGAGTACCGGTCCATGCGTCCACGACCCGCCGTCTGGCCCACGTGAATCCAGTTGGCGGCGCGATAGCAGGTGCCCGCGAATCGCTGCGCATCCACCAGCGTCTCAAGCAACAGCGGCCGATAGCCATATTGCGCCTCCCAGTCCCGCGGCAACTGGCGGGCGGACCGGGAAAGAATCATGCTCGCCAAACCGCGCACCTTCACCCAAGGCATAATCAGGAACCGGCCGTTGTTCACGATTCGCTGCAGGTTCCGCTGCCGCTGTTGCTCCCCCCACCCGATCCAGGCGTCGCGCGCCTTCATCTTCCAAGCCGGCGAGGTCCACAACAGGCAAGCCAGCACCCTCTCTTCGTGCCGCACCCAGTAGCGGAGATGCGCGCCGTAGGGCACCGGACAACCCAGATAGTGATGTTGCTCCACGTACTGGCGCCAAATTCGGCTGTCGTCAACACCCTTCACCAACTGCAGCTCCAGAGACGAAAACCCTCCCGCCGGTCCCTCAATCGGCTCCGGCTGCGCCTCGCCGGCCGTGACCTTTGCCTTTCGCGGACCCCGGCCGCCCAAGGCCCGCACGGCCGGAAGCGTCAGCATCCCCGCGCTTTGCAGATGTTCCAGCAGCAATCGGCATTCGTGATTCTTCAAGCCGCCGCTCGGCCGCTTCCAATCCAACAACTCGCACACCGTTCGCGCTATCTCGGTAACCCCCAACCCGGCATAGTCCCGCGCGATCTCCCGCATCAGATCGACCTCCGGTGAGGTGAACGTCCGGCCCGAGAATGTCACCTCGCTCATGGGGGAGCCGCCGATCGGATCGAGCGCGCCCGCCTGCCGCTTGGCGGAGCCGGTGGCCTTGTCCACCTTCTGTTCCCGGAGATCCGCGTTCTCGCGTTCCCAATCCCGCATGGCTGTTCTCGCGATACCTGATTCAGACCGTCGACATCGGCGTGAAGGGCATTCTCAACCCTGAATTTCGGCGTTGCAGCCGGGGGCATCGTTTGGAAACTTCATTTAGGAAGCGCTCTTCCTCCACTAACGCGATGACGAAACGCTTGCCGTCCCCGGTGGCGACGAGAATCCGATTTATCGAGAACACGGAGGCGCTGCGCGTGCTCGACATCGGCTGGAGTTCTACCAGAGACGCGTAGGGAATCAAGGTCTTCCTCCAACCCTGACGCAGAAACAGGCCGCCTTCCTGAACCTCATAATACTGAGGTAGCGTAAACCTGAGCGCAACCACGCAACTCGCCAACGTTAGGAAGAGAACCCACGGCCGAGCAAAATGGGCGCCCGGTGCGACAAAACGCAGAGCGGGCGCTACACCCGCGATGACCGCCCCCAGAACCGAAACCGCCACCAGCCAGCGGTCGAATTTCGTCTCAAAGCGCATGACTTGTAGACCTCGCTAACTGAGGCTGATCGATCGAGACCCAACTACAAAATACCAGAGGGATCCTTGCTGAATCAATCATACGATTCGGGGAAACGCATCCGCGGGCGCGGGGGTCTCGAGGTATTCAGCCACAAGACGGCCTTCCGCTTTGAGGCGTCCGAGACGTGCTCGCGATCAAGACCGTCCCCGCGGCAAGACTCCAGCTTTGGCGACGCCAGTTGAACGTGTTCAGATTTATGTTGACAGCGACCGGCAGCAGGAGTAGGATCAAAGTTGAACATGTTCAGATTGTGGCGTGTTCGAAAGCGAGGGATCGAATGTACATCGTCGTCTGCTATATCGCGTATCTTGCCGTCAGCCTGACCGCGACCGTCTGGGTGGCCCAAACACTGCGGCGCAATGGCCGCAGCTTCCTGATCGACGCCTTCCAAGGCAATCGTGAGCTGGCCGATTCCGTCAATCACTTGCTGGTGGTTGGCTTTTATCTCGTCAACGTTGGTTATGTAACGCTGGCTCTGCGTACTACCGCCGAAGTGGCGACTGCGAGAAGCGCCATGGAGCTCGTGTCCGACAAGCTCGGTCTCGTGCTGATCGTGCTGGGAGTGATGCACTTTCTCAACCTCTATGTTTTTAGCCGCTTGAGGAGAAGAGGGCAGGCGGAGCTGCGGCCGCCAATTCCGCCCGACGCCCGGATTTCGATTCAGGCGGAGTCATGATGCCGCCGGTCACAAGTATCGCCATTGTCTACGATGCGGCCTGCGGTCTCTGCGCGCGCACCAGGGATTGGATCATGGAGCAGCCTCCTCTGGTGGGACTCCAGTTCGTAGCGGCAGGGTCATCCGAAGCACGGAGAAGATTCCCACAGCTTCCGGCCGATGAACTTGCCGTGGTGGCCGACACTGGAGAAGTGTGGTTAGGTAATCACGCCTGGATCGTCTGCCTGTGGGCGCTGCGAGGTTACCGCGACCTCGCCTTCAGGCTAACTAGCCCCTTGCTCTTGCTGATGGCGCGAGAGGCATTCGCAGTTGTTTCCAAGAACCGTTCCGCGCTCTCCAGCCTGCTCAGGCTCCGCACCGAGCGCGAAATGGAGCAACAGCTCAGGAAGGTGGTTGTCCCGAAATGCCGGATCGAACCGAAGTAAGAATAGCCGGGCCGAAGAGCGAGGAAACGCGCGAGAGGATTCTCAAGGCCGCACTGACGTTGTTTCACGAGCGAGGCTTCGAGGCGGCTACGATGCGGGACATAGCGGAAGAGGCCGGTGTTGCCACCGGAGCCGCGTACTACTACTTCTCATCCAAGGACGCCATCGTTATGGACTTTTACCGGCGCTCCTGCACGGAGATGCAAGGAAAAATCGAGGTTGCCCTGAAAAACGCGAGCGGCCTGGAACGGCGTTTGCGCGAATTGATTCGCGTGAAACTCGTGCACTTTGCGCCCCACAGAGGAGTGCTACGAGCCCTGCTGCGAAACGGCGCGGATCCCAAACATCCCCTCTCGCCCTTCAGCCCGCAGACTAAGGAGATCCGGGACGTCGACATTGCTTGGTTTCAGCGCATCCTGGTCGATTGCGGCATGCGAATTCCAAAGGACCTTGAATCGCACTTGCCCGGCGTACTCTGGTTCTTTCAAATGGGTGTGATCTTCTTCTGGGTCCTTGATGAATCACCCGATCAGGCGCGTAGCGATCGGCTCCTCAGTCTGGCGGCCAAGAGCGTTACCTCTCTGCTTAGAGTGTCCACGCTGCCTCTGATGCGGCCTGTACGCAGAGCCGCGCTGGAGCTGGTCGAGATCGTGAAGGGAGCCGATTTGTGACTGGGCCGGGACGGGGATTCCTTTGGCTCCTGTTTCACGCCGCTCGCAAATGTTCATCGTCTGCTGGAAGGAACCCCTGGTATCAAGATGGCCGCCGAGTACCGGCGGTGGTGGTCGGACGCAAGCATCCATTGCATCGCGCGATCGTATCGGACGCTGGCCGAACGGGACATCGCGACGAGAGGGTAGAACTCAAATGGTTACACTCGGAGAACTGACCGTCATAGGTGCGCCGATCGAACGCTGCTTCGACTTGGCGCGCAGCGTCGAAGTGCACCTCGCTGGTAATGTTCATTGCGGAGAGGCCGCCATTGCCGCGGCTGGGATCGCGTCCGGGCTGATGGACCTCGGGCAACGCGTGACCTGGCGCGCAAAGCACTTTTCCATCCGGTTATACCTCACCAGCGAGATCACGGCGATGGATCGACCCGTGTACTTTCAAGACTCGATGATTCAGGGCGCCTTTCGCTTCATGCGGCACGATCACGTCTTTCGGACTCTATCTCCCGATGCGACGGAGATGAGAGATGTGTTTCGTTTTGCCGCGCCTCTCCCGGTTCTCGGTCGTTTGGCGGAGATCGCGGTACTTCGCACGTACATGCACGCCCTCTTGCGCGAGAGGATTGCGTTTGTGAAACAAGTCGCCGAATCGGCGTCGTGGCAAAGGTATCTGCCGTTATGAAAATCGTCATACCCGGCGGCAGCGGACAAGTCGGCCATATGCTGGCCCGCCACTTCCATGCAAATGGACACACAGTCACGGTGTTGAGCCGTAATCCGCGCCCGGCTCCATGGCGCGTTGTTTCTTGGAATGGTGTTACGACTGGCGACTGGATTGCCGATCTCGAACAGAGCGATGTCTGCATTAACCTTGCCGGGCGAAGCGTCGATTGCCGCTACACAGCCGCGAACCGGCGCACCATTTATGAGTCGCGAATACAAAGCACTCGCCTGTTGAACCAAATCCTTCCTTCGCTCAACCGTGCTCCACGGCTATGGGTGAACGCCAGTACCGCTACCATTTATCGGCACGCCCTCGATCGCGCGATGAACGAAGGAGAGGGCGAGCTGGGCGGCAACGAGCCCGGCGCTCCCGATACCTGGAACTTTTCAATTGACGTTGCGAAAGCATGGGAAGAAGCCTTCTTCTCAACGCCCACGCCGCTCATACGCAAGATCGCGATACGCAGCGCGATCACTCTCAGCCCGGATCGAGGAGGAGTGTTCGATGTGCTCTTGGGCCTGGTCCGACGCGGTCTTGGCGGCAGACAAGGGACCGGAGCGCAGTTCGCTTCCTGGATTCACGAAGCCGACTTCGTGCGCGCGATCGATCTACTGATCGCTCACGAGGAATTTAGCGGCGTGGTAAATCTCGCTTCTCCCAACCCGCTTCCCAACTGTGATTTCATGCGTGCGTTGCGCGAGGCGTGGGGCATTCGCTTTGGGTTGCCCAACCCGGAGTGGCTCATTGAAATCGGCACGTTGCTAATGCGGACCGAGTCGGAGCTCGTTCTTAAGAGCCGCCGAGTCGTGCCCGGCCGGCTGCTCGCCGCCGGCTTCCAGTTCCTCTTTCCCGTGTGGCCTTCCGCAGCCCGAGAGTTAGTTGGTCGCTCACGTCGGCATTCACGTTAGGACGCTGGAACCGTCGCGTGCGCCACGGTTGCCGTGCTGAAAGAATCTGCGCATGGCGCGCATGCCGGGGGAATTCTTGCTGAATCAAGCGTACGGTTCAGCGAACGCATCTCGCGGAAGCCTGGGCGATCAGCTCGTGCTATTTCCGCCATTTAACGAAAACCCGGGTCTTCAGGCCTTGCGCGGAGGGGCGCACGCTGCCGTTTCGCTGGGAAGTGTTCAACCTCACTAACGGCGTGCGATTCGACCCCCAGCGGATTACTCTCGATCTGGGCAACGCGAGCGCCTTCGGACGCTAAACGGGGACATCTTGTTCCACCCCGCGTGATGCAGTTCGCATTGCCGTACGAGTTTTAAAAAGGGTCTGCTACTATTGCAGGCGTGGCAAGTCTCTATTTTGAGGATTTCGAAGCGGGGCGGATGTTCGAGACCCGGGGGCGGACGATCACGGAGGCCGATATCGTCTCGTTCGCGGGCCTTTCCGGCGATTTCATCGAGCTTCACACCAACGAGGAGTTCGCGATGAAGACGCCGTACGGAAAACGCATCGCTCACGGGGCTTTGATCTTTAGCGTCTCAATCGGCCTGATGACGCAGATGAACACCATCGCGGACACGGTGCTCGCGTTTTACGGCGTCGACAAGCTTCGTTTTACAAAGCCGGTCTTTATCGGCGACACTGTGAGGGTTGTCAAAAAAGTAGTGGAGGGGAAGGAACTTGGACCGGCGCGCGGAGTGGTTACCTTCGAGACCAACGTGCTCAATCAAAATGGGGTCGTGGTGGTGGCGTATCGGGACAAGCTGCTGCTGAAACGCCGGGGGGATTCAAATGCCGCGTAGGATGCGTTCAACGGTTCTTGTGTTGCTGATGTCGGCGGCGGTGGCCGCGCAGACGCCCGATCGGCGGTTCGAGGGGCTGATGCGCGATATCCTCATCGTGGATACTCACGTCGATACGCCGTGGTACATGGTGGACGAGGCCTACAGTCTGGGCGAGGAGCATCGCTACTACGAGGCCGACATTCCGCGGCTCAAGAAGGGCCACGCGGGCGCGATTTTCTTCGGCGTCGCCGTGCAGCCCCAGGACTTTCCACCGCAGCTCTGGATTCCGCGCGCCCTTGAGCTCATCGACGCGGTGCACCAGCAGGCGAGCCAGTTCTCAAAGGAGATCGAACTTGCCCGGACGTCGGCGGACATCGAGCGCATCCGGAAGGCGGGAAAGATCGCGGTGTTGCTCAGCCTTGAAGGCGGGCACATCATACAGGACAGCCTTGCGGTGCTGCGGGATTACTATCGCCTTGGCGTGCGCTACATGACGCTCGCGCATTTCAAGACCAACAACTGGGCGGACTCGGGCACCGATGCGTCCGTGCACAACGGGCTTTCGAACTACGGCAAAGACATAGTGCGCGAGATGAACCGTCTGGGGATGATGGTGGATATTTCGCACGTCTCCGACAAGACGTTTTTCGACGCTCTGGCGGTGACGAAATCGCCCGTGATCGCGTCGCACTCCGACGTCCGCGCCGTCACCGATATTCCGCGGAACATGACGGACGACATGCTAAAGGCGCTGGCGCGCAACGGCGGCGCGATCTTCATCAACTTCAACGCACCCTACGTGAACCGCAAGGCGAACGAGGTATTTGCGCCGAACCGCGACAAGCGCGACAAGGAAATTGCGGATATGATGGCGTTGAATCCGGGTAATCCGCGGCGCTGGGAGATGAAGCGGGCGATTCAGCAGCGCTACCGTTCGCTGCTGCCGCCGGTCGATATCAAAGACGTGCTCCAGCATATCGATCATGCGGTGAAGGTCGCGGGCGCGGACCATGTGGGCATCGGGTCGGACTACGACGGCATCTCCGGCAT
Source organism: Candidatus Sulfopaludibacter sp. SbA3 (assembly GCA_945893365.1). Classification (GTDB taxonomy): domain Bacteria; phylum Acidobacteriota; class Terriglobia; order Bryobacterales; family Bryobacteraceae; genus SYKU01. Next base: position 2,413 of record CAMDED010000119.1, on the reverse strand, counting down.
GGCGCCGGCCGGACTCGAGGATGTGTCGAAATACCCCGCGATCGTGCGTGGGTTGATCGGCATGGGCTATTCGGATAGCGATATCCGGAAAGTGATGGGCTTGAACCTGATGCGCATCATGCGCGCGAACGAAGAGAGGGCTGAAAAATGAGACGCAGAGAATTCGTGGTTTCCGCGGCCGCGGCGGGCGCGCTCGGCGCGCTGCCGGGGCGGGCGGCGCAGGGGGCGAAGAACGCCCGGCGCAAGAAGATTGCCGCCTTGTCCACGACCTACCATGTGAGGTCGCACTCCGATAACTTCATCACGCGGTTTCTCGAAGGCTGGTGGATCAACGATCAGTACACACCTCCGCCATTCGACGTGGTGTCGCTGTACATGGACCAGGTGCACCCCGCCGACATCGGATACAGGCTTTCCACCGCGTACGGATTTCCGGTGACGAAGACGATTGAAGAGGCGCTTACGCTCGGCACGGGCAAGCTCGCCGTGGATGGAGTGATTCTGATTGCGGAACATGGGAACTATCCTTTCAACGACCGGCAGCAGCATCTCTACCCGCGCTTCGAATTCTTCAAACAAGTCACAGACGTCTACCGGAAGTCGAAACGCTCGGCGCCGGTGTTTGTCGACAAACACCTTTCCTACGACTGGACCAAGGCGAAGACGATGTACGACCTCTCGCGCGAGCTGAACTTTCCGCTCATGGCGGGCTCGTCGGTCTCGGTGACGTTTCGCCGGCCCGAGCTTGATCCGCCGCTAGGCGTTGAGTTCGACGACGCCATCATGGTGGGCGGCGGATGGGTAACGGACGGCGGCATCTTCCACGATCTCGAAACGCTGCAAGCCTTCGTGGAACGCCGTAAGGGGGGCGAGACGGGTATTCGCGCAGTGCAGTACCTGAAGGGTCCGGCGGTGTGGAAGGCGGCGGAAGAGGGCCGGTGGTCGAAGGAACTGATGCAGGCGGCGCTCGGCCGCGCGGAGAAATCGGGGCAGGGAAGGCCCGAGGACGTGAAGGCTCCGGTGGCGTGCCTGCTTGAGTATAACGACGGGTTCAAGGCGTCGGTCGTCGCGTTGGGGGGCTTGGTGAATGAGTATCTGGTGGCGTACCGGCGGAAGGGATCGAAGGAGATCGAGAGCACCAACTGCTACGTGCCGACGCAGAATTCGAACAACTTCAGCGGGCTGACCGACGCGATCGCGCACATGATCGAGACGGGCAAGCGCCGCTATCCGGTGGAGCGGACGCTGCTGACGACGGGCGCGCTGCAACAACTGATGGAATCGCTGTTCCAGGGCGGTAAGCGCATCGAGACGCCGATGCTCACGGTGAAGTATTCGGCGCCGGCGAAATCCTACTACATGCACGGAATGGGGTCCTAACATGTTCGACGTCAAGAGTCCGAAATTTCACGAGTGCGTGGGCGAGAACGCGAAGATCGAGAAGGTAGCGGGCGGGTTTACCTTCACCGAGGGTCCGGTGACGAGCCGCCTGGGGTTCACGCTGTTCAGCGACATTCCCGCGAATCGCATCATGCGGTTCGAGCACGGGAAGACGACCGTTTTCCGTGAGAACAGCAACGGCGCGAACGGGCTCACCTTCGACCATCAGGGCCGGCTGCTGACCTGCGAAAAGGACCGTGTGACGCGCACCGGGAAAGACGGGAAGATCACGGTGATCGCGAGCGAGTCGAACGGCAAGCCGCTCACGGCGCCGAACGACGTTGTGTACTCGATCGACGGCAGCGTGTACTTCACCGACCTTCGAGGTCCGGGTGTTTATCAGATCGCGCGAAAGGGCGACGTGAAGCTGGTTGCGACGGACTGCCAGCGTCCGAACGGCGTGGCGCTTTCGCCCAATCAGCGGAAGCTGTACATTGCCGACAGCGGACAGCGCAACGTCCACGTGTACGACGTGGAGGGCGACGGATCGCTCAAGAACGGGAAAGCGCTCATCGAGTTGAAGGGCGACAAGCCGGGCGTGCCGGACGGGATGAAGACGGACGAGGCGGGCAATCTTTGGGTGACGGGGCCGGGCGGAGTTTGGGTAATCGACGCCGCGGGCCGGCACCTCGGCACGATCCTGACGCCGGAAGTGGCGGCGAACTGTGGATGGGGAGAAGGCTTCCGGGGTCTGTACATCACGGCTCGAACGTCGCTGTACAAGATTGCGACGAAGGTCAGCGGCACGCGCACGTACTGAGGAGAGCGACGGCTTGAACAACGTGGCAATCGACGAGGCGCTTGCGAGTCAGGCCATCGGGGCCGCGCTGCGGAAGTTTCCTCAGTTCACTGGATTCGGCGCGCGGATTGTCGGGCGGCCCCTGTTTCAGGGCGCGGCTTACATGCTCGAATACGAGCGGCAGCCGCCCGCGGAATTGCCGGACGCGTGGGAATTTCAGAATGCGGCGGTGAA
>CAMDED010000118.1 GCA_945893365.1 Candidatus Sulfopaludibacter sp. SbA3 | reverse complement strand
TCGGGGGCGGTGTCCCACCTCCCGTTGGTCGGCCCCGGAGATTGTACGGCGTATGGGCAGTTTTTGGTCATTCTCAACTCAAGAAAGGAGGCCCCGCGGCTGTTCGCTCCCTTCCTCCTTCAGGCTCATTCTTCGATTGGAATATACTTATGCTGGCGGTTCATCTTGAGAAGGCACGTGTGTCCGTGCGCCGCGTGCCGAAGCCCCGGCGTCCCAGGGGTTTCGCGCTGATCCGCCTTCTTGCGGGCGGCATCTGTAACACCGATTTGGAATTGCAGCGGGGCTACTACGGATTCTCCGGCACGCCGGGCCATGAATTCGTCGGGCTGGTGGAACAATCGGATGACAGCGAATGGATCGGGAAGCGTGTCGTCGGCGAAATCAATCTCAATTGCGGCGCCTGCGGCTGGTGCGATCGCGGTCTCGGCCGCCATTGTCCGAAGCGCACGGTGCTCGGAATCGTCCGCCATCCCGGCGCGTTTCGCGAATGGCTGACGCTGCCGGAGCGTAATCTGCACGTCGTCCCGGATTCGATTTCGACGGAAGCCGCGGTGTTCACCGAACCGCTCGCCGCCGCCTGTGAGATTCTCGATCAAGCCGCGATTCCCGCCGGGGAACAGGTGGCCGTGCTTGGCGACGGGAAGCTCGGCCTGCTGATCGCGCAGGCGCTCCAGGCGCGCGGATTACACGTGATCCAGTTTGGCCGTCACCGCGAGAAACTGGCGATTTCCGCGGCTGCGGGCGTTGAAACAGGCAGGGCCGGCGGGAAACTCCCCGCATTCGACTGGGTTGTCGACGCGACCGGATCGCCCCAAGGACTCGCTCAGGCGGTCCGCATGACCAGACCGCGCGGCACGGTCATCCTGAAATCGACCCTGCATGGGTTGGTTGGGATCGACACGGCGGGCATCATCGTGAACGAAATTACTTTGATCGGCTCGCGCTGCGGGCGTTTCGAGCCTGCGCTCGAACTGCTGTCTTCGGGAGAGGTTCGCGTGGACCGCATGATCTCGGATCGCTTTCCCCTGGCGGAGGCTCGCCGCGCATTTTCCCGGGCGTCGGAACCGGGGGTGCTGAAGGTCCTACTCCGAAATCAGCTTGGTGGCGATTGAGAGCTGAGCCGCTTCGGATTGAGCGCTTTCCACGCGGTTCCGTCCGTCCCGCTTCGCGCGGTACAAGGCTTCGTCCGCAGCCTTGACGAGCATATCCGTTTCGAAATATCCTATCTCGGGGCCAACCGAAGCGACTCCGAAGCTGCAGGTTACGGGTAGATCCTCCCCCATAGGCGGAAACGGCTGGCTGGCGATGCCCAAACGAATCCGTTCCGCGAAACTGATGCCCGAAGCATGATCGCAGCCGGGAAGGACAAGGAGAAACTCCTCTCCGCCGTAGCGGCCGACCGAGTCGTAAGGGCGAACCGAGGAGGCCATTCGAAGGGCCGCTTCCCGCAGTACCATGTCGCCCGCCATGTGGCCGTAGGTATCGTTGACCTGCTTGAACCGATCGAGATCGGCCATTACAACGGACAATGAGTGGCGTTCCCTGGTGGCGCGGGAGACCTCGGATTTCAGGGCGTCGAAAATGGCGCCGCGATTGAGCAGGCCGGTGAGAGCATCCCGGCGAGCCTGCTCGCTGATCGCCGCCTGGGTTGCGAGCAGTTGCGCGTGAAGCTCGATTATCCGCTGGCCGGCGCGAAGCCGCACTTTCAGCTCGTGATGATAGAACGGCTTCGTGACATAGTCGTCGGCGCCGGCATCCATTCCCGTAATCAGATCGTCTTTCTCGGTTCGCGCGGTGAGAAGGATGACGTAGACATAGGCGCCGCCCGTGACGTTCCGCAGGCGGCGGCAGACTTCGGGCCCGTCCAGTCCGGGCATCATCCAGTCGAGGATCGCCAGCTTGGGTGAGTCCTCGGTCTGTAGAATCGCCCAAGCCTGCGCCCCGTCGTTCGCCACCACGACTTGGTATCCCCACTTCTGGAGCGTGCTCTGCAGGAGTCTCCTGGAAACCAGATCGTCCTCGGCGATGAGGATTCTCACTTCGCCACCTCGGCGGCCACCGATTCAAGGGCGATTTTGAGACGCTCAATCTCACCGGTGAGAGACATCCAGGCGTCGTCCGCCCCGTCAAGCGAGCCCTTCCTGCCCATGGCTTCCAAGCGAAGAGCGGCGTCAAACGCAGCCGGCGCGCAAAAATTACCTAGGGAGCCTTTGATCGTGTGGGCGCTCGCACTGACGTCGGAAGGGCTCCCATTGCCGATCGCCACCTCGAGTTGGTGGAGAAGTCGCGGGCAGTCCATCAGGAAGAGCGAAATCAGCTCGGCGAGGAGGGCGCCGTCGTTGTCAACCCGGGCCAAGAGAGCCTTCCTGTCGAGCGGAGAGGCGGAAAGGGGTGCCGAGCCCTCCGGCCGGCGGGTAGCGGAAAGCGTGGGAACGGGCCTCGGCGGGGGCGCTGCGTCCTCCGGACGGCCGTCGAGAACTCGTGCAATCTCCATCTCTAATTCGCGAATTATCACGGGCTTACCCACGTAGCCGTCCATGCCGGCATTCAGGCAATCTTCCTTGTCTCCTTTCATCGCATTCGCGGTCATCGCGATAATCGGAATATGCCTATGTCGATAGTAACGTGAATTCTCCCCTTTCCGGATTGCGCGCGTAGCTTCATATCCTCCCATGACGGGCATCTGCACATCCATCAACACCAGATCGAAGACTTCGGATCCTAGCGCTTCGAGCGCGGCCACTCCATCGCCGACTCTAACGGGCGAATGCCCCAAGTTCTCCAGCATTCGCATGGCCAAATGTTGGTTAACCGCGTTATCCTCCGCAACCAGAATCTTCAAGGGTCTGTCGAGCCCCGGTAAACCTGGAGTTTGGCGGCTGCGCACTCCATAACGCTCGCGTTGCGTATGCCGCGTCAGCAGACAGAAGTCGCCGGTTCCGTCGGCGGCCAGGGTTGTCGAGATTGCGTCCAGCATTTGCGATTGCTTGATGGGCTTAGGCAGGTAGGCGGCGAAACCCAGTTTTCTGCAACGGGCCGCGTCTCCCCGGTGACCTGCCGAAGTCAGCATGATGAACGAGAGCGGGAGCAACTCCGGAGCTTCCCGAACGCGTTCGGCGAGTTCGAATCCATCGGTGCCGGGCGGTCCGCAGTCGACCAGCGCCAACCGGTAAGGACGGCCCTTGGATCGGGCGTCCTGCAGCAGAGCGAGAGCCAAGGAGGCATCCTTCGCCTGGTCCGGGGCCATCCTCCAGTTGCGGAGCATTTCGCAAAGAATATTGCGGGTCGTCTCGTTGTCATCGACCACGAGAACCCGGAGTCCATTGAGCGAAACGCCCCCGGGCGCCTCATCGGCACCCCAGGATTCCGCGCTCCACGCTACTCCCGGGAGTTTTGCCGTGAAATGGAAAGTGGAGCCGACCCCGAACACACTTTCCACCCACACGGTCCCACCCATCAGAGCGACAAGTTGGCGGGTAATGGCAAGGCCCAGTCCGGTCCCTCCATAATCTCGTGTGGTACTTCCGTCCGCCTGTGTAAATGGCTGAAAAATAAGATCAAGATGACCTTTCTGTATTCCGATTCCCGTATCTGAAACGGAGAAGTGAACCAGGGTTTCTCCCTTGGATCCACCCCCACCCGGCTCCTGTTCCAGGCTTGCCTTCACCACGATCTCGCCTTGCTGCGTGAACTTGACGGCGTTACCGACGAGATTGAGCAGGATCTGCCGCAGCCGCCCCGGGTCTCCTACAACGTAGTGAGGAACTTCAGGCGCGATCGAGCATACCAGTTCAACGCCCTTTTCCATCGCCTTATTTGCTAGCGACGCGACTGAATCGGCCATGTCGTCGCGCAGGTCGAATTCGATCGGATCGAGGTCCATCTTCCCGGCTTCGATCTTTGAAAAGTCGAGGATGTCGTTGATCAGCGAGTGCATCGCGTCGGCGGAACTCTTGGCGAGTGTAAGGTACTCCCGCTGCTCGGCCGTCAGTTGTGTGTCGAGCGTTAGCTGAGTCATGCCGATGATCCCATTCATCGGCGTTCGAATCTCGTGGCTCATATTGGACAGGAACTGGGTCTTGAGGCGCGCCGAGTCGACCGCCGCATCGCGGGCAAGCACGAGTTCCCCCGCGGTGCGCGCCAGTTGCCTGGCCTGTTCAAGGCTTCGCCGTTCTTCTTCCTTCCTCACGGTAACGTCGCGCAGTATGGCGAGAACCGCGGGGTGGCCTTCGTAAGTAATCACACAACTGCTAACGTCCACCGCGATCCGCCTGCCGGAGCGCGTCAAGTGCTCTCCTTCGAAATGCCCGTATCCGTTCACTTGCAATTCGCGGACGCGTGCCTGAAAACCTTGCGCAAACTCGGGCGTTTCGAGATCTTGAATGCGCAGTTTCAGGAACTCCACGCGAGAGTAGCCTGCCCTGTTGCACACCTTCCGGTTGCAGTCGAGGATGTTTCCTTGGGTGTCGCAGACCAGAAGCGGGTCGCCCATTTCCTCGAAAAGCGCCCGGAGCCTGGCTTCGCCGTCGGCAAGATCCGGATGCTTCCGTACATTCCCGCCGGGCTCGCGGCGGTTCGTGGCGAAGAAAACGGACCACCCCGCCACAATCAGAGACAGTGCAACCGCGGCGGTCGCCTGCCATTGCAGGTCCCAGACCCGCCAGGCAGCCGCGGCGAAGAGGAGCACATTCGCCGTCGCCGCAATCATTGCCGCCTTCCACGGGTCTTCGAACGCGCGCCGGGAGCCCTGGTTTTTCATTTCTATGATGGTTATCGGCGGACAAGGCAACAAACTTGATGTCTCACGCGGAAACTATCCGGGAGAAGTAGTGGGCGGCTCTGAATTTCTTCATGGTTGAAACGCTTTGGCGGCGCTGCCGATTACCGATCCGGAATCGCGCCCTCCGAGCCGGCGTTCTCGACGGGTCTCCGTGGGGAGAGCCAAACTCGAGTTGCCCCTCCAGAAGAGAAGGAGGGGCGCAAGAATGGCTCACGCCCCGGAGGACATTTAGGAATTCCTATGCTTGCTAATTAGTGATCCAGCGTAGAAAAAATTCTCAGGATGTTGTTATTTCTCCGGCGCCCGCGGCCGCCCGGCAACGGTAGATCCGGGGCGAGACGCCAAATCGGGCCTGGTAGGCGCACTCAATTGTTTCGGAAAAACCCGCTTCGCACCCCGCCCGGATCAGATTGATCGTACATCCGCCAAACCCGCCGCCCGTCACCCTCGCGCCGAAGACTCCCTCTATTTCGACAGCGGTGTCGACAAGGAAGTCCAACTCCTCGCAGCTCACTTCGTACAGGCGTTGCAGGCTGCGGTGCGATTCGACCAGCAGACTGCCCAGTTCCCACGGATCGGTCGAGGCGGCAAAGCGGACTACCCTGCCGTTTTCCTCAATCACGTGGCGCGCGCGCTTACGCGGCGCCTCAGGCAACGTTACCGCCGCAGCCTCGAAGGCGGACGGCGAAACATCGCGCAGACTCGACACGCCCAGCCGCCGCGCCGCGTCCGCGCACTCTTCGGTGCGTTGCCGGTAGGCCGATTGCGAAAGCGAATGCTTTACCATCGAGTTCACGGCGAGGATGGACACTTCGGAAGGCAGCGTCACGTATTTCCTTTCGAGATTCCGGCAATCGATCACGAGCGCCGAGCCCTCACGCCCGAAGACCGAGACGTATTGATCCATGATGCCGCACGGCAGGCCGACGAACTCGACCTCCGCCCGCTGCCCGATTTGCGCCAACTCGAGCGGCGGAACGGGCTGGTCAAGGGCGAGCGCAAGCGCGCAGGAGATTTCGAGCGCGGCCGAAGAGCTGAGTCCGGCGCCCTCGGGCACCGTGCTGCGGATCGAAAGGCTTCGAGGTTCAAGGCGATACCCGGCGCGCAGCAGTTCCCTCGCGACGCCGGCAACGTAGTCCCCCCAATCGCCGGCCGGCTCAAGGCGCGGAATCGTCTTCAGCTGCCATTCCCGCGATTCCCGATAGTGCTCCGAATGGACCTTGAGGGACGGCGCGCTGTTCGGCGCGGACTCGACAAACGTGGCGAGATCGAGCGCCATCGGAAGCACCAGACCCTGGTTGTAGTCCGTATGCTCGCCGATCAGGTTCACCCGCCCCGGCGCGCGGAAGGTACGGGTCACGGTCTCGCGTGCGCCAGCCAAAGCAGCGCGCCGCCGAAAATCAGCAGGGCCGATCCGGTGTAGAGGTTCACGTTGAAGTCCGTCATCGGCGCACGTAACCCCGGGTCGAAAACTCCGAGCCCGGCCAGAATCGCGCCGACGATCGCGAAAAACCATCCCGAGGGAATACGCAAGTCGAACATGTGTTTACCAGAACCAGATATTCAGAAGCGTCAGGCAGGCGAGCACCACCAGGGCCAGCGGGCCCGGACGCCTGTACCATGGGAGATCTCCGTCGGACGGCATTTCCGTCAATCCGAGCACGAGTCCGCGAAGCTCTTCTTCCGCCTTTGGCTTGGTCGCAAGACTCACCAGAAACGTCACTACGAAGCAGGTGGACCAGGCGAAAATCGCGATCCAGAAATTCTGCGCCATGGTGGATGGGAAATGGTGCACATTCGAGATCCACGCGCCCTTCTGCTCCGCCTCCGTCAGTCCGTGGGTCAGCGCGGCCGCGCCGATGCCCGCCGCGAGGCCCGTGAAGGCTCCATGCCCGGTGGCCCGTTTCCAGAACATTCCGAGCAGAAATGTTGCAAATAGCGGCGCGTTCACGAATCCGAACACGAGCTGCAGCAGATCCATGATGTTGTTGTAGTGCTGCGCGAGGTATGCGGTCGCGATGGAGAGGGCCGTGCCCACGACCGTGGCGACTCGTCCGACGGTTAGGTAGTGTTGGTCGGGCGCACCGCGGCGGATGTAGCTCTGGTAGATGTCGTAGGTCCAGACGGTGTTGAAGGCGGTCACGTTGCCGGCCATTCCGGACATGAAGGAAGCCATCAGGGCCGTGAGACCGAGTCCGAGCAGGCCGGAGGGATAGAACTGGGCCATCAGAGTGGTCAGGACCTGATCGTAGTCGTAACCCGATCCCTTGACCGGGAGGACGTACCCGCTGCTCATGCTTGCAAGCGACATGGCCGCGATGCCGGGCACGATCACGATAAACGGAAACACCATTTTCGGAAACGCGGCGATGAGGGGCGTCCGGCGCGCGGCCGACATGGAATCCGCGGCCATGGCCCGCTGCACGACCAGGAAATCGGTACACCAGTATCCGAAAGAGAGCACGAATCCGAGGCCTGCGACGAGGCCGAACCATTCGACGCCCATGGGGTTTTGAGAAGAGTCGGGAAGGTAACGCCAGGCGTGCGTCATCACCTGAGGCAGGCGCGCCGACATCGCGTTCCAGCCGCCGGCCTTCGCCACTGCCATGATTGCGAGCGGCGTAAAGCCGGCGACGATGAGGAAAAATTGCAGGACCTCGTTGTAAATGGCGCTGGTAAGCCCGCCGAGCAAGGTATAGATCAGAACGATCGCCGCCGAAAGCAGGACGGAGGCGGTGAAGCTCCAGCCGAGCACAAGCTGCAACAGCAGTCCGAGCGCGTACATGGAGATGCCGGAGGAGAACACGGTCATCGCGGCGAACGTGATGGCGTTGAGGCCGCGCGTCTTTTCATCGAAGCGCAGTTTGAGATATTCGGGGACGGAGCGGGCGCGGCTGCCGTAGTAGAAGGGCATCATGAAGACGCCCACGAAGAGCATGGCGGGCACCGCGCCGAGCCAGTAGAAGTGCGCGGTCATGATCCCGTATTTCGCGCCGGAGGCCGACATACCGATGAGTTCCTGCGCGCCGAGATTGGCTGCGAGAAAGGCGAGACTGGTGATCCAGACGGAGACGGAGCGGCCGGAGGTAAGGAAGTCGCCGCTGCTTCTGACCTTCTTCCGCAAGCGCCAGCCGATGCCGAGTACAAAGACGAAATAGAGCGCGAGTATCAGGTAATCGACGAATGCCAGGGTCATGCGGGAAGATCAGTCTATCATACGAGCACCGTGTGTTTTCACCGGCGCGCGAAGGGCGTTATCAACGCTCCGCCTGAGGGTCTCTGAGAGGCGCGATGACGCCGCTGCGTGTTCCGTAGAGTCGCGATTGGGAAGACGAAAGCTTCCTGCTGCGCCGCGCTCCGCCAAGGCCAGCTAAGAAGAAGCCTATTCTCTCGTTCTGAGAATCGCAGCCATCAAGCGGGGGCTGCGGCGTCCATGGATCACCGCCACAACCCACAGCGGTGTTTCATCCGACGCGTAGACGATAAGATAACCACGAGTTTCAGCGAAGCGTAGTGGACGCGAAGTCAGATCGAGGCGGCGATGGCCTTGATATGGGAAAAGCGCCAGGCCGTCAATAGCGCCTAAAATATCCGCGATCACCCTATCGGCGGCATCGAGATTGTCAGCCGCAATGTAGTCCCAAATTTCGTCAAGATCCGCTGAGGCTTCAGGGTGAAAATCATACCGGGTCATGGATGCTCAGCACGACGGGCGGCGCTCTTTGCACGTAGACGGGCCGTTACCTCATCACCGCTGATCGGCTTCACCCTGCCGCTCTTGAGGTCGTCATAGCGGCTGTCGAGTGTGGCACGGACATCGGCCAGCTCGGCAACGTAACCGGCCATGGCATCCTGCACGAACTCGTCCGCTGAGCGTCCGGTTTCCGTCACCAGCCTGTCCAGCTTCGCCTGCAAATCGGGGGTGAAATTCACTTCCATCGCATTCAGCTCCTTCTCTGAGAATACCTGTTGCGCGGCGGCGCCGGGACGCACCTGTCCCACGCGAACGGGATTGAATTTACAAAGATTCGCCGCCTTGCGTTGGGCAACCAATGGCTGCCCAACGAGGTGCAGGGAGAATCGAACGACTTTAGAGAGCCGGCCACGATCGAGGGGTGGTTCCCAAAGGGATCACGGGCCCGAAAGCCAAGCTATGAAGTCCAATCTCCGCTTTTTCAGAAAACGCGTTTTCCCTTCCTATCCGGTATCCTCGCACTTACATTCGGGATGACCATAAGCCTCCGGTGAACTGGAGACGCGGAAAGCACCTAACACGATGTTTTACCCGGCCGGGATTTATGCATCGGTGACGGACGCGGCTTTTGATGCGGCCGCGCAAGCCGTTCCGGTGAGAACTGCTTCTTGACTGCAGTCTACAACGCGGGTTTCGGGCGTCAAGTCGCCGTTCGTGTCATGTACTTGAAAATAAAGGAAATAAAAAAAACCAAACTTTGTTCCGGGAAATCGGCGGCGCAGGGGAATCGCGCCTACGCGCGGATCAGCTTCTCCATCGCCGAACAGAACACGTCCATTTCGCCGAGCGTCGTATAGATATTCGGCGTGATTCGCAGACCCTCGAAATCCGGGTGCGCGATGGGTGTCACGAGAATACGCTCGGCGTTCCACAGCGCCTCCGTCAGGGCCTGCGGCTTCTTGCCTTCGACCGAAATCAGGCCGAGACCGCAGCTTTGCGCCGGGTCCGGGCTGGTGCGGACGGTCACACCGCGAAGCCCGCCCAAGCGGTCCGTCCACAACGATTTCAAGTAGCGCAGGCGCTCGGCTTTGCGGTCGCCTCCAACGGCGTCGTGGAACGTCAGCGCTTCCCCGATCGCGTTGTGATTCGCCGCCGGGTGGGTGCCGATCTCCTCAAACTTGCGGATATTCTCCTTCATCTCCACGGGCGCGGCCATCATCGGCCAAAGCTTGCCGATTTTCGATTTGCGCACATAAAGGAATCCCGTGCCGTGCGGGGCGAGCAGCCATTTGTGCAGGCTTGTGCCGTAGTAGTCGCAATCGAGATCCGCGTGCTTGAAGGGGAACTGGGCGTAAGCGTGCGCGCCATCCACAATGGCTTCGATGCCGCGCGCCCGGGCCATCCGGCAAATCCGCTTCACGGGGAAAATCTGGCCGGTGAGATTCGTAATGTGGCAGAAGTGAATCACGCGCGTTTTGGGCGTGACGGCGTTTTCAAAGCGGGTGTAAAGATCGTCGAGCGAGGGCGGTGGCGTGGGGAAAGAGATGGTTTTCAGAACTATGCCGTCGCGGCGTTCGCGCTGTCTCCACGCGGTAAGCATGCGTGGGTAGTCCTGATCGGTGGTGAGGACTTCGTCGCCCGCTTTGAGGTCGAGCCCGAACTGGCAGATTTCGAGCGCTTCGGAGGCGTTGCGTGTGATCGCCATCTCCTCGGGATCGCAGCCGAAGTCGGCGGCGAGACGGCGGCGCACGGATTCGATTTCGGGTTCGAGAATCCGCCACATGGTGTACGCGGGCGCGAGATTACTGTACTCCAATTGGCGGCGCATGGCGTCCTGCACGATGCGTGGGGATGGGGAAACGCCGCCGTTATTGAGGTTGATCAGGTTGCGGTCGACGGTGAACGCCTGCTGAATCTCGCGCCAATAGGTTTCGTCGCGGGCCACCGAACGGGCGTCGCGGACGTCGCCGGACGTGGCGGCGCGGGCGCGGTCAATCGCCTCGGGGCGCAGAAAGGCCGCGGTCGCGGCGGATCTTAGAAAATTGCGGCGCTGCATGGAAGCCTCCCGGTCCGGACGTCCGTACGCTTGATTATCGTACAAATAGCGCAGGACAATTGGTAAGCGAGACGACGGACTCCCACCGGAAGACAATGATCGACGCACCGAGACTGCTGCTGCGCGGCTGGAAGCCGGAGGATCGCGATCCCCTTGCCGCGATGAACGCCGATCCCCGCGTCATGCGTTTCTTCCCTTCGCTTTTGACCGAAGACGAGAGCGCCGCCATGCTTGAGCGCAATGCCGCTCATTTCGAGCGGTACGGATTCGGGCTTTGGGCCGCGGAGCTAAAAGGGCCGGGCGAGCTCGCCGGCTTCATCGGCCTCAACGTTCCACAATTCCAGACGCACTTTACGCCTTGCGTGGAAATCGGATGGCGGCTCGCCGCGCATCATTGGAACAAGGGGCTGGCCACGGAAGGCGCTCTCGCGGTCTTGGATTTCGCCTTTGAATCCTTGGGCCTTGAAGAGGTGGTCTCGTTCACGGTAGTGGACAATCTGCCTTCGCGGAGAGTGATGGAGAAGATCGGGATGGCTCGCAATCCGCGGGAGGACTTCGATCATCCCCGGCTTCCGGAAGGCCACCCGCTGCGCCGGCACGTGTTGTACCGGACGAAGGCGAGTCCGAGGCCGGCTTCATCCGTTAGTGGGCGTAGAGGTAGGGTCTGAAATCTGCGTGGTCCAGAAACAGCAAACGCTTGCTTTCGCGCCGATGCTCAACCGAACAGGGATGACTGCTGCTGCCATCATGGGGCGCAAAGCCTGTTCGGTGACAAAAACAGCGCGGCAGCGAGTACTACCGGCAACTCGCGTCGAAACGGAAGATGTGGGCCGGTGGCAAACCAACTAACGGGGGGACTGGAGCCTAGCGACCGCTAGCTCCCGCCGCGTGTTTCTCTTGGGCCGAGAACTTCAGCGCGATCTAAGGTCTCCGGTGTTCTCTTAGATTCGTTCGTTGTTGATGGCGATCAGTTTTCTTTTTCTTGTCGGGACGATGGTTGTGCAGGCAGCAATTGCGGTCTCCATCCGTTCTTTGATATCGTCTGCCAGCACTTCAAGAATCTCAAGTTGGTTGTTACGTGCATAGCGGATGAGGTCGCCATGCGGGATCGCAAATAAGTTTCCTGGCTCCACAGCCGTGGGTACCCCGAAGCAATGGACATCCCCTGGTTCGTAGAACACGACACCGGCCATTATTGTAGGATCAGAGTAGTGGCGATCTACATTGGAAGTCGTCTTGGCGCAGATGCACGTGCCGTGCGCATGCCCCAATAACCACAAATCGCTTTGCAACCAGGCCACATCCATCTCGGAAGTCAAAGGGGAACCTAATTACCGCGAAGCGTTCTAGATGGGCAGGATCAAAGCCACGCGGGGTCAGGGAATGCCTCACGCAGCTTGCAGTTCTCGATCATCTCTTCAAGGACACCCGCCAATGCGGCGCCGTCCTCCTCAAAGAAGTCTTCGAACCTCATTGGCACGCTACCACCGATCCGGTCTGGATTTTCCCACACCTTTTCATACGCCGGCATATCGTGGGTGAGATGACGAAGTTGGGTGAATGAGCGCATTCCGTACTCTCGAATGATCTCGTTCAGGACTTCCATGTCTGATTCCGACAGGTTCTTGATCATCGGTCTCTCGACCGCCGTCAACCTCGGGTACCGAAACCGCCTATCAAGACTCAATGCCGCAGCAAGTTCAACTGCTTCATCGGTGCGCGGAGTTTCTCCTTCGATGGCATCAAGAATATCCAGCACACACGAAGGAATTGGGCCATGCTCCATGGCGGCGTAGGAGTCCCCGGTTATCGGTCGCCCGTATCGCACAAGATGGAGTTTGTCCGACAAGAAGAGTAACTTGCAGAGTTTCCCCTTTGTGAATGGCGGGCACCGGGCGACGCCGCTCAAAAGTTCAGCTTCAACCCAAACTGCAGGGAGCGCATGCTGGTCGCGGTATTAAGCACCCTGCCAAAACTGACGCTTGTAATCGTGACATTGGGGCGTCCCCAGTTGGGATGGTTCGTTAGATTGAACGCCTCAAAGCGAAATTCGAGGCGCCGCGCCTCTCCGAAACCGACGCTCTTGATGGTGGAAAAATCCCAATTGATCGTGCCGGGTCCGACGAGCGTATTTCTCCCGGCGTTGCCATAGGATCCAAACGGCTGGAGCACGTACGCATCCGTATTAAAGAACCGCTGCGGATCCTGCTTGCCCCGGGACAGCGCGGTGGGCTGGCCTGTTGCGTTGACGCGGTCGCTCTGATGTCCGGTGTTGCTCTGGTCGCGGCCGGCGATGACGTTTACCGGGAATCCAGTCTGGAACGTCACGATGGACCCGAGCTGCCAACCTCCTATCACCGCGTTCAGCAAGCCCGGACGATTGAGGAAACTCTTCCCCTTGCCGAACGGGGCCTCATAGAGCATCGAGGTGACGAAGCGGTGTGGAGTGGTGAATCCCGAGAGGGCGCGGTCGCAGGTCTGGCACCACTCATCCTGGAGGAAGAGCGTGTCGCCCGGAGGGACCCGGATGCCGCTGCCGGTGTCGATCGCCTTAGCCCAGGTGTAGCTCGCGAGATAGGTGAGCCCCTGGCTGAAGCGCCGCGTCAGCTTCACCGAAAGTGAGTTGTAGTTGGCTTTCCCAAAACCCGACACCTGGAAGACGCGGCCGAACTCGGGCCAAGGCGCGCGCGAGGCGACGCTGCCGGTTGGACTGGGATCGGGCGAGTTGAAATTGTGGAACTGCTGCAGTTTGCGGCTGACCGAACCGAGATAGCCCACCTCAAGCACGGTGTCACGCGTCAATTCCCGCTGCACGTTCAGCAGGTATTGGAGCGTGTAGGGAGTGCGCCGCCGCGGATCGTTGGCGAGCACGGAGGGCGTGTTGACCTGGACCGATTGGCTCAAGCCGCTGAACGGCGCGGTCCAAGTGAGATTTGGAAAATCGGAGCTGGCCTGCTCGGAGCGAAAGCCGGCCAGATTGCGGGCCGGATCGAGCACGGGCGCCGAACTGTCCTGGGAATAGAACGCGCCGCCTCCGGTGCGCACGGTCCAGCGCGGCGTGGGGCTCCAGGCGATTCCAATGCGCGGCGCAAAGTCGTTGCGGTCGGGGTACACGCCCACCGGGCCGAGCCTTCCGTCGCGCGCCACGTTGATCGCCGGGTTGAAGCGGAACCCGACGCCTTCATAGAAATCGCCGCTGCCGATCCGCACGAAGACGGGATGGCGGCTCCGGTCGGCCACGTTCGGCGTGCGGTCGAGAAACGGGATGTGAGCGTTCACCCACTTCTGCGAGTGGTCATACCAGGGCGGCAGGAATTCGAGACGCAGGCCCATCGTCACGGTGAGATTGGGCAGCGCCTTCCAACTATCGTCGAAGTAATAGGCCTGGTCGGTCTTGCGGAATTGTGCAAACGCCTGCGTGACGCCCGCGCGCGAATTACCGATGTAACCGAGCATGTACTCGGCAAACGCATTGCCGGTGCCGGCGGGCGCAGCCGGATTCTGTGTCGCGGTCCCGAAAAAGTCGAACTGGCCCTGGCCGAACGTGTACGAGCTTGCGCTCCAGCGGTCGCGCCGGATGTCCGCGCCAAAGCGCAATGCATGTTTGCCGCGCACCCAATAAATGTTGTCAACCCACTGGAACGTCGCGGAGTAGCGTATCGTGCCGCCGGGCGTGCCGCCGAAGCCGCTCAGCCCACTGTAGGTGATGGCCGGCAGACCCCATCCGTCGGGAGCCAGCGTGGCTACACCGGGAATATTCAGCTCGCTCGCGGTATCGCGCACGAAGGCCAACTCGCCGACGCCGTTATTGGAAAAGCGGCTCACGCCGAAGCGGAAGTCGTTGACGAAGCGCGGCGACAACGTGCGCGTGTTTGAGATGAGCGCCTGCCACGGATCGTTGACCGTCTTCCCTCCGTTGAGATACACCCCGGGGTTCAGAGCAAGCTCCGAACTCCAGCTATAGCGTCCGAACCACGACGACGCGGCGCTCTCATTGAAGTCGAGGCGCTGGTTGAACTGATCGCGGTCGAGCACCGAGTTGCGCCCCACCTGAAAGTTGGACGCCAAACTGGCGCCGGGCTGATTCGGCGCGGGAAGGAAATCGAGCAGTTGGACCGAGGTTCGGGGCAGGCGGCTTTGTGGAATCACATTGCCGGGGAATGGTTGCGCCGTGATGACCGCGCCTTGCTGGATGCGCGTGGTTGGGTCGTATATGCGTGCGGCGATCTGCGAGAAGTCGCCGCCGCGCATCGCATTGCTCGGCACATCGCTGAGCAGCCGCGCCCGGCGTCTTTGGCGAAACCCTTCGAAGTTCGACATGAAGAAAAGGCGGTTGCGCCCGCTGAACAGCTTCGGAATCGACACGGGCCCGCCGAGCGTGAATCCAAACTGATTCCATCGGAAGGGGTCCTTCGGCGGGCGAGCCGGCGTGAAGTCGTAGTTTCTTGCATCGAGCGTCGAGTTGCGCAAGAACTCGAACAGCGTTCCGTGATACCGGTTACCGCCAGCCTTGGTCGAAACGTTGATCTGTCCGATCTCCCGCCCGAACTCGGCCGGATAAACGCCGGTCTGAATCTTGAATTCCTGCAACGCGTCGATCGACGGCAGCAGCGCATAGCTGTTGCCCTCCACGTACGTATTCTCCAGACCGTCGAGCGAATAGTGGTTGAACGTGGGCCTTGCCCCGGCAATCGATACGCTCGAGAAGGCGCCGCGGTCGCCGCCCATGCCGACGTTACTGCCGCCAAAGCCGAAGGTGACGTTCGGGCTGAGGAAGACAAGCGAAAGCGCGTTACGGCCGTTCAGCGGCAGATCGAGGATGCGGCGGTTTTCAATGACGGTGCCGACGGTGGCGTCCTCGGTAGTGAGCAGCGGCGCGCCTCCGGCCACCTCGACCGTCTGCGTCACCTGTCCCACCTGCAGCTTGAAATCGATGCGCGCAATCTGCTGCACCTGCAGTTCAATCTGCCGGCGGGCCACGCTTTGAAAACCGTCGGCGGCGACGTTCACCGTATAAATGCCGGGCGGCAACGCGGGAAAGCCGTAGAGCCCGTCGTCGTTGGTCTTGGCCGAACGCTCCGCACCGGTGGTCTGATTGGTGACGGTTACGGTCGCGCCCGTTACCAAACCGCTGCTGGGGTCGCGGATTTCACCGTTGATTTCGCCGAATGTCTGCCCGTGGACGCAGGCTGCGGCGAGAAGGAGGAAAAGCGGGAGTAATTTCGGCATGGTTCCTTTCGAGACTGGGTTCGTCGACGGAGAATTTCCATTTCAGGGCCGCATCGGCGAGGAGTATATCACACCACGCTGCCGGGTATTCGGCTTTAGAAGTTCGCTCTCGATAGAGGAACGCCTCGAGAATACCGATACTGAGAGAATGATGGGAATGGCTACTCCCGCTCCGGCCGAGCCGATCTTCGCCGCTCGAGGCGTCACCAAAGTTTATGACATGGGTGAGGTGCAAGTGCATGCGCTGAGGGGCGTGGAGATGGACCTTTACGCCGGGGAAATGATCGTGTTGCTGGGCCCGTCGGGCAGCGGGAAATCGACACTGTTGAATATCCTGGGCGGTCTCGATCGCGCGACGGCGGGGCACGTGAGTTATTGCGGGTGGGACATTACGCGCGCGCGTGAAAAAGAATTGACGGCGTACCGGCGCAAGCACGTGGGGTTCGTGTTTCAGTTCTACAATCTGATTCCCAGCTTGACGGCGAAAGAGAATGTCGCGGCGGTGACGGAGATTGCGGAGAAGCCGATGCGGCCGGAGGAGGCGCTGGAGCTGGTTGGCCTGGGGGATCGCATGAATCATTTCCCCGCCCAGCTTTCGGGTGGGCAGCAGCAGCGTGTGGCGATTGCACGGGCGATCGCAAAACGGCCTTCGGTGTTGCTGTGCGATGAACCTACGGGAGCGCTGGATTCGGAGACGGGCATCGTGGTGCTGGAGGCGATCGACCGGGTGAATCGCGAGCTGGGCGCGGCGACGGCCCTGATTACGCACAACGCCGACATCCGGCTCATGGCAAACCGGGTGATTCACATGGCGAATGGGTTGGTGGGGTCGGTGGATGTCGTCGAAAACCGGTTGAAGCCGGGCGAGTTGCGTTGGTGATGTTTCATGCGGGTTCTCGATCGTAAACTTTTTCGCGAATTGTGGGGGCTGAAGGCGCAGGTGCTGGCGATTGCGCTGGTGCTGGCGGCGGGACTCGCCACGTATGTGATGGCGGCGGCGACACTCGATTCGTTGCAGAGGACGCAGCGGCGGATGTACCGCGAGTTCCGGTTTCCGGACATGTTTTCCAATTTGAAGCGGGCTCCGGAGAGCGTGGCCGCCCGGATTGCGGCGATTCCGGGGGTCCGGGAAGTGGAGACCCGGGTGGTTGCGCCAGTCACGATGGAATTCGAGGGATACAGGTTTCCGATCAACGGGCAGATTGTTTCGCTGCCGGCCGGCGCCCCGAAACTGAACTTGCCGCACCTGCACTCGGGCCGGTTGCCCGAGGCTCATCGCGAGCGCGAGGTGTTAATCAGCGATGGGTTCGCGGATGCGCACAAGATGCGGCCGGGCGCCCGGCTGCTGGTAACGGTCAACGGACGTCAGCGCGAGGTAGACGTTGTGGGGATTGCGTCCACGCCGGAGTTCATCTATCAATTGGCTCCGGGATCGATTGTGCCGGATTTCGCGACTTACGCGATTTTATGGATGAATCGGAAACCGTTGGAAGCCGCCTTCAACATGACAGGGGCGTTCAATCAAGTTGCCGGGACGCTCGATCCGGGCGCCAGCTTGAAGAGCGTCCTGGATGCAATGAATGCATTACTGGAACCGTATGGAGGATTGGACGCGCATGGGCGAAAGGACCAGGTGTCGCACCGTTACCTGTCGGAAGAATTCCGGCAACTGGAGCAGATGGCGACAATGTTTCCCGCGATTTTTCTGTCGGTTGCGGCGTTCCTGTTGAACGTGGTGTTAAGCCGGTTGATGGCGACGCAACGCGGGCAGATCGCGATCTTGAAAGCGTTCGGGTACACGAACGCCGCCATCGTGATTCACTTCTTGAAGCTGGCGGTGTTGATTGCGGCGGTGGGACTGGCGTTGGGGATTGCGGGGGGCGCGTGGTTGGGGAGCGGTTTGGCGGGGCTCTATCGCGATGTGTACCGCTTTCCGTATTTGGACTTCGCAATTCTACCGGGAGTGATCGGGATCTCGGCGGCATATTGTTTCTTGTGCGCGATGGCGGGGACGGTCTTCGCCGTGTTGCGGGCGGCGAGGGAATCTCCCGCCGTGGCGATGCAGCCGGCCGCTCCGGGATTATATCGCGCGAGTTTGCTCGAACGCCTCGGGTTGGAACGTATGTTTTCGCAGCCGACACGGATGATTCTGCGCAATATCGAACGGCGGCCGTTGAAGTCGTTCCTATCGATGATCGGCGTGGCCATGTCGACGGGGATTTTGATCACGGGTGGTTTTTGGAGCGATGCGGTGGATTTCATGGTATTCGCGCAACTCCGGCGCGCCCAGATCGAAGACTTGGCAGTGACCTTTACGGGACCAGTGCCGGGACGGGCGTTACAGTCGCTGACCAGTCTGACGGGTGTGAGTCATGCGGAGCCGACGCGTTGGGTTCCATCACGCATTCGGTTTGAGCACCGGTCGTACCGGACCGCGCTGCAAGGGATGACCCCCGATGGCTCGCTGCGGCGATTATTGGATAGGGATCTGCGGCGCGTGGAATTGCCGGTGGAGGGCGTGATTCTGACGGATTACCTGGCAACGATGCTCGGGGCGAAGCCGGGGGATATTTTGACGGTAGAGTTGCTCGAGGGCAACCGGGCGGTGCGGCAGCTTCCGCTGACGGGGCTGGTGAGCGAGTATGTGGGCGTGAATGCATACATGCGACTGGACTCACTGAACCGTTTCATGCGCGAGGGCGATACAGTTACCGGCGCGTTTCTGTCGGCGGACATGGAGAGGGAAGTGGGGATCTATTCGCGCCTGCGGGAGATGCCGGCTGTGGCGGGGACTTCGGCTCGAATGCGCGCCTTGCGGGCGTTCTATGACACGCTGGCGGCCCAGATGTTGATGTTCGCGTTTTTCAATACGATTCTGGCGGCGACGATTGCGGTTGGGGTAATTTACAACACGGCTCGAATTACGTTGAGCGAGCGGAGCCGGGAGTTGGCGAGTTTGCGCGTGCTTGGATATACGCGGGGGGAAGTGTCCTACATCTTATTAGGGGAGCTGGCGCTTCTGGTGTTTATCGCGATTCCGGTGGGATGCGGGATCGGCTATTCGCTGGCGGGCGCGATGGCGGCGAGCGCGCGGACCGAATTGTTCCGCGTTCCGATGGTGGTGAATGTGGGCACGTTCGCCTTCGCGGCTCTGGTTGTCTTGATTGCGACGGTCGTGTCGGCGATGGTGGTGCGGCATCGGGTGGATCATTTCGATCTGGTGGAAGTGCTGAAGGCGAGAGAATAGAGGACCCATGAAACGGTGGCTGTGGATTATTGCGTTGACCGCGATCGCGATTGCGGGGATTGTTTACGGGCTGCGCAAGCAGCCGGCGCCGGTGGAATCCGCGCGGGTCACGGTGGGTCCGTTACGGGTCACGGTGGAGGAAGAGGGTAAGACGCGGCTGAGGTCGCGTTACGTTGTCTCGGCGCCGGTGGCGGGGTTCATGACGAGGCTGCGGCTGAAAGCGGGGGATCATGTCCGGTCGGGCGATGCGATTGCGCGGTTGAGTCCGGTGAATGCGCCGTTTCTCGACACGCGGACGCTCGACACGGGTGAGGCGCGGGTGCGAGTGGCGGAGGCGGCGTTTGAAGTGGCGCAATCCCGCGCGCGGGCGCTGCAAGAAGAGCTGCGGTCCGCTGAAGTGGATCTTGACAATTGGAAACGCGAAGAGCGGCGGGAGGGGACGCTGGTGAAAACGGGAGATTTGCCGGCGCAGCGGATGGATCAGACTGTGACGCAAGTCCGGCGGGCGGAAGCGGCGGTTGCGTTGGCCAAGGCGAACATTCAGACGGCGATTAAGGAGATCGATAGTGCGCAGGCGGAGATGGCCGCGGCACGGGCATTGTTGCGGCCGACAGCGGTGGCGCAAGACTCACGCCGCGAGACGATTCCGGTGACGATTCCGGCGGCGGGGCGGGTGATACGCGTGATTCAGGAAAGCGAAGGTGTGGTGAGTCCGGGGACGCCGCTGATCGAGATTGGCGACGCGAACGCAATTGAAGTGGAGGTGGAGGTGCTTTCGCCGGACGCGGTGCGGATGGGTCCGGGAACACGCGTGTTGCTGACGGGGTGGGGCGGTCCTGAGGCGTTGGAAGCTCGGGTGCGGGTCATTGAGCCGGGGGGATTTACCAAGGTCTCGGCATTAGGCGTGGATGAGCAGCGGGTGCGGGTGATCGCGGACATCACGTCGCCGGAGGCGGCTTGGAAACGGCTCGGGGACGGGTATCGGGTTGAGAGCAGCTTTGTTTTGTGGGAGGGAGAGAAGGTCTTGCAGGCGCCTTCCAACGTTTTGTTCCGTTACCGGGATGGATGGGCGGTGTTTGCGATTGAGGGCGGGGTTGCCCGGCGGAAAACCGTCGAAGTGGGACATCGGAATGGGCTCGCGGCGGAGATTCTGACGGGGTTGAAGGATGGGGATACCGTGGTGGCGCATCCCGATGAGACGGTGGAGGATGGGAAGCAGGTGGGGGTGAAATAGAAGCGGGCGGGGCCGCGACGGAGCGTTCCCGCCATTCGCTGTCGTGCTTCGAACATACGCGACCGGACTTCTGAGATGAAGCGCTAAGGACTTGGAATGAAATAGCCGTCGCAATTGGCAGCCGGTGGGTTCAGGCGATCGTCTTTTGTCGCCTCCCTTCTACCAGCGAAAAATGGCAGGCCACAAACGACGATGGCCTGCCCCACGGCTACCACAGTTCCATCGGCAAATTTGCGGTGAGTTCAGGCGAGACTGTAGCTTTTCGTCAGTATGCCGCGGTGATGGAGCTCATGCCCCGCGATCGCATAGGCAAGCGCCCGCGCGCTTATTCCGGCGTTGTTCACCGTGCCGCGGCGCAGCCAGGCTTCCGGCGCGAACTGGCGGCAGAGGTGAAGGGTTGCGCGGCGCACCGCTTCGAACTCCGCAACCAACTCCTCCCAGGGGATCGAATCGAAGGAGGCGCCACGCACGAAATCATCCTGCTCGAATCCGGGGAGCGGTGTCGCGTCGCCCCGGCCAACGCGAAGCATGCGGTAGGAGAAGACACGCTCGGTGTCCGACATGTGGCCGACAACTTCCTTCACGCTCCATTTGCCCGCTTCGTACCTGTAGAGCGCGCGCTCCCCGCCTACGCCCCCGAGCAGGCGGAGCGTTTGGGACAACTGGCTCTCAAGCGTCGCTCCAATGTCTTCCGAATCGACGAGTGAAATGTAGGCTCCCACGAAGGACGCGTATTCATCCGCAGCCGGCCGCGGCATCTATGCGGTCTCCCGTTCCAGTTCGTGCGCGAGCGCCGGCAGCGACTGGTACTGGAACACTTCGTCCAGCCGGTGATGCTTTTTGAGCACCGGATAGATGGTCTTGAGCGCGGTCTCGAGAGATCCCTTGATCTTCGAATTCCAGAGCCCGCAGAGAGTGCGGTTCTTCGGATCCGGTTTGTGATTCATAAACCGCGCGATGAGCGGATCGTCCGGTGTGGTGTCGTAGCGCATAACCACAGTCGAAACCACGCCGTTGAAGAAGCCCGGACTGCCCGAAAAATAGTCGTCGTGATTCTCGAGCGCCCACTCCATGACTTCGGGGTGAGTCATGTTCACGATGGTCAGCGGCCAGGCGACGCCCGAGAGCATGGTCTGAAGCAGCTCCGCGTTCGGCGCTTCCTTCTCGCACATCTTGATGGCGCGGCAGGGATAGAGGAATCCCGGCGCGAAGTTGATCGGATGGAAGTAGAGGCAGCGGCCCGCGCCGCGCCAGAAGAAGCCCACCGAATCGGGAGCGTAGTCGACCAGCGCCTTGTGCACCTGCCTGCAAAACGCCGCGTTCTTGAGGAACCGCGAAACGAGACCGAGCGATTCGATGGCCGCTCCATAATACCCGGGCCGGGAATTGTTGCGGCAGAGGTCGACGATTTTGCGCACGGCGGCCCGCACTTCGGCATCGTTTGCGCCGGACTTCAACGCTTCGATGTAGTACTTGGCGAAGCCGAGCCCGATTCCCGCGTGCAGCATCAGCCACGCGCCGTCCCATTTGGGATCGAGCACGGCGTCGTTGAGCATCCGCGTGGGGTTCTGGTTGCGGGCCATGTGCCATTCGGCGAGATCCTTGCCAACGCCTTCCACGGCCCACAAGGCGGGGAAGGAACCGAGCTTGTAACACCGTTCGACGATCGACTCAAGCGTGGTCTTTCCTTCGGGATCCATGTAACTTTCCAGATTCTGGACGAGCGCCATGATCTTGCACTTGTTCGCGCACTCGACGGCGGCGATGTGCGCTTTTCGGCCCGGCCAGATGGCGGCGAAGATCCAAGTGACGATCGGCGCGATAATTCCAAACAGCTTTAGTACGGTCCGGTTTTTCATAGGATGCACCCGCTTTCCGCGCAATTGTGAGCGGCGCCGTCGCGTTCTCCGGCGGCAATAGCGGCCTCAATCGCCGGCCGCGTGAAATCCAACAGCCCCGCTTTGCCGCCAACGGGTTTCGACGGCCGGTACTGATGCACCTGCACGCGGCGGTAACGGCCTGGTTCGAGGTAGCTCTCGACATCCACGCCAGTCTCCGTTTTCACTTTGCCAAACAAATCGCGTATGGCGTTCACGCGCGCGCGGCTTTCGAGATCGCGCTCGAGGGTGGCCGAAAGCGCCACTTGAATGGTGCGGTTCAGGGCGTCGCGGGCGCTCGGCCCCTCATCCGAGGCGGCGGCGTGGCGCGGCTCATTATGGATCAGATGAATTATAGTGCAACCGGCGTCGACAGCCGGCTGAAGAGGAGTCTGCATAACGAGGCCGCCATACATGTATTCCCTGCCCTTGATTTTCACCGGAGGAAAAATGATGGGAAGAGCGCAGGAAGCGAGAATGGCGGCGTAGCCATCCTCCTCGTTGAAATCCGCGTTGGTGAAAATGTGGGGCTTGCCCGCGCCGCGTTCGGTTGCGATCACGCGCAGCAGGCGCTGGGGGCGCTGCTCGTTCGCGCCGTCGCGGATGACGCCGAGGTTCACGCTTTCCGAAATCAGTCTGCGCATGGGAGACATGTCGTGCCAGATGGAGAGATCGAGCCACGAGGACGCGTCGAGCGTTGCAATCGCCTTCGCGGTCCGGCCGATGAGCTCCGGCACGATCAACCCGAAGTCCTGAAACCAGAGCAGCCAGGATTTCAGGGGCCTGCGCCACATGAACGGGATGTCGAAGAACTGTAAAGTGTCCAGTCGGCGGCGGTAGACGCGGTTGTTGCGCATCCTGCCTTCGCGCGGAATTTCGTCCGCCCAGAGCGATTCAAGGTATTCCACGGGCGAAGGGTACTGTCCCGGCAACCTGCCCGCGATCACCGCGGCGTTGAAGCCGCCGGCGCCGGTTCCGCAAAATACTTCAGGCGGATTCTGGCCCCGGGTGGCAGGGCAGCGCCCCCCGTACATCGACTTCAGAATACCGACTTCGTATGCCGCGCGGGCGCCGCCGCCGGATAGCACCAGTCCAACCTTCTGCGCGCTGTTCTCTACTCGCTGATTCAGGGAACACCTCCACGATAGTAACTGCACCAAACCTTGTCGGCGCCGTCCATCAACGCCTGATGGACGCGGCTGTGCTGCCCGAGCATGCGCGAATCGAGCTTGCGGTGGAACGCGTCCGTCTTCCAAAGTCCGAAGGTCACCGCGCTCGCGAGGGCGGCGCCGCCGTAGACGGGGTCCGGGACGTTCTTTCCGAAGTCGAACACTTTTTCGCAGCGGGGAGCGGCCATGAAGGCCATCCGGGTGCGAACGTCGCCGTTACGCATCGCCAGGAAAGTGTATAGCTTAATAGCCGCGCCGAATTTTCCCGGTCCAAAGCCGAAGACGTTCGGAATCGGGGCGAAGTCGACGAAGGGATATCCGATGGTAATTTCGATTTCGCAATCGGGCGTCGGATTTTCTATCGAATACGTGAAAGCGGAGTCCAGCACGACGCAGGCCGCTTCCTTGAAGCGCTTGCGAATCGGACCGAATTCCATGACGAAGTCGTGAATCTGAACGGTGAGCAATATCCAACGGAAGGTGGGACCCAGTTCCCGGAGATCGAGAAGCGAGTAACGGAGACCTTCCCGAATCCTTTGGTAGGACCCGTCGGCCGCCCGGCAGAGGCTCTGCTCGATCCCGAAGCCGCCGGGGTGGCCGTCTTCAGACGTCCAGTGGGCGCGCTGGAGGAACTCCTTCATGACGAATTCGCGGAGCATTCTACGCTTGCTGCCGCCCTCCAGGCGGGTGAATTCGCCTTCCTGGACGCAGCCCATAATGGACGTCGGCGTGCCGTGCATTTTCATGGTGTCGAAGAAAACCCGCACGCGGTTCTTCAGCCGGAACGGCTTCCCGATATCGATCGTGGTGAGGTTGATTCTTCCTTCGTCGAACCTCGTTTCATACCAATCCTTGAGCTCCACTCCGTTAACGATCGCTTCCTCGGCCTTTTGCACGAGGAATTTCTCGTGAGCGGAAAATGAATCCGGGATTCCCGGCGGAGCGGACGACGTAGCCATTGCTGTAAGGTTGAATTATCGTCTCGCCATGGCTTGCTGTCAAGTTATTTGATGGGCGCGCAGCGATTCCGCAACCAAGTAAGGAAATTCCACGAAGTGCTGGGAGATCCTGGCATTTTCGTGTCGGGGATGATTGTCGATGGAGAATTTTGGCGGGAGAGAGGGAGGAATGGAGGAATTGGGCACGCGGCAGCATAGGGTTGATGT
>CAMDED010000117.1 GCA_945893365.1 Candidatus Sulfopaludibacter sp. SbA3 | reverse complement strand
GACATCACGATGGGCCACCACGAAATCTCGCACCACAACTTCGAAAAGGATAAGCTCGACGCCCTCGCGAAGATCAACGTCGATCAGTCGCGGCTCTTCGCCTACTTTCTGAGCAAGCTGGACGCGATCAAGGAAGGCAACTCGACGCTGCTCGACCACTCGCTCATTCTCTATGGCAGCGACTTAAGCGTTCCCACCTCGCATAGCCAGCGCGACTTGCCCATCATCGTGGCCGGCGGGGCCGCTGGACGTATCGCCGGCGGGCGCTATCTCCGATTCCCCGGCGACGAGACGCCGCTGACGAATCTTTATCTGACCATGCTCGACAAGGTGGGCGTGCCCACCGAGAAACTGGGCGATAGCACCGGCCGGCTCAATCGGCTGGAGGTCTAGGCGTCATGCAACGCGCGCTAGCCGGCCTCACTCTCCTCCTCGCGGGTGCGGTCTTCGCGCGAGAGGGCGATGCTCTTCTCGATGCCGTGCGAAGCGACGATCGGCTCGCCGTCGAGGCGCTATTAAAGAAAGGCGCGGATCCGAACGTCCGCGAAAGCGACGGCGCAACCGCTTTGGCTTGGGCTGTCATGCGCGCCAACACCGGCGTCGCCGCTATGCTTCTCGACGCGGGAGCCAACCCAAACCTGACCAACGAGCTCGGTATCGGCCCGCTGGCGCTCGCGATCGTGAACGGCTCGCCTGAAATCGTCAAGCTCTTACTCGCGAATCGCGCGGATCCGAACGTTGCCCGCGAGAATGGCGAAACGCCTCTCATGACCGCCGCGCGCCTGGGCCGGCTGGACGTCATGAAGATGCTGCTCGCGCGGGGCGCGGCCGTGAACGCGCGCGACAGGAAATTCGGCCAGACGGCATTGATGTGGGCGGCCGGGCGTCCGGACGCGGTGCGCCTGTTGGTGGACCACGGCGCCGATGTCCGCGCCGCAACCAACACTTGGGACGTCAAGTACACGATCTATCTGCCGACCACGGTGACGCTCGGTAAGACCGGAATTCCCTGGAACAACGAGGGAGACTACACAGCGAAGAAAGGCGGCCTGAACGCGCTGTTCTTCGCCGTGCAGAAGCATGACCTCGAATCCGCGCGGATTCTGCTCGACGCCGGCGTCGGCGTCGATTCCACCGCCGCCGATAGAACCACGCCCTTGCTTGCGGCGCTCTATCAGTGGGAGCCGCCGAAGGGCACATTCGTTCCCGGCCGCGGAGCTCCGGCGACTGCCGGCAGCTCACAGAAATTCAGCCCGGACTTGCGCCTGGCCCGGCTCCTGCTGGATCGCGGCGCATCCGTCAAAGTGACGGATGGTGCTGGGTACACGCCTCTGCATGGCGCGGCGCTGGCCGTGGCGAAAGCGGCCCGGAGCGGCACGAAGCAGAGGAGCGCTTATGGCCAGAACGCGGCCGCATTGGCCCTCGGTACGGATGACGCCGCGAGCGCCGCGGGCGCCCTGGATGAGGCTCTGGCCACCGTTCGCCGTTTGCTCGACGCGGGCGCCGATCCGAATCGGCAAACGGTCTATCCCACCGGAGGTCCGGCCGGCGACGTGCGGATCAACCCCGCGCCTCCCGGCTCCTCCGCCATGCACATCGCCGCAAGTTCGGGAAGCGTGGCGCTCGTTCAGGTGTTGGCGGATCGCGGCGGGGATCCGAACCTCGTGCGTAAGGACGGGCATACTCCGTTCTCCGTGGCGGTGCTGGCCGGGGACCTGGGCGTCGTCAAGGAGATGGTAGCCCGCGGAGCCGATGTCAAGGCCCGTTGGAACCCACAGGACAAGATTCCGGACCCTGTGGAAGCCATCACTTTGGCCCGCCGGAATCAGTCCATCCTGCACTTGGCGGCAATCCAGGGGAGAGCCGAGATCCTCGAATTCCTGCACGCAAAAGGCGCACCCCTGGATCTGAAGAACTCCATGGGAGAGACGCCGCTCGATCTCGCCGATAAGCAGGAGCGCTACCGCGAAGCCATACAGCGCCAGGGCGCCGAAGACGACAAGGAGAAACTCAAGACGATCGTACGGCGGACGGATGGCACGGACACGCTGAAGAAGCTGTCGGGCCGGACAGCGTCCAGATAAGTTGAGCCAGGCGTTACAATCGGGGATATGGGAGTCTCAAGGCTCGCCGGGCTGCTGGGAATTGCGGCGGGCTCTCTATGGTGCGCTCGCGCGGCGGACTGGCCTCAAGTGCAGTTGATCCGCGTCTACAGCGGCGTCAGCCTGCCGACTCACATCGCCAACGCGGGCGACGGGTCCGGACGGCTGTTCATCACGGAACAGGCTGGGCGAATTCGCGTGGCGCGCGGCGGCGTGCTGCTCGCCAACCCTTTTCTCGATATCTCGGGACGCATCAGTTGTTGCGGAGAACAAGGCCTGCTGAGCGTGGCTTTTCCTCCCGGGTACGCGACGAAGGGCTATTTCTACGTCAATTACACGGACCCGCGCGGCGACACCGTCATTTCCCGGTTCACGGTGACATCCGATCCGGACCTGGCCGATCCCAACAGCGAAGCTGTCGTCCTCCGAATCGCCCAGCCGTTCGCCAACCACAACGGCGGTCTCCTAAAGTTCGGTCCGGACGGCTATCTCTATATCGGCATGGGTGACGGCGGAAGCGGCGGCGACCCCCAGGGCAATGGCCAGAAGCTGTCCACCCTTCTCGGCAAGCTCTTGCGAATCGATGTCGAATCCGGCGTTCAGCCGTATCGGATTCCACCGGACAACCCCTTCGTCTCCAATGCCCAGGCGCGTCCGGAAATCTGGGCATACGGTCTTCGAAACCCGTGGAAGTTCTCCTTCGACCGCCAGACGGGAGACCTCTACACCGGCGATGTCGGGCAGGACAATTGGGAGGAGATCGACTTCCAGTCCGGATCGAGCCGTGGCGGAGAAAACTACGGCTGGAACATCGCCGAGGGAAACCACTGCTACGCGAACCGCACGTGCAGCCTCGCGTCCCTTAGCATGCCTGTGGCCGAATACTCCCACGCCGGCGGCGCATGTTCGGTAACGGGCGGCTACGTCTATCGCGGCGGGCGCTATCCCGCATTGCAGGGTGTGTATTTCTACGGTGATTACTGCACTGGGAGCATCTGGGGTTTGCGGCGTGCCGCGGGCGAATGGCAGTCCGCGCTGGTAGGGCGGGGAAGTGGGATCACCTCCTTCGGCGAGGATGAAGAGGGCGAGATCTACGTCTCTGACCAGGGGGCGGGAGGGATCTATTCGCTCACCGAACACACGGTCGGCAGCCTGTCGGTCACGCCCAATTCGGGCGCCGGTATCAGCCGCACGTTCCAGTTCCAGGCTTCGGACACCGCCGGATACGCGGACATTGCCGCGATGGAGATGATTATCGGATCGGGTACGGGACCCGCCTGCTACGTGCGCTGGGAGCGGGCTTCCAATCGCCTCTGGCTTGCCGGCGACGACGCCAATTCGTTCACGGGGCCCGTGACTACAGGCACGGATGCGACGCTAGCGAACAGCCAGTGTAGTCTCAGCGCGGCCTCGACCACGGTGTCCGGTTCGGGAAACACCTTGACCGTTACCGTGCCGTTGACCTTCAGCGGATCGTTTGGGGGCGGCAAGCTCATCTACCTTTGGGGCGCCTCCGCCGGAGGCCTGAGCACCGGATACCAGCAGGTGGGCCGCTGGACGGTACCCCACGTAGCCGTTGCGCCTACACCGGTATCGGTCACGCCGTCATCGGGAAGCGGCGGCAGCGCCACCCTCGAGTTTGTAGCTTCGGACGCGGCGGGGTACGCGGACATCGCGGCGATGGAGATGGTCGTCGGCTCAAGCTCCGCGCAAAGCTGCTATCTGCGCTATGAGCGAGCGTCGAACCGGCTGTGGCTGGTGAACGATGCCGGGAGCCGGTTCACGGGGCCGGCCACTCCCGGGAAAGCGGGGACGCTGTCGAACAGCCAGTGCGGCGTCAACGCGGCTTTGACGACAGTCGCCGGTAGCGGTAACAACCTGACCGTGACGGCGACGCTGACCTTCACGGGCGCATTCGCTGGCAACCGGAAGGTGTATCTGTGGGCGGGATCGGCGCGCGGCCCGGCTTCCGGACACCGGCAAGTGGGGACCTGGACCGTGCCGGGCTCAAATGCGGGAGGAACACGCGGGCTGCGGCGATTGAGAGAGTGAACGGAGGATGAACTCGCCCTATTGCAACGCTGCCTGCAGCCTCGCCCCCGCGTAGCGGAAGACGAACGGCTCGCAATACCCGTGCCAAGACAGGCCTGGTCGTCACCGCATACTTGGACCGAACACAGTATCCAACTGGTCTCAAACCGGACCGCCGGCTCATTTCGTCGCTCGCTCTCAAACCCGCCAAACTTCCACCGCGATGGAACCATCGCACCTAATCTGTGAAGGTGTTTTTGCGTGGAACTTAGTTAGCCCTCAGCGTTGCGAACCGCCGGGCGCGTGCGACAATGAACTGGTAGGCCTGCCGGATGGGCAGTCGCTCCCGCAAGGGAGAGGAAAGTCCGGTCTCCACAGGGCGGCGTGCCGGCTAACGGCCGGGGAAGTCCGATCAAAGCGGGCTTTACGGAAAGTGCGACAGAGAAGATACCGCCGGATCGGCTGCAAGGCCGGGACGGTAAGGGTGAAAAGGTGCGGTAAGAGCGCACCGCGGGCGGAGTAATTCGTCCGGCAGAGTAAACCCCACGCGGAGCAAGACCAAATAGGGGAGGAGGAGCGGCCCGCTCCGTTACGACTTCCGGGTAGGTCGCTAGAGCCGGGCAGTAATGTCCGGTCGAGACGAATGACTGCCACCCCGCAAGGGGCACAGAAACCGGCTTACAGTCCGGCAGGCCTTCTTTTTCCCTTCGTGTACAGGACGTAGAACGCCGAGAGCGCGACCAGCATAGCGGTCGCCACGAAGGCCCATTGTTCCGGCGTCGGCTTGACCTGATAGAGCGTCCAGACGAACTGAATCACGCATAGAATCGAGACGAAGTACAGTGTCCGGATGCGCGGAATAATGCTTACGAGGTAGGCGCCGC
Source organism: Candidatus Sulfopaludibacter sp. SbA3 (assembly GCA_945893365.1). Classification (GTDB taxonomy): domain Bacteria; phylum Acidobacteriota; class Terriglobia; order Bryobacterales; family Bryobacteraceae; genus SYKU01. Next base: position 19,819 of record CAMDED010000117.1, on the reverse strand, counting down.
ACGGCGCTCCGAACACCACGATCGGCCCGGCCGCGAGCCAGTTATATAGCACTTCGCGCTCGATGTCGCCGATCGCAAGATGCAGCGCCGTCCCCATAAGGGACGCGACCGCCATAGTGGATACGGCCGTCGGCACCGCTGCCTTCAGATCGCAGCGGTGCAGCAGCACGAGCACGGTATAGAGCATCATCTCGACGCCGACGCCGATCATCGCCACGACGATTCCGCCGGCCACGCCCACTACCAACCCTTCAATCGCCGCCTGCCTGCCAACCACCGGCTCAATCCGGTTCAACGCGCAGATTTCTTTGTTCTTCGCCAAGGTCAGGATGCCGAAGCTCATCCAAAGACACGAGAACACCAGCTTCACGACGCTCGATGCAACCAGCGGCGCGACGTAGAACGTGCCGATCAGAAGGCCCACCGCCGCGCCCGCGCTCGTCCAGAGAAGCATGCGGCTTTGAATGGGCGTGCGGCGGCAGAGGATGAAGATCATCGCCGAGGTCATCCCGAGAGCCTGAATCGCCAGTCCAAAGTTGCGGCCTATATTTGGCGATTGGCCAAATATCAGCACCAGGACCGGAAATGCGACGGTTCCGCCACCCATCGGCGTCGACCCCGCGACAAGGGATCCGAATATCATGACGATCGAAATCCGCCAATGCGCGAGCGTTTGCTCCCAGTTCCCCAGTCCAAACGCCAGGAACGCCCAAAGAACATAAAACGCGGCAACGTAAGCGAACCAGAACTTCATTCGCGGACCGCGCAAGCCCGCCTTTTCCAGGTGCCGCGCCAAAAACCAACTTGATGTTGAAGTAGTTGCGGTAGCCAAGGTTTTCTCCGAATCGACCATGTTACCAGTTGATTGTCCAATTACAACTAGTAGACTTCCATTAGGTGACCGTGGCCGCGCATCGTTTACAATGGCATCGTGCCTCTGGCTCGACTGTGCGCCGCTACCATGGTTCTCGGAATCCTGAGCGGCCTTTCCTCGATCGCCTTCCATTTTCTCGCGGACCGGCTTGGCGAAGCGCTATTCGAGGAGGGGCGCAACCGGCTTCCTTTTGTGGTTCTCATTCCAGCCGTGGGACTCTGCGCGATCGGCATCGTGCTCCAGCGTTTTCCCCAAGGCACCCTGGGCGGGGTCAAGGAAGTACACGAATCGATCACACGGCACGCTGGCGTGGTTCCGATCGTGCGCGCTTTGAACGTCCTGTTAAGCGGGTTTGTGTTGGCATTCGGCGGCTCGGTGGGACCGGAAGGGCCGATGGTGCAAGTCAACGCGCTGGTCGGCAGCCGGGTCGGCCTCGCGTTCGGGTTGAGTGGACATACGCTGAAAACCATGGTTCGGGCTGGCGCGGCCGCGGGAATCGCGTCGGCGTTCCGTTCGCCCGCGGGAGGCGTCCTGCTTACGCTCGAAGTGTTCGGCGCCCGCTTCGACCGCAATCTGGTGGCGATCAGCGTGGCCGCCGCGGCGGGATACTTCATAAGAATCAAGGTGCTCGGCGACGGCTATCCATTCCGGCCCGCTTTCACACCCGACGACGTACCGCTCCTGTGCCTGCTGACGGTGGTGCCTCTGATGGGCCTTGCCGCCGCCCCGGTTGGCCATGCTTTCATCACTCTGCTCGACCGCATGCGCGCGACATTCCCGGTCAAGTGGCCCCTGTGGATACGCGTCACGCTGGGCGGCGTACTGGTGGGATGCATCGGCATCTGGTATCCGCAAGTGATGTCGGCCGGCTACCCGGCGATCCGCGACGCGTTGGCGGGCCGCATGGATGCGGCGCTGCTCGCTACGCTGCTTTTGTTGAAGATCGTGGCGACGTCGATTACGTTCGGATCGGGCGCGGTCGGCGGTCTGTTCGCGCCGACACTCGTGATCGGCGCGATGTTCGGTGGCGCATTCGGGTTTGGCATTCATTCGATTATGCCGAAATTGGTCCCGCAGCCCGAATTATTCGTGCTGCTCGGAATGATCGTGATGTTCGCCTCGATCGTGAAGGGTTACTGGAGCGGCCTGCTCCTGGTGGCGGACATGAGCGGCTGCTACCACCCGCTTCTATTGCCCGGAATTCTCGCTGGTGGCATCGCGTACCTGCTCGCCTGGGAACTCCGGGATCGTTCCGTCTTCGGCTTGCCGATGGATACCGGCGCCGGCGACGAAGACGGCGCTCAGCAGCCGAAGCGCGCCCGCGAGCGAGCGGAGGAGAGCGCCGCGCCCGTTCACTTGTGAGTTCGCGCGCCGCAGCGACGGTGCAGCGAGCCTCATCGACTATAATGAAGGCCGGAATGCCGGTCGGAATCCAGCACCTACACACCTATTTTCTGTTCGCGTTCTCCATCGACAGAGAGGCAATGGCGCTCGACTACCCGGAGTTCTGGCGCAAATATCCCAGCTGGTTCGAAGCCTTGGACGCCTGGATTACGGCGGCGCCCGCGAAGGGTGAATCGGCCATTGCCGACAGCCTGGGACGCTGGAGCCGTTCTCCCTACCGGCGGTTCGACATGGACTCGCCCGCCTACCAGGACATGGTGTTTTTTCATCCGTTCGTACGCCGGGTGTTTTTCGACAGCGCGGAGTTGTCGGCTGCCGGGGGAGAGCACGAATCGCTACTGCATTGCTACACGATTCCGATTAAGGAAGGGCAGAAGATTTTCTACGAGGCCGAAGACGTCAAGGGACGCAGCGGCTCCGTCGAGGTAACGGACCTGCGCTTGATGATGTTCGCCAACGGCGTCGGGATTTTGTCGATCGGCGTCGAGGCTTTTCACCGCACCGTGGAAGAAGTTCTCTGGATCAATGAAGCGATGCGAAAGGTTTATCCTTCGAGCGGGCGTCAGTTGCGCGAAGGCCGTTTTCCGAACCGGCTACGATTCACGCTGGAACAGGGTGGCGCGAAGCGGGTGCTCACCGAAGAGCGCTTCGAGAAGGGAGAGATGATCGGTTTTCAGCCGCCGCTCGCGAGCACCATCACATCGCTGCTCTATTTCGCCAACTATCGGGACCAGGAATTCGAACCGGTGCTCGACGAGCGCATGATCGTCTATACCTACCTCAACATCGACCCGGGCACCGTGCCGGAAGGATTCCCGCAGTCGGAGGAATACCAGATATTGCTGAGCCGGATCTTGTACGTCGACTACGCCGGGCCGGACTACCGCTATCAGCCGGAGTTCGTGAGGTCGGAAATGGATAGGCAGTTGTACCGGCGCTGGGCCCATCAGGGAACTTATTACGGTTTCACGAGCTACAGCGGCATTGCGGCGACCGTCGGCTTATTCGATTGCGATGAGCACAATTTGCGCGAGGGCTTTCTGATTCACCGCATGTTTCGGACGCGGTACTACCTGATGGCCATGGTCACGCTGTTTTACCGGGCGACGCTCCTGGGCTTCTCCGAACGCACCGCTCTGGTCTCGAAGCGCCTATATCGCGACCAGGAGAGCGGCAAGCTCAGCAACGAGAACATTCGCCTCGCAAACGATCTGCGAGCCGACTTCCTGCATTTCTCCAACTATTGGCATTTTGACGAACTAGCGAACAAAGACGAGGAATTGGAGCACTTCCGGCTCCAATGCCGGCAGTACCGAACCGATGAAATGAAGCGGGAAATCGCCGAAGAAATCGATAAACTGAACGCGTCTCTCCACAACTATCATCAGTTCCGCAACACGGAGGCAGTGAACCGCGTTGCGATGCTGAGCCTGATCTTCGGCGCCGGGGCCGTGCTTACCGGTTTCTTCGGCATGAACTTCGGCCGCGATTTCGGGAAGCTGTTCTTCGAGCCGGATTATGCCAGGCCTTGGGTCCACTATGTGTCGGTAGCATTGGTGACGATGCTCGCGTTTGGGGCGATCGGGTTCGGCTTCTTCGTGGTCGTCTCAAATTGGTCGGACTATCGGGGTACGCTGATTCCGAGGCTCGGGAAGCCCTCCCGCAATCCTGGCAGCCTTCGCCGCGACGAAGGTCCGGGGTTGTAGCTTGATGTGTAGCTGCCGTCTACTGGCCGATGATGACGACTTGCGCCGTCACGGCGCCGGCCGTGATTTCGAAGGTGTTCGCGCCGGGCTGAGGTCCGAGGCGCACGCTCGCCGCCCACACGCCCGGATAGCGTGAATCAAGCGAATCGAGACGCACCAATTCCCCGTTGCCCGCCGTGGCGACGATCTTCGCCTCCGGTTCCTTCAGGGGCACTCCCGCCGGGTCCGTGACGCGGAAAAGAATGGCGCGGCTGACGAGCGTCGCCCGCCGGGCGCGGTCCCGTGCGTCGAGGACGGTGATGTACTTGGCCGTTGTAGAGGGAACGGCGTACCAGTAAGGTACGCGCGCTTCCACACCGGAAGTGAGCCCAAGCACGCGAATATAGCCCTCGTAAGCGCCTGCGCCGGAATTCGGGGCGGCGAACCGGACGCTGATTTCGGACGATGCGCCAGCGGCAAGCTGGATGTTTTCCACGGGCGCGGTAGGAGCGGGCGAGCCTGCCCGCGGCGCGAAGGCGAGATGAAACGTCTCCTGCGCCGTACCCACGTTCGATAGGGTGAGCGAACGCGTCACATCCGCCTCTCCGCCGAAGCCGAAACTGAGCGAAACCGGCGCCAAGGCCGCGGTGCCTCGCAGCGCCGCGCTGAGATCGAGCTTCCCGGCGCCGCTTTCCTGGACCTTCGCGTCCCCCAAGGGAGCGGCGGAATTGATGAGCAGCGAGCGGTACTGCGCGGAGGTCAGCCCTTGCCGCGCGCCCTTCAGTACCGCGGCGGCGCCGGCCACGAGGGGCGAGGAAAAACTGGTCCCCTGCGTCAGCGCGTAACCAAGAACGTCAAACAGGATTCCCTCGGGGTCGGTCCTCTGGGCCGCGGTGTAGAAGTTTGTTCCAACCGCGACGAGATCGGGCTTGATTGCGCCGTTGACGCTCGGGCCGACGCCCGAAAAGTTCGCCAGACGATCCGAGCCGGAAAGCAGGGGTCCGATCGCGAACTTCAAGGTCGCGGACAGGCTTGAGTTCGCCGTGAGCCGCTTCTTGATCTCCTCTCCGTCGGGATTGCCAACCATCATTGCGGGCAGTCTTGCGGTACGGACATCCATTCCAATCGGTTCGGGCCTGTTGCCGTCGGTGTAGACCAGGGCGGCGACGGCGCCGCCAGCCTCGGCATTGTTCAACTTCTCTTCGAAGGTGCAGATTCCGCGCAGGATGAAGGCAATCCGGCCCTTGAGCGAATCCGCCGCGAAGGCGGAACAGCCCAGACCATCGCCGTCCAGCGCGGCGATGTCCCGTAAGGGCGCTGAGATGTCGGTCGAGGAGTTGAGCCCCGAACCGGGTATCGCGATACTCGGCGGCATTCCCTCGACACTCGCGCTGGCGGCGAAAATGCGATCGCTTCTCGATGCGCCGACGGTGATGACCGACGCTCCAGTGCCTGGCGAGCCGATGGTGTTCGGATCATTGCCGTCGTTGCCCGCCGCAACCACGACGATGACGCCAAGCTGCGCGGCGCGGTCGAGAGCCCGCACCTCAATGTCTTCCTCCGGCCGTCCCGCCAGCAAGGCGCCGAGGCTCAAGTTGATGACATCCATTCCATCTGCGACCGCGTCGTCGATGGCCTTGAGGATCACGTCGGTCTGAGCGCTGTCGTTGACGCCTGGGCTGCCGAACACTTTGTAACTTCCCAGGTAAGCCTTCGGAGCGACGCCTGTGATGGAGGCGAGCGGGCCGGTATTGAACACACCCGCGGCGGCCATCGCGATAGCCGTTCCGTGCCCGAAGTGGTCTCGCGCCGTCTCATCGGGATCGGGCGTCGAAAACAAGGAAGCGTAACTCCGGGCGACGATGACCTTACCGTTGGTGAACTTCGCATCGGCTTCGGTACTCACCTTCGGGTACCCTTCAGGCGGCTTGAGCGAGGGATCCTGAAAGCCCGGATGATCCACATCGATACCGGAATCGATGATCGCAATCTTGACTCCCTCTCCTGCCCGGTCCGCGCCCACCTGCGCCCACGCCTCGGGAACCCGGTGCAGAGGCAGCGCCCGGTCGAGCGACATGTGAAAAAGGCGGACCGGATGGACGCGCCTGACGCCGGGAATCCGCCCGAGCGCGGCGGCCTTCTCATCCGGCACGCGCACGATCAGCGCATTTGCGAGGCTTTCCACCGAATCGACAACTTCGGCGTTCTGCTCGACCGCCCTGTCACGCACGGCCCGCTGCTCCATGCGAAGCGCCTGGCGTCTGGCGCGAGCCCGCGGACTCTGCATGTCGAGACGCCGGTCAACTCGGCCCACGCGGCGCTCCGCATGCACGGCGATGGGATCTCCCGTGAGCTCGACGATATACCGTCCGGGAACCGTTTGTCCTACAGCGATCGGTAACCAGAGCAGAATTGAAAAGAAGCGCCGCATACCTGAGGCCACTAGCGTTACTCTACCGGAATCGTAACATTCGGCGCTTCAATCCCGTTAGCCGTGATTGCCAGAGTCTGAACTCCGCCGGGCGAATCGAGGGGCACGATGGCGTTGATCTGATACACGCCCACGCGGCCGGGAGCGAGTCCGGCATAAGCAACCACCGCCGGTTTGCCGCCAATCGTCACAAGTGGTTGAACCCGGGTTCGCGCCAATGGTTCCACGGGTCCGGGATCTCCGCTCGCCGGCTGGTTGTCGACCGGTCCCAGTCCACTCGCAAAGAACACCAGCGTTGAGCCTTTTTTAGCCGGATTCGAGGACCCTATCGCACCCCCGGCCTCATCGAAAGCGTTGGCGAAGCGGCGTCCACTCGCGTCTTCGGCTTCAAACACGCCGGGCGAATAGTCGGTGAGCGGAACGGAATAGACGGCGCTTGAGATTTCGCCGGCCGTCACCTTCATCCGGACTGAGTTGAGACCTTGCAGCTCCCACGGAATCTGCACGATCACCTGACTCTCGCTCACGGCCTGAATGCGGCCAGGGACGCTGAGACCAGCGGCTGTGTTGTCGAAACTGACGCTGGCGCCGCCAAGAATCAGAGGGAGCGATGCGGAAGTTGCCGCACGCGCGGAATTGCTGAGGGCCGCGCCTCGAATCGCGATGGTCGAACCCGGCGCGAGGCCTGCGCCCACCTGAAAACTTGCGGCGCTAACCACGCCATCGGTCGCAATTACGGGTTGTAGCCGGGCGTTTCCGTTGAATTCAAGAACCTGACCGCCGATTTCGGCCGTGAACTGCTGCTCGCCCAACTGCGGCCCAAGATCGACGTTCGCGGCGGCAATGCCGAGAATGTCGGTAGTCGCGTCCGCGCTCGAGATCGAGCCGCCGCCGAGCCCAACGCGAAACCTTACCGAAGCGTTCGAAACGGGCACGCCGAAACGGTCAATGGCTTTTAGCGCCATCAGCCAGCCTTGGTCGTTGATTGCACCTTTGAATCCGGACCCGCGTAGAGGAAGCACGTTCGCCACCACCCCGTCTCCGATCAAGTACAGGTAAGGCACGCGGAGATTCGTGTCACCGGCGCGGATCGCGATAACTCCTTCATAGTTTCCCGGCGGCGGCCGAGTACCTTCGAGCCGGACCGTCACCGTGACAGTTCGTCCGGCGTCCACAGTCAGGCTGGATGGCGTGATGGTGAGGCGGGCGTTGTTATCCCGATCGCGAGCGGCCACGGAGAGTTGGACCGCGAGCGGCCCTTCCGTTGTATTCGAGAGACGCAGCGAGCGCGAGATAGGAAGACTCCCCGAGGCTGGGGCGCCAAACGACAGGACCGCCGGATCTATCGACAAGCCGATTGCCACCGCAGCCTCGGCATTCAGCTTGCCCGCGCCGACGGAGGTAACGCGCGCGAGGCCCTGGCTGCCGGTAATCACGTCGGCGGCCGTATTCACCACGGCGGACTTCAACTGTGCGGGCGTGAGTCTCGGGTTCCGTTGCTTTACGATCGCCGCTACACCGGCGACCATCGGCACCGCGAAACTGGTTCCCTGCCCCGACGTATACCCGCTCGGATCGTACAAGTCGCCATTGGGGTCCAGAGTCTGAGTGGCGGTGTACATGTCCGTTCCCACAGCCACCAGCTCCGGCTTGATGCCCGATTCGCCAGTCGAGGGGCCGAGCGACGAGAAGAAGGCCACGGTATCGAAATCCGCGTCGTAGGCCTGGAGCGTCGTGTCAAGCGTAACCGGCCGATCGGGATTCGACACCAGAAACGCCTTGAGAGCCGCGCCCGCGTCGTTGCCCGCAAGCACGGCGGGAATGCCGGTTTCGAAGTTGCCCGTCGGAGTGAAGAGGAAATTCGAGCCATCCACGCGGTAGATCACGACTCCGAGCGCACCGGCTTTCTGCGCGTTGTTAATCTTGACCGCGAAACCGCAGGTACCGCGCTCGATCAGCGCGATTGCCCCGGAGAGAGATCCGTTCGCAAGCGGCGAACATGCCTTACCGTCATCCTGCAAGCCTGAGACGTCGCGCAGCGGCGCGGTAAGAGTCCGGTTCGGGCGGGGACCGTCGCCGAACAGGACCCGCACGTTCTGCAACTCCGCGGGCACACCGTCACCCTGAAGCTTCAGACCGGCAAAAAAGATATGGGAATTGGTGGAAGCGCCAACCGTGATCGCGGAAGGCGCGGTCCCGGGCGTGTGAATGGAATTCAGCGTGGGAAATTCATTGCCCGCATCGCCGTCGTTGCCCGCCGAGACGACGACGGTGAGGCCCAGACGGTTCACGGCGTTCTCGAGCGCTTGCGCGCGGACGTCGCAGGCGTCATCGCCGGTCGTCTGGTTGCGGCAGTCCGCCAGGCGGTCGAGCGGTCCGTAAACCGCGGCGCTTCCCACCGACAAAGTGATGATGTCCATTCCATCGTTCACCGCGTCCTCAATCGCCTGTACCAGAACGCCGCTGGTCGTGGAATCGTTGATTCCGGTGGAGCCGAAAATCTTGTAATTCCCGAGCCATGCCTTGGGCGCGATGCCCACAATCGTCGCCGAGGGCCCGCTATTGCGCACGCCCGCTGCGATCATGGCCACCGCGGTTCCGTGACCGGAACGGTCGCGCGGCGTGACGTCATCCGGCCGCGAATCCTCCGGCTGCACGTCGGCGAATGGCAACTGGGCGACATAGCTGCGCGCCACGATGATCTTCCGGTTCGTATACGGCAGGTCGCCCGGGCGGCCTTTTGGAAAGCCGGCGGGGATGGCCAGCGATTCGTCCTGAAACGCCGGATGGGTGTTTTCGATGCCTGTATCGACAATTCCGATTTTCACGCCGGCGCCCGCATTCGCCTCGCCTCCCACGGCGCTCCAGGCCGACGAGGCTTTCACCAGATCGGCCGCGCGATCGAGGTGCCGTTTCACCGGCGGCTGATAGACGACACGAGCGACACCGGGAAGTGAACGCAATTCCTGCGCGGTCTCGGCCGTCGCGCGCACGAACACGGCGTTCACCAGCGTCTGCACGGCGCCGGTCACCGGGATATGGCGCAAGGCAAGCTCGTCCTTGACCAGGCGCTGCGCGTTCCGGATCTTCGCCATGCGGTCGGTGGAGGCGCGAGCCTGCAAGTCCTTACGTGAAGCAGCCTGCTCGGCAAGCGGCGGATCCGCCAGTACGATCGCGTATTCGTCGGGAATACGCGCCGCCATTCCTGGCAGTGCGAGCAAGAGGGGCAGCAACCGCCAAGTGATTTTCATGAGTCTGTAGACGAAGGATAGCGCAACGGCGTTTCCAGCCGCGCCGTTTCAGCGCGTTTCGGTTAGTTTGAGATCGCGCGTCTCCCTGCCTTCGCGCTCTACTTTGACGGACACTCCGATGGTCTCATACTTTGCAAGAAAGTCGGCTTCGCGATAGGCGGCGGAATCGAGCGATTCCCAGGCGAATAGTGTGTAGCTCCCGGGCGTAACGCCGCGGATCTCGTAGCGGCCCGCGGAGCCGGCAACGGCGGTCCGGTAGAGTCCTGTCCTCGAGCGCAGCTTACCGTCCGGCACAAGTACGGCATAGGCTTCCGCCGCGGGTGCGCCCTTTTCGTCGAGGATGATCCCGGTAATTCGCCCGCCCGCCGGAGAGAAGGTAAGCTCGACCGGCCCCGGTAGCGGACCTCGGCGCAAGTCGACTCCGGTTTCAAACAGATCGGCCCCGCCCGCGCGCGCCCCGGCCAGATAGACGTCTTCCGGTAGATTGACAGCGCTGACTTCGTACTCCCCAGCTTCGAGATCCTTGAAAATCACGGGGCCATCCTTCTGTGCCCTGCCCTGCACGAACCGGCTGGCCGGACCGCTTCGCGTCCCAAGCCTTACGTCGGCTCGGGCAACGTCGGAAATGCGCAGCGGCTCTTCAACTTGAAGCGTGGCCGTGACATCGGACGGCGGAATCATGGTCAGACTCAGGCCCTCCACGTCGGTTGCGCCCGCGTCCACCGGCAGGCGAGCGGTCAGTTGCTTCCCGTTGAGGTTCGTCGTGGCAACCAGTTCATAGGATCCAGGCACGACCTCGCGAATCTCGAAGCGGCCCTCGCCGTCCACCATCGCGCGAGGAGCGCCCATCTGGCGATCGAACCCAACCCCCCGAGGCGAAAGATAGGCGTGAGAGCCGCGGCCCCCCGATGAAAGTTTGCCGCGCACGCGAACCGTGCGGACCGGAAGAAGCGTGATGTCGATAGAACGCATCTCCTGTCCCGCGGCGAGCTCGAGCGGAACGGCGGCGGCGATGTCCGTAGCGCGCGGGTAATAGGTCGGCGCAACGCTCTCGCCGCCCGTGTCCAGGCCTTGATTTCGTAAAGGATTGCTGTAGGTGGCTTGCACGTAGTAGCGCCCCGGAACCATGCCGAATATCCGGTATTCCCCCAAATCGTTCGTCGAAGCCGCACCGGCCGAGTAGAGCTGGCGCCGGCCCTCGGCGATTCTCGCGCCGTACAGCGCCAGCCGCGCGTGAGCGACCGGATCGCCGTCGCGATCGAAAACCCGCCCCGCGACGACCGGCGTTGCGATCAGGCGTATCGCGAGATCGCGCAGAGCGCATCCAGGCTCGAGAGTCAGTATCGAGCCTGTCCCGCCAGGCTTCTGCGCGCCATACTCGGTTCTTGCGAACCCCGTGCGCTCCGCCGAAAGCCTATACTTCCCGGGTTCAACGGATCGAAGAGCAAAGGAACCGGATGTATCGGTCACCGCGCCATAGGTGCGGCCACGCCGGTTCTCCACGCGCCGAAGCACTACGGCGGTCTTCTTCAGCGGCGCTCCGCCCGAAGCCGAATACACCGCGCCTTCCACCGTACAGCCTTCCACCGCCGGAACCGGAGCCTGGAGAAGAAACGCGAGAGCGAAGGCGGGAAGCATGCAGTACAATTAGACGGATCAACCTATGATACGTTACCGCCTTCTCGCCATGTTCGCGCTTGCGCTGACGACTTTACCCGTGCTTGCGCGCGATCCGCTCGCAAAGCGCATCGCCCACACCGACCCCGCCCAGTACCGCAAGATCGCGGCCGTCCACGCGGGCGCGGGCGAATTGCACTACATGGGGCTTTTCGACGCGTTCGCTCTGAACACGAACCTTATTTTTCTCCACCGCGGCGTGCTTCCTCCGAAGGGCGGAATCGGACATCACTACCACAATCACATGGAAGAGATGTTCGTCATCTTCGACAACGAGGCGCAATTCACGGTGGATGGACGGACTTCGCGCCTCGAAGGTCCGGCCGGCGCTCCGTGTCGCATGGGACGGTCGCACGCCATTTACAATCCCACGGACAAGCCTACCGAGTGGATGAATATCGCCGTCGGATCCGTCAAAGGCAAGTACGACGCGACTGACCTGGGAGACGATCGCGTTGGCGTGCCGATCGATCCGAAGCCTGTATTCATCACGCTGCGGCTCGATCGCAAGTTGCTGCGGCCCGTGGCGTCTCTGCACGGAGGGCAGGGCACGGCGCAGTATCGCCGCGCGTTACCTCCGGAAGTGTTCTTTTCGAATTGGTCCTATGTGGATCATCTTCTGCTGCCTCCGGGGACGTCGGCCGGCAAGCACCGGCACGACGGCGTTGAGGAATTTTATTACGTGATGAACGGCGAAGGCACTGCAACCGTGAACGGCGAGACCGCGAACATCGCGAAGGGTGATGCCGTGCCCGTGCTGATGACGGACGTGCATTCGTTCGCGAACTCAGGAAGCGCGCCGCTCGAGTTCATGATCGTCGGGGTGGCGCGGGTGAAGTTCGCGCTCGATTCGACCGACGTGAAGTAAGGTACGCGTCTGGCGGGCGCGAGCGCTGGCGTCGAGATCCGGCACTCGTTGTGGCGCCTGAGGAGAGGAAATATCTCGATCGGTTGCGCCGGCCGCATGCGCGATGTGCAACGGTTGCAAATCCCGTGGCGTTACCGGGCGGGCGAGACAGTGACACAGATTGCACACGTGGGTCGCGGGTTTTCCGCGCTGGTCGGTGCAGGGGGAGGCTACTGTCCAACGAGGCGCGCGCCTTTCCGGCAACGCGTCCCAATCGATTTTCCAGGCCCTCGAAGAGGAGCGCTTCACGACAATCGCAGCGCTTGGCGAACAACGGCGGGCGCTGAAACCACCTTGTGATAGTCCGGCGCCCCCTGCGATGGGCGGGCCTGTCGAATCCCGAAACCAATGGGGAGACTCGCGGACTATTCTCGATCGGTGTCGAGCCTCCCTCGTCGATGATGGACGGCTACTCCTCCGGCTCCTCTTCGCCGGTCTTCGCGGCCTTCGCCGCGGCGACTATTTTTTCCGCCTGAAGCGAGGGCACGAAATCGTAGTGGTCGTACTCCATGCTGAACGTCGCTCGGCCTTGCGTCATCGACGTGAGGTCGTTCTGGTAGTTGAGCATTTCCGCCATCGGCACCTTCGCGCGGAGAATCTGAGTGCTTCCGCGCGTTTCCATGCCGGCGATGCGGCCGCGTCGTCCGTTGAGATCGCCCATCAGGTCGCCCGCGTATTCGACCGGCGCATGAATCTCCACGTTCATTACCGGTTCGAGCAGCGCCGGCCTCGCCTGCGCCATCGCGTTCCGGAACGCCTTGCGCGCCGCCAGTTTGAAAGCGAGCTCGGAGGAATCGACATCGTGATACGAGCCGTCGTAGACCACGACCCGGAAATCGACCATGGGAAAGCCCGCCAGGAAACCATTGGCGGAGGTTTCAACGATGCCTTTTTCGATGGCCGGAATATAGTTCTTCGGGATCGCGCCGCCGAAGACTTCGTTGACGAATTCGAACTTCGCCCCGCGCGGCAGAGGCTCCATCCTGATCCAGCAATCGCCGAACTGGCCGTGGCCTCCGGTCTGCTTCTTGTGACGGCCCTGAACGTCGGCCTTTCCACGGATGGTTTCGCGGTACGGAATCTTCGGCGCCTTGAGCGCGACCTCGACGCCGTAGCGCCTCTTGAGCCGGCTCACGATGATTTCCACATGCTGCTGACCGGCGCCCGCGAGCAGAAACTCGTTCGTCTGCGCGTCGCGATAGAAGCGCAAAGACTTGTCCTCTTCAAGAATTTTATGCACCGCGTTCCCCATGCGGTCCTCATCCTGGCGGGATTTCGCTTCAATCGCAAAGGCGATGGACGGCTCGGGCAGCTTTACCGGAGGGAATGAAATCGGCGACGCCTTGTCGCAAAGCGCATCGCCGGTTTGCGTGTCCTTTAATTTGGCGACCGCGCCGATGTCGCCTGCGTGCAGCTCGTTCACCGGCGTAATCGTCTTGCCCTGCATGCACCCAACGTGCGCGAGGCGTTCCTCGGTACCCCTCTCCACGTTCATCAGGTGAGCGTCATTCTTGAGCACACCCGACATGATCTTCATGTAAGAGACGCGCCCCGCGAACGGGTCCGCCGCAGTCTTAAAAACGTAAGCCGCGACGGGCTGCGAATCCGAGACCTTGCGCGTCGAATCCGCGCCGCGGTTCTTGCAAAAAACTTCGCGGCGGTCCACGGCGGAAGGGAAGTTCTCCACGATGAAATTCAAAACCTGATCGGTTCCAACGTTGTGAAGAGCGGAGGCGCAGAAGACGGGGAAGATGCGCATCTCGGCGGTCGCGGCCTTCAGCCCATCGAGGATGTGCTCGACCGGTAGCGTGCCCTGTTCGAAGAACTCCTCAAGCAGGGCGTCGTTACCTTCCGCGACCAGTTCGACTACTACCTCGTGGGCCTTCTGCGCAGCCTCCGCGTAGGCGGAGGGAATCTCGCCTTCCTTTCCCTTCCCATCCCCGTCCGGCGTATAGGTGAAGCTCTTCATGCGGACCACGTCGATGACGCCCTTGAAATCGCGCTCGCCTCCCATCGGAAGTTGAACGGGGACGGCGGTGCGGCCGAAATTCGATTGCACGCTTTCAAGCGCGCGCTCAAAGCTGGAGCGTTCGCGGTCGAGCTTATTGATGACGATTGCGCGAGGCAGCTTATAATCGTCCGCGAAGGCCCACACTTTTTCGGTCTGCACCTCGACGCCGGCAACGCCATCCACTAATACCAGGCCGGCATCGGCGGCGACGAGCGCGCTGAGGGTGTCGTTAATGAAGATGTTATAACCCGGCGTGTCCAGAATATTTATCTTTGCCTTTTTCCATTCCGCAAAGGCGGCCGACGTGGAGATCGTGATCTTCCGGGCGATCTCCTCTTCGTCGAAATCCGTTATAGTGTTCCCTTCATCGACGCGCGTCAGACGGTTCGTCGCGCCGCAGGCGAACAGAAATGCGGAGGTGAGCGTCGTCTTGCCGGAATCGCCGTGGCCCACCACGCCGACGTTCCGAATATCCTTGCCTTCGTAGGTTTTCACTTGGATGGCTCCCGTGGTTCAGTCAGTCTTCAAATCGCACCACGGATATTATCACAATTGAAACGCGCCCCGGCCTCTCTTTCGGGCATTCTATGATGGAGCATGTCCCGAATCGTACGCTGTTCTTTGATCCAGGCCGCGAACGTTGCGCCGGCCGATCGGCCGCTCGCCGAAATCCAGAAGGCGATGGTCGACAAGCACCTGGGTTACCTGAAGCAGGCGGCCGATGGCGGCTCGCGGATCGTCTGCCTTCAGGAGATTTTCAACGGGCCTTACTTTTGCGCGGAGCAGGCGACCCGCTGGTATGACGCCGCGGAACCGGTGCCGGACGGCCCTACGATCCGGCTGATGCGGGAGCAGGCGCGACTCTACCGCATGGCGATTATCGTGCCTGTATACGAGATCGAGCAGGAAGGCGTCTACTACAACACCGCGGCCGTGATCGCACCGGACGGGACCTACCTGGGAAAATACCGCAAGACCCATATTCCGCACGTGGCGCCGGGCTTCTGGGAGAAATTCTATTTTCGTCCGGGGAATCTCGGCTATCCGGTTTTCGATCTGGGTTTCGCCCGTATCGGCGTGTATATCTGCTACGACCGCCACTTCCCGGAGGGCGCCCGCGCTCTCGGTCTGAACGGCGCGGAGATTGTTTTCAACCCGTCGGCAACCGTGGCGGGACTGAGCGAACATTTGTGGAAGCTCGAACAGCCGGCGCATGCGGTGGCGAACGGCTACTTCATCGCCGCGATCAACCGCGTCGGCACGGAAGCGCCCTGGAACATCGGTCACTTTTATGGGACCAGCTACTTCTGCGATCCGCGCGGCCAGATCTTCGCGGAGGCTTCACGCGACCAGGACGAGGTTCTCACGGCCGACCTGGACCTCGACCGGATCGCGGAAGTGCGCAAGACCTGGCAGTTCTTCCGCGACCGGAGACCGGATCAGTACGGGGCTCTCGTACAGGCCTAGGACTTGGAATGAAACAACCGTTGCAATTGGCAGCCCGTGGGGCAGGCGATCGTCTTTCGCCGCCTGCCTTCTGCCGCGCCGGCAGCAGGCCACAAACGACGATGGCCTGCCCCACGGCTGGCACAGATCCATCGGCAAATTTGGAACGGCTATTTCCCGCTGAGCGCTTAGTTTAGCGGGCTAGTTGATTTCCGGAGCAGCCTGTTCCGCGGACGTCACTCCGGGCGGCAATTCCATGATCTTGATGTTGCGGAAATGAATCTCCGCCCCTTCCGATTCGAGGCACAGGTAACCCTTCTTCTGCGTCGATCCCCGGATGCCGTTGACGACCTTTCCGTTCACCGATAGTTTGATCACGCCGTCCACCGCGACCACATCGTAGGTGTTCCATTCGCCGCGTCCAATGCAGCGATTCTCGACCGACATGCTCCGCTCGCCGCGCGGGTTATCGGGCGTTGTTTTTACGCCATTGACGCCGAAGAGCTCGCCATGCACGTACGCCACGGGAGGAGTGACCCCGTCCCGCTTGTGAAGGTTGGGCCAATCGAGTTCCAGCATCTGGACTTCGACGCCGTCCGGCAGCCGACTCTTGGGGTTCGGACGGGCGCCGCTCCACACGAATACGCCGGAGTTTCCACCCGCTTCCATGTGTTTCCACTCAATGTGAAGAACGAAGTTCTCGTACTGTTTCTGGCTCCGCATGACGCCGATCGGATGCCCGGAACAGATGAGCTCGCCGTCTTTGACGCTCCAGGTATCCTCCGCCGTGTTGACGTTCACCCACCCGGTGAGGTCCTTGCCGTTGAACAGGTCTTTGAACTCCGGAACCGGACCGCCTGTCAGGAGCCCGCCAGACAGTATCGCGATAATGAACCGTTTCATGTCTCTCCTCTTACTTCGCCGGAAGCGCACTCCTGGGAATCTTCAACGCCATCGTGCCGGCCACGGTCACGACATCGTACGAGCCTTGATAGCCAATGAGCAGGTGCGCGGCCCATGGCTCGAGCTTGTACTCGCGTTCGAGCCACGCCGCCATGTCGCTTGTGGCAAGTTGCAGCGCGCGGTCGAGCGGACTTGAAAACTCGGGCTGCGCGCCGATGCTCACGATGTAGCTATCGTTTTCGAGGCGCGGCATCGAGAGGCGGGCCCTCTTTTGCACCTCGACGGTGAACTCCACATCCATGGACGTTTCAATTCCCGTGCCCGTGGGCTCGCCGTCGGCCTGAAGCGCGTGCCCGTCGCCCAGAAACAGCAGCCCGCCCGGATGGAAGACAGGGAGAATCACCGTCGCTCCTTCGCCGACTTTGTTGTAGTCGAGATTTCCGCCGTAATTGCCCGCCGGGGCCGACGTGGGCGCGAAATCGCCCTGAGGCGCGACGCCGATACAACCGAGCATCGGCTGCGCCTTGAATTCCATTTTCATCCGCGCGCTCAAAGGCTCGCGCAGCCGTACCATGCCTCGCGCGAGATCGATGTCCCAGGGCACCAGCCGGTCCGAGCCTTTGCGCACGAGGTCCATCTTGTAATGGTCCGGATAGATCCTCTCGAGCGTGCCTGGATCGAGGGCGAACACGCCGAGCCGGTAGCCGCTAAAGCCCCAGTTGCGGTTCATGCGGAGCTTTGTCAACTTGATTCGAATGGCGTCGCCCGGCTCCGCGCCCTCGATGTAAAAAGGTCCGGTCAGCGGATTGCCAGGCTCGGGATGCCTGTACACGCCGGCGAAATCCTGGCCGCCGGCATCGAGCGTTTTCGTCGACACGACGTCGCCCGGCTTGATCCGCTTTAGAACAGGATGCGCGCGGAAGAACGTCCGGTAGTACTTTTCCGCAATGACGTTGACAGTTTCGCCAAACAGAGGTGAGGCGATGAGAAGAACGGCGAACGGGAGACGCGGCAGTATCATGCCCGTTAGGATACAATTTCCTTGATGCCAAATGAAATCTACGCCCTCTTCGATACTACCGAGGGCTCGTTCAAAGTGCGGTTCTTCGCCGACAAGGCCCCGAAGACGGTCGAGAACTTCGTCGCGCTCGCGGACGGCTCGAAAACCGGAAAGCCATTCTACGATGGCCTGATCTTCCACCGCGTGATTCCGGACTTCATGATCCAGGGCGGCTGTCCCGAAGGCTCCGGCCGCGGCGGCCCAGGCTACCGCTTTGAGGATGAATTCCATCCGTCGCTCAAGCACTCGAAGCCCGGACTTCTCTCGATGGCGAATTCCGGCCCCGGCACCAACGGCAGCCAGTTCTTCGTTACCGTCGCGGCGACGCCGTGGCTCGACAATAAGCACGCGATTTTTGCCGAAGTGATCGACGGCTATGATGTCGTGAAGAAAATATCGCTCGTTCCGCGAAATTCTCAGGATGTGCCGAAAACCCCGGTTCAGATCAAGACCGTGACCATCGAGAGGGAAGTGTGAAAACAGCAATTCTCGCGTTAGTCCTGGCCGCCGCGGCCAACGCCCAATCCGGCTTCAAGCCCCTGTTTAACGGGAAGGATTTGAAAGGTTGGGACGGAGATCCGAAACTCTGGAAAGCCGCGGGCGGCGCGATCGTGGGAAACACGGACGGCGCCACACTGACCGACAACACGTTTCTGATTGCGAAGGGCGTCTACAAAAACTTCATCCTGCGCGCCGACGTGAAGCTTCGCAATCACAATAGCGGCATCCAGTTCCGCAGCGACGTCGTGCCGGGCGCGCAGTGGGTGGTGCGCGGCTATCAGGCCGACATGGCCGAGAACAACTACTGGGGCTGCATCTACGAAGAGAAGAGCCTCACCAAGCGCGGGATTCTGGTCAACGGCTGGAAAGACAAGGCCGAAAAAGTGGTCAAGCTGAAGGACTGGAATACTTACGAGATTCTTTGTGACGGCGACCACATTCAGTTGAAGCTGAACGGCGTCGTGACGGCGGATATCCACGATTCGGCTAAACTTGAGGGGATCATCGCGCTCCAACTGCATCGCGGTCCGGGGATGGAAGCCAGTTTCAAGAACATCAAGATCAAGAAACTGAAGTGAAGACTGCGATCTTCGGCGGCACGTTCGATCCCATCCACAACGGGCATCTGACGATTGCACGCGCCGCCGTTAGCCGCTGGGCATTGGAGCGAGTGTTGTTTGTCCCCGCCGGCAGGCCTCCGCACAAGGCCGGCGCGACTAACGCGGAGTATGAACATCGATACCGGATGGTGGAGCTTGCCTGCGCGGGCCAACCGGACTTTGAAGCTTCCCGCCTTGAGGCGGGAACTGAAAACAGTTACTCGATCGAGACCATCGAAAAAGTGCGCGCGGGACTCGCCCCGGGCGAGACGTTATACTTTCTCATCGGCGCGGACGCGTTCGCTGAGATCCGCACCTGGAGGCGCTGGCGCGATGTCGTGGATTCGGTGGAATTCCTTGTAGTGACCCGGCCGGGCCACGAGTACGAGCCGCCTCAAGGGGCGCGCGTACAGCGTCTGGAAGACATGCGCCTGGACGTTTCGTCGTCCACGATCCGCCGTGCGCTGGCCTTGGGTAAGAGCGTGGATGGTGTGCCGGCGAGCGTGCTCGATTATATCCGGGAGAACCGATTGTACGGCGCTTGAGCAAGTACCGTAATATCAGTCCGCTTTGCCTTTCTCGTCACGCGGTTTTTCGTAGGTAGCAAAATCCCTATAAACCGTCTTCGCGAAATCCCAAGTGAACCCTTGATAAGCCTGGTGGCATCGCTTGGACAGAAACAGCATGGCCGGCACGATTGTAAGGAGCAGATAGCTCATCTTCGGACTGATGGCTTGGTCCGCCGCTAAGGCGTAACCGCCACAGAGCAGAGCAAGGGCGACGGAAACCAGAGAGGCGGTAGCGATTGCTCGCTTTAGCCCGGGTTTCGCCGGAAGCGCAGGCTGGCAAAACTCAATGGCGATCGCGACACAGAGCAGCGCTGCAAATAGGCTGGGCGCTACCCAAGACGGCGCCTTCGCAAGGGGTGCGCGACATAGAAGTGGAGTTCATGCGGCCCGGCGCGCCTCCCAGTAATCCTCAAACCGGCCGTTGAGATGGCAGCATCGCAAGGCGATGATGGCGTTGGCGCCGCGAACGGTCCAAAACATCCCAGACTGTTTGAGGCGGGA
>CAMDED010000116.1 GCA_945893365.1 Candidatus Sulfopaludibacter sp. SbA3 | reverse complement strand
ATCAACCCTATGCTGCCGCGTGCCCAATTCCTCCATTCCTCCCTCTCTCCCGCCAAAATTCTCCATCGACAATCATCCCCGACACGAAAATGCCAGGATCTCCCAGCACTTCGTGGAATTTCCTTGCTTGGTTGCGGAATCGCTGCATTATTGACAACCCAATTGACAGCCCACGGCCACATATGCTACCAGTAATACCTGTAACTCTATTAGGTGGAGACCCCCATGAATCGAAGACTTTGCGTTATCCTTGGCGCGATTGTGCTATTCGGACTGGCGAGCCGTCATCTGGCAGCTCAGGTTTCTATGGGTGTGGGCAGCATTGAGGGCGTTGTCAAAGACTCCTCAGGCGCAGTGGTTCCAAGCGCGAATGTGGACGTCAAGAACGTCAACACCGGTGTGAGCCGCACTGCCGGCACCGATCTATCGGGACGATATGCCTTCCTGTCGCTGCCGATCGGAGAGTACGAGGTCCGGGCGAACGGCGCCGGCTTCCGCACCACGGTGCGTAGCGGGATCACGCTGATCATCGGCCGTACGGCGGTGGTTGATTTTGAGCTGTCGGTCGGCCAGCTTACCGAGACCGTCGCGGTGACGGATGCTCCCCCGCTCGTCGAGAGCACGCATGCGGCGCTCGGCGAAGTGATTCAAAACAAGCAGATCGTCGACTTGCCCCTGAACGGACGGAGCTACGCCCAGCTTGCGCTCCTCTCGCCGCAGGTGGTGGCGGGAGGATCGGGCATCGGCACGCGGACCCAGGAGAACGGCGTCGGCACGCAGGGGTACTTCAGCATCTCCGGTTCGCGCCCCGAAGGGAATCAGTTCACCTTCAACGGCATGAATGTCAGCAACGATTTTACCGGCGGCACCTATGCCTATCCGCCGATCGATTCGGTGCAGGAGTTCAAGATTCTGCAGAATAGCTATAGCGCGGAGCTCGGCGGCCGCACCGGACAGGTCATCCTGACCTCAAAGGCGGGCACGAATGAGCTTCATGGGTCGGCGTACGAGTTCCTCCGCAACGACCATCTGGACGCGAACAACTTCTTCCTGAACCTGGCCGGGCAGAAGAAGCGGCCTCTGAAGTTGAACCAGTTTGGGGCCTCGCTGGGAGGTCCGGTGACAGTACCGGGATACTCCGGCAAGAACCGTACGTTCTTTTTCGTGAATTACGAAGGCGCGCGTATCCGCCGCGGCAACCCGTCCACAACCACTCTTCCCACGGCAAGGATGCGCGAGGGCGATCTTAGCGAGCTTGGCCGCGCAATCAGCGATCCCCTGACGGGAGGCCCGTTTCCCGGAGCCGTGATTCCGGCGGCGCGCATTAACACCATCGCCCGGAACGTGATTCAGAAGGCCGACTACCCCCTTCCGAACCTGCCTGGAATTCGCAACAACTACGTTCTGGCGCCGAGCAATGCGAACGATCTGAACTCCCTTGTTTCACGGGCGGACCACAGCTTCTCGGACCGCGATAAGGTGTGGGGCAGCTTCTTCTGGACCAAGCTCAGCATCGCTTCGCCGCGCTTCACGCAGATCACCGACGCGTATCAGGACGTAACTACCCAGGCATACAGCCTGAGCTGGACTCATATATTCCGGCCTAACCTCCTGAACGATTTTAAGGGAGGCTTCAATTTCGTGAGCCAGGATATCGCGAATCGCTCGCCGGCCGGCATCACGAACGCCGACCTCGGATTTCCGAACAACGCGAACCAGCCGCAAGCGCGGGGCATCAGCGCGGGCATCCCGTCTTTCAGCCCCTCGGGATACGGAACCCTGGGAGCGGCCGCCGGTGGACCTCAGCTCTTCAAGACGAGACACTTCCAGTTTGGCGACACACTGAACTGGATCCGCAACACGCACTCGCTGAAGTTTGGCGTCGACATCACGCGCGAACATGAGGACCAGCGCTTCAATCCGCAAATTCGCGGCAACTACTCGTTCGGCGGAGCCTACACGGGAGACGGTTTCGGCGACTATCTGCTCGGAATACCCGGCTCGGCGATTCGCGAGATCCTGCTGCCGACGGCGAACATATTCGAGAGCCTGCACCGCGGGACGCACTACTACTTCTTTGCCCAGGATGATTGGAAGGCTACGCCGAATCTGGTGATCAACCTGGGCTTCCGCTACGAGTTCAACAGCCCGGTGGTGGAGGCGCGCAACCGGGAGGCGAACTACATTCCGCGAATCGTAAACGGTGTGGGCCGGATCATTCGGATCGAGGCGCCGGACCCGGAGTTTGGACGCTGCCTCTGTATCCCCGCAAAGAAAAATTTCGGCCCGAGGATCGGGCTGGCATATCGCCCAGGCGGCTCCTCGCGAACGGTGATCCGTACCGGCTACGGAGTGTTCTACAACTACGTTCCCTACAATACGAAACAGACGCTGGCGTTCAATGCGCCGCAGATCGACCGCCAGACGGTGACCAATACATTCCCCACACCAACGTTCGATCTCACCAACTCCTTCATCCCCAGTTCCCTCGCCAGCGCTTTTTCCGGCTTCTCGCACGATCTTAACTTCCTCGACGGAATGGTCCAGCAGTGGAACATCAACGTGCAGCGGGAGGTGGTCCAGTCCGTGGTGGTAGAGGTGTCCTATGCCGGGAGTCTGGCAGTGCATCTGGATAACAACGCCGGCCTGAATGCGGCCAATCCCGGCCCCGGAGCGTTGCCGCCGCGCAGACCATTCCCGGGTGAGCGCGTCGTGGTCTCGGCCAACAACGGGTCGACCGCCACTTACCATGCATTCACCGGCAAAGTTCGCAAGGAATTTTCGCACGGACTGACCTTTCTGGCGCATTTCACGCAGTCGAAGTCGATCGACAACTCTTCGTCCCAGCTCTCGGATTTCCAGGACGCGAACAACATCCGCTCAAATAAGGCGATTTCCGGATTCGGCGTCGATCAGCGATTCGTGAACAGCACACTCTACGCGCTGCCGTTCGGGCGAGGGAAGAAGTTTCTATCCTCAGTGAACAAGGGCGCCGACCTGGTGGTGGGAGGCTGGATGCTGACGGGAATCTACTCACTCCAGAGCGGCTTCCGGATCTCGCCGACGGCCGCCAACACCATCGGCATCGAATCCGGCGGCGTCCGTGCGGACCGTCTCGGCAACGGCAATCTGCCCGCGGGGGATCGGACGCGTTTTCGATGGTTCGACACCGCTGCGTTTGCCGCCCCGGTAGGATTCCGCTACGGCAGCGCCGGGCGCAACATTCTGGAGGGTCCAGGCCTCAAGAACTTCGACCTCGGAATTCTGAAGGACTTCAATTTCACGGAGCGCCACCGGCTACAGCTCCGCGGGGAATTCTTCAACACGTGGAACCATGTGAACTTCGGACTGCCGACCGCGAACGTGAACTCTCCGGCCTACGGAACCATCGGCAGCGCCGGGTCCAGCCGCGAGATTCAGTTCGGGATAAAATACTTGTTCTGATTCGCTACATCGTTATTGCCCTGCTTTTCGGCGCGATTGCTTCACCCGGCGGTTGGACCGATATCACGGCCGCCGCCGGGCTCTCTCAGTTTCGCAATCCCCAAGGTTCGCCGAAGAAGGACTTCATCGTCGAGTCGATCGGCGGCGGCTGCGCGTTCCTCGACTACAACCGCGACGGCCTGCTCGACATCCTGCTGGTGAGGGGCTCGACGCTCGAGCGTTTAAAGCAAGGCGGTGACCTCGTGATCGCGCTCTACCAGAACCGCGGCAACGGCACGTTTGTCGACGTGACCGCAAAAGTGGGCCTCACCGCTCGCGGATGGGGAATGGGCGCCGCCGTCGCCGACTACGACAACGACGGCTGGCCGGACTTTCTGGTGACGGGGCTCGGGCGAAACTTTCTCTTTCACAACGACGGCCACGGCGGGTTTCGTGAAGTGGCGCGCGATGCCGGAGTGGCGCGCGAGGGAGTCTTTTCGGCGGGAGCGGCCTTTGGCGACCTGGACGGCGACGGACGGCTCGACCTGTACGTCGCGGCCTATCTCGACGTGGATCCGGCACGCCTTCCGAAACGCGGCAGCGATATCCACTGCGTCTACAAGAGCCTCGACGTTTTCTGCGGTCCGCGCGGGATGAAGCCCGCGGCGGGCGCGCTATTTCACAACGAAGGCGGTGGCGGATTCCGCGACATCACGCGGGAGAGCGGGATCGCCGAAGCCGCGCCGCCCTTCTTCAGCCTGCAGCCGCTGATTGCCGACTTCGACGGCGACGGCCGCGCCGATATCTTCGTCGCCAACGACAGCACACCGAGCTACCTGTTCCACAATGAGGGCAAGCTGAAGTTCACCGAAACCGGACTTGCCGCCGGCGTCGCGGTCAACATGGACGGCCGCGCGCAAGCCTCCATGGGAGTCGACTTCGCCGACTATGATGGCGATGGGGCGGCCGATCTGATGGTGACGACCTTCTCTGAAGATACCAACACGCTCTTTCGCAACCAGGGCCGTGGCGCGTTTGAAGACGTGAGTTGGCCGTCGAAGATAGGCCCTCCCTCGTGGCTGTTCCTCGGATGGGGTATCAAGTTCTTCGACTTCGACCACGACGGCTGGCTGGACGTGATCGTCGCCAATGGCCATGTCTACCCGGAGGCGGATCACTTTCAAGGCGGCAGCAGCTACCGGCAGCGCGTACTGCTGCATCGCAATCAGGGAAACGGAACTTTTGCGGAGATCGGCGGCAGCGACCCGGTTCTCGCCGCGCCGCTCACCGCGCGAGGGCTGGCCGTTGGAGACATCGACAACGATGGCGATGTGGATGTGCTCATCAATAATCAGGACGCCGCCCCGCGCCTGCTGCGGAACGATCTGCGAGGGAATGCACACTGGCTGGAGGTGGAGTTGACGGGACACGCAAGCAATCGAGACGGCGTCGGGGCTGTGA
This sequence comes from Candidatus Sulfopaludibacter sp. SbA3, assembly GCA_945893365.1. GTDB lineage: Bacteria > Acidobacteriota > Terriglobia > Bryobacterales > Bryobacteraceae > SYKU01. Next base: position 20,672 of record CAMDED010000116.1, on the reverse strand, counting down.
TCACCCTGCGCTCGGGCGCAAGGAAATGGACGGCGGTACGGCTGGCCGGCGACAGCTACTTCAGCTCGAGCGACCCGCGCCTCCACTTCGGACTCGGAGCCGTGAACCCGGTGGAGGAACTCTCGGTCCGCTGGCCGAGCGGCAGAAGTCAGAAGCTGACGGCGGTAGCGGTGGACCGCCTGATTCGCGTCGAGGAGCCGGCCCAGCCATGAGCGCTATGAAAGATCTGCCACGCCGGCTCGGGCTGTTCGATTGCGTCTGCCTCGTGATCGGCACCGTGATCGGCGCGGGCATTTTCCTCGTGCCGGGCGTAATCGCCAAGGACCTGCCTTCGTTGCCGTTGATGCTCGCGGTGTGGGTAGTCACCGGCGCCCTTTCGTTTCTCGGGGCGCTGGCGTATGCCGAACTCGGCGCGATGCTGCCGGAGTCCGGGGGGCAGTATGTGTATCTCCGCGAAGCGTACGGGCCCCTTTCGGCATTCTTGTGCGGATGGAGCTTCCTCCTGGTCATCCAATCGGGCTCGATTGCGGCCGTTTCAGTGGGCTTCTCGATTTACCTTTCGTACTTGATCCCCGGCGTGCCCGGCCTCAGGTTCTGGGCGCCGCCGCTGTTGATCCTCATCCTGACCGCCGTAAACTATCGGGGGGTTCGGGCCGGCGCCCTGGTGCAGAACATCTTCACCGCCCTCAAGGTCCTGGGGCTCATGCTGCTGATCGGAAGTGCCTTCTCATCGAGTGCACCGGCGGCTTGGGATTGGTCTCTTCACGCCGAAGCCATCTCCATGAAGAGCGCCGGTCTCGCGGCTCTCGGCTGCTTCCTGGCTTACGACGGGTGGCACGCGATCGCCTTCGTGGCTGGGGAAGTGCAGAATCCCAAGCGTAACCTGCCCCTCGCTCTCGGTGGCGGCGTGGCGGCAGTGATCGCGATTTATCTGCTCGCGAACGTGGCATACACGCGCGTGCTGCCGATGGCCGAGCTGGCGGCGACCAGCCGGCCTGCCGCCGTGACCGCCGAGCGGACGTTGGGAACTCTGGGCGCGGGCCTGGTCGCGTGGACCATCCTGATCTCCACGATTGGCGCCGCAAATGGCTCCATTCTTACGGCGCCGCGCATCTATTTTGCGCAAGCGCGCGACGGCCTGTTCTTCGAGCGCCTCGGCCGGATTCACCCGCGATTTGAGACGCCTTCGTTCGCGATTCTCGCGCAAGGCGTGTGGGCGGCGGTGCTCGCCGCGAGCGGATCCTACGAAGTCCTCATCGCGTATGTGCTGTTTATATCCTGGATTATTCATGCGATGTGTGTGTTCAGCGTGCTGATTCTGCGTCGCAGGCGTCCGGACGCCGTCAGGCCGTACAGACTCTGGGGATACCCCGTCACGCCGCTCCTGTTTGTCGCGTTCGCAATCTGGTTCGTGATGACCACGATGCTGGAGCGGCCCCTATCGTCGGTGGGAGGTATGGTCCTGGTGGCGAGCGGAGTTCCCGCGTACTATGTCTGGCGGCGGAAGGCGGCAAAGGCAAGCCGCGCATGAGCGTGGGGCTTATTATCGGGCCGAGAACGGCGCGAACGTGAGGCGGAGGCGCAGTTTCGAGAGGTTCCAGTTCAAGGTCGGCAAGCGAACCTGGGAACGGGAGGGCCTACACGTCCACCCATAGGCGTTAAAATAAGCGCGTAGCCAAAGTGACCTCGGCTGCGAGCGATCCAGTCTCAGGCTCCCGATTGATTGCAAATTCCCAGAACGCCGTATCTGGGGAGTTTGCGCGACTGGCCACCGGGGCGACGACGATACCCCAGCCTCTGCCATGTGTGATCGAATATCAACTATGGTGTTGCGTCCAACAGGCGAGTCACTAGGCGACGATGGGCCGGAATTAAAGGGGCAGGCTATGCGGCCATCCGAGTTCCTCCGTTCGAGGCGCCCTGAATTGTTTTCCGACTCGCGGCTCGTCGGAGAACCGCGTTTGGCCCGGGAGGTGTTCGAATACCATCTGGACACTCTTACCAGCAGGAAGCAGGAGATTGAATTCGAAGCCTTCTGCCGTCGGCTTGCGGAGAAGGAAATCTGCCCCAACCTTTTGCCGCAGACCGGGCCCACCGGCGGTGGGGATAGCAAGGTTGATGCCGAAACTTATCCCGTTGCGGACGACATCTCGTTGCGGTGGTACGTGGGAAGCCCCCAGGAAGCCGGCGAGGGTCGGTGGGCGTTCGCATTTAGCGCCAAAGAGGATTGGCGCGGGAAGGTACAACAAGATGTAAAGAAGATTGCGGAGACCAGACGCGACTACAGCTTGATCTACTTCATGACGAACCAGTTCGTGAAAGATAGGGATCGGGCGGTGGTGGAAGACGCTCTAACGGAGAAATACAACATCCCCGTTCGCATTCTAGACCGCAATTGGATTACCAAATCGATTTTTGAACACGACCGGCTGAGACTGGCAATTGACGCACTAAGCCTTACCAGCTACGACACCGAGGCTCATCGGGTCGCCGGCCCGCATGATGTCGAGCGAGAGTCTGAATTGGCTCAGTTGGAACAGCAGATCGCAGATCCCCAGCGGTACGCGGGTGTGAAATATCAACTGGCAGAGGACTGTCTCCGGGCTGCGCTGATCTGCCGAGGGCTCGAAAGACCTCGGTCCGAGGTAGAGAACCAGTTGGCTCGGACGGACCGGATTGCGAAGAGAGTTAACCACCCCCAGCAGCGTCTGCGAGTAGCCTACGAAAGAGCACTGACCGCGCTCTGGTGGTACGACGATTTCGAAGAACTGAATAAGTTCTACGGCGAAGTGGAAACGCTAGCCCTTCAAAGCGACCAAGCCGCAGATCTTGACCGATTAGGGAATCTTTTGACGCTTCTTCAGCACAGCGTGAAAACGGGGCGCTTGCGGGCCGATGCTGCGAAACTCGGCACCCGGACCTCAGCGATAAAAGCGGCCTTAGATCATATGGCCGCGGACAAGGCCCGGCCCGGTAATGCGTTGTGGGCAAAGGCGCTGGGGTTGCTGATCGACCTATCCGCCGCCGTTGAAGATCCAGCAGGCATAGCAACAGCCCTGACAGGCCTCAATGGAGTTGTTCTCGCCGCCGATGGGCTACCCGCATTTCCGCTGGCGTCAATTGTCAAGCTAGTTACAGAACTCGGAGTGATCCTTTCTGACAATCCCGCGTACGATGAGCTGTTCGAAACGATGACCTCCGTCATGGCCCGCAGGGTGAGTGAAGCCGAGGCGGGCCGTCTTTTGTCACAGCGCGGGTTTCAAAAGCTCAAATGCAACAAGTCGTATGATGCGATTCGGATGTTTGGCCGTGCCCAGTTAAAGCTCGCGCTTCGCGAGCAGCGTGAAGAGTTCGTCATGGCACTTGTGGGGTGCGGTTTGGCCTACAAGAGAGTAGGGCTGCTTTGGGCTGCTCGCGCGAACCATCTCGCCGCCGCAAACCAAGCATTGTCCGAGTATTGGGAGCATGGGACCATCCTGCCGGCTGTCAGAACGTCTCTTATGAAGCTGGTTTGGATGGAACTGGGATTAGGGCGAGTGCCTTGGGCTTTGCAATGGCTTGAGGCCGCATCGGCAATCTCGTTCAGCATCGGGACGCCGGAGAGCCGAAGCGATGAAGCCGCATCGAACGAGCGGGAAGAGCAAGACCGCGTCCTCGGCCTCCTACTGTTGAAGACTGATTTGGCCAACCTGGGCACACTAGACTTTCTGCCTGAGATCCTCGACCAACTTGGTCTGGAATATGCCCGAATGGCTCTACTCTTTGCATTAGGGTATGAGGATCATCTTCGAAAGGAAGGTATTATTCCGGAGTCCGAGGATGCGAGTGCCGTCCTGGAGTTCTTCCAGCAATGGCTGACTCATCCTGCTGCCGAAGCAGTTCCAGATCGCCCGGAATTGCTGCGCACCTCGACGATTGAGCTTCGATCCGGGGTCCTCGGCTGCGAGATCGTGGCTCAGGCTGAGAACAGGCTTTCGAGTTTGTATCTTGGGGAAGCTGTTCTGGCCGCACTGGAAGCACTGCTCGCTACGAGCCTTGAAGTGAGGGCGGGCGTTTTTCCGTACGTGCCCGAATTCAGGCTCAGGATTGTCGCATCCGATGCGGTAGCGGGTCAGCCGGAGTATCTTTTTGGACAAGATGGCTCAGAAGTGGAAATCAGACACATGCCTGATGGCACCAGTTGGATCGCTCGTAACCGCACCGTCTTTCAGTCTTGGCTCCGTGACCTCGTCCTTCAGATTGCCGGGCACTTGATAGCAGGAGGTGATCCCACGTCCTATGCGCAGCGGCTTTTCGCGGATGAACAAGGGCTGGGACGAGCCTTCAGTTTCTCCGATCCGTCGGTTCTTGTGAGGAATATTATCGGTGACGCACCAAGATTCCGCATGGCCGACTGGGAGGCGGTAGCCGGTGCTACTAGGTTCCCATTGAAGCGGCCTTCCGAGTGGTTCGATAATGCAGACAGTACCACTCGTCCGCCTCCGCGCCAGGGTATGCCGGAATCGACGGGGCACGATGATACCGCCGACGGGCCGCCGGCCACTAGAGAGATCACGCATCCTGAGAGGCATGTGTTTTCACTCATTAACATCGCCCTCTGGAATCGAGCGAAATGGAACGCAACGCTCTATCTGCTGCCAAAGGAGTTAGACGGACTGCCACTCTTGGCAATCGGATTCATCAATCCTGATGCTGGAAGGTCGATCTTTCAAGGATGGTGCGCCAAACTTGGCAATGTTGACGAACGTGACGAGATTGCAATCTCCATCGTCAGGGGCATCAACCGAGATCGACCGTTTTCATACAGGATCGCTATTGGAACGAATCCCAGGATGCCCGAAAGGCAGAAGTTCAAGGAGATTATTCAGATCTCCCGGATCAACGAAATGAATCCAAAGGATTCTCGGAACTTGGACGGTTTTCTGCAGAGGTTTAGCAGCGTTGGACGGTATCAGATGGTCCCCGCTTTGTACGAGGCGGAGCACAAGCCACCCGAAATATTCTACGACCTGTGGATCGGGAAGCGAACGCTCGTCGTTCGGCCGGCTTGGCAAGTGTCCGTCGATGACTCTGAAGCGATTGCCATACGCGCCGATGATAGTCCGATCATTCCGGCGGGAATAGACGATGCCCCCGTCCTGCGCGTGCTCGAAAGAGCCCGAAGGAGAAGGACCGAGTAGCGGCCTGACGCCGAAACTCGTCCTCGAAGTCTGGTTCTGGGAGGTTGCAACAAAACGCGGGTTCGAGACTGATCATGTGCAGTCGGGGTCATTTTTGTAGCCCTATTTTAACGCCTATCACACGTCCGCCAGTCCTACGGGCCTCCCGGCCTGCAGGTCCCCAGCGCCGGGCAGCGAGGCCCAACGAAGCGGGGTTGTCGGCCCTTTCGACTTCCTGGCAAGATCCATAGTCACATACAAATATGACTGGTATCATTATTTTTAGTGCGATCATCGGTGAGTATGCAGGTAGAAGCTCTCCCGCAAAGAAAAAGACTCACGGAAGACGTCAAAGAGACGCTGCTTGGCTGGATTCGCGATGGGAAATTCCCGTCCGGCAGCCAGCTTCCCTCGGTTCCGGAACTGGTGAAGAAGCTCGACGTGAGCCGCACGGTGATCCGCGAGGCTCTGCAGGCACTGGTTGGAATGAGCCTGGTCGAGATCCGGCCGGGTCTCGGTTGCTTCATCAAGAGCGTGCCGTCGGACCTGGTGGTCAACGCGGACGTGCTCGCCTCGCTGCTGGGAATGGAAGCGATCATTGAGGTCGTCGCGGCGCGCAGGGTGATCGAGTCCGGTGTCGCGCGGCTCGCGGCCGTCACCGCTACCGAGGAGGACTTCGAGGAGATCGAGGAGATCCTCCGCAAAATTGAGCGGGCCGCAAAGCGCCGCCAGCCGTTGTACAGCCTCACGCCGCAGTTCCACATCGCGGTTGCCCGCGCCACGCATAACAAGGTGCTCGAGAAGATCGTCTCGTCGTTCAACCTGTTGATGGCTTCGGGCGGCGCTCTGATTGAATCGGAGAAACTCAGCGCGGAGTACTCGCTCTCGGAGTACGAGTCGCACCGCGAATTGTATGAGGCGCTCCGGACCCGCGATCCGGACCACGCCCAGCAAGTCATGGAGGCGCACGTGACGGCCACGCACGACGCGCTCAAAGAAATCTCCTATCACAAATTAGAAAAATGACCCAAGCGGTTCTGCGAGCCGGTGTAGCGTTCGTCGTCATGGTGTGCCGGGCACAGGACGTCTCACCGCAAGACCTGGAGGCTCTGCGTAGCTTGTTGCGCACCGGCCGACTGACGCAAGCTCGCGAAGCCGCCTCGCAACTCATCGACGGGGCGGAAAAGCATCTGCCCACGCTCTTGAAACTCGGGCAGATCCTCGGCGTGGCAAAGGAATTCCCGCTTTCGGAGCGCGCATTCATGCGAGCGGTGGAGATGTCGCCGGATTCCTACGAGGCGCAGTTCAACCTGGGTTTCACACGATTCCAGATACGGAACTTCGCGGGGGCAGCGGAGCCGCTGGAGAAAGCCGCCGCGCTGCGGCCGGATTCGTTCGACGCCAACTACCTGCTCGGCGCGACTCTTTCCGAAACCGGCCGGAAACTCGAGGCTCTCCGGCGGCTTCGCACGGCGCGTAAGATCGGGCCGCAACACGCGGGAGCGCTCTCGCTGCTGGGTGTGCTGTACCTTGGGCAGGGATATCCGCTCGACGCCATGGAGACGCTCGACGAAGCGCGGCGCCTCGATCCTTCGCGGCTCCCGGTGTGGTTGGCGCTGGCCGAGGCCGGTCACGACGCGTTCGAATTCGAGAAGGCGCTGCGGTGGGCTTCCGATGCGGCTTCGCGCTTCCCCGACTCGGTCGACGCTCACTTCCGGCTGGGCTTCGAGCTCGAGACGGCGGGACGATTCGACGACGCCCGCGCTGCTTTCGACCGCGCACTGAAGTTGAAGCCCGATCACCCGGAGGCTCGCCTCGCCGTGGGTCGCGCGGAATCGCGGGCGGGAAATCGTGGTGCAGCTATTGAACACTTCAAGGCTGTCCTTCGCGCGCAGCCGCGGAACGCGATGGCGCGTCTGGAACTGGCGAAAGCGCTGGTCGCGGGCCGAGAATTCACGGGCGCGAAGCTTCTTCTCCTGGCGCCCGGCGACGACAATAGGGACCCGGCTCCGCACCTTCTGCTCCACCAGATCTACCAGGCAGAAGGGAATACCGCCGAGAGCGCGCGTCAGCGGGCTCGCTATTTGGAGTTGACCTCGGCACGAATCGCGGGCGGGATGAGCGGAACCGTGGCAAGCCGCAAACTTCGCCGCTTTGTTCCTTGACAGCGGTCCGCCGCGAACAGATAATACGGGTATTATCTAGAGCCATGTCGCGTCCTCGCCGTCTCGTGCTCCACTGTCGTTTCCGATCCTCCTTCCCCTCTGCTTCGCCGCGCCATCCGCGATCTGCGCACCGGATATTCGATTCAATTTCGATTCAATTAAGGTACTCTGACACCTATGGTTAAACATCTCTTTCGCACCCTGACGTGGCCCGAAGTGAAGGAACGCGCCGCGCAGGGCTCGGTCATCGTAATTCCCGTAGCCGCCATCGAGCAGCACGGCTATCATCTGCCGGTGGACACCGACAACGTGCTTGTTGAGCACGTCACCGAAGAAGCCGCACTGCGCTCGGAGGGCCTGATCCTGACGGTGCCGATGATCCACTACGGCTTCAACGAGCACAACATGGGCTTTCCGGGAACGGTCAATATCCGGGAGACTGTCTTCATCGATTTCTGCTACGACGTCGCCCACTCGTTTGTGAGGCAGGGCTTCGATCGCATCGTCTTCGTCAACGGGCATGGCAGCAACCAGATGCTGTGCAATCTGGCGGCGCGGCGCATCGTCAACACGACTCGCGCGTTGTGCGGCGCGGTGGCGCACTGGGCGCTGGCGAAAGAGGCTGTGGACCGCCTGCGCGAATCGGAATTCCCCGGCGGAATGGCGCACGCCTGCGAGTTCGAGACGGCGATGTACATGTACCTGAAGCCCGAACTGGTGCAGGCCGACAAGATGGTGCAGCGCGAGACTCCGTCCAAGCAGAACAACTTCCTCTTCGACGACCTGTTCGGCTCGGGCCCGGTCCATATGGTGAACCGCTGGAGCCGCATCACCGAGAGCGGCGTGGAAGGAGACCCGATGCTGGCGACTCCCGAAAAGGGCCGCGAGTTCTCCGAGTGCTCCATCAAGAACCTGATCGCTTTCGCGAAGCTGTTCCGGGCGTACGAAGTGCCGCCCGACGCCGACTTCAACTACAAGAACGAAAAACTATGAAGCTGGCGGGGATCGATTTTGTGATCATCTTCGCCTACATGGGCGTCATCGCGTTCATCGGATGGCGCAGCCGGCGTTTCGCCGCCGAGAGTCTGGAAAACTATTTCCTGGGCGGGCGGAACATGCCGGGTTGGATGACCGGCATCTCGTACGCGGCCTCGATGATGAGCGCGGATTCGGCCGTCGCCTACGGGGGGATGGCCGCGGTCACCGGCATCTTTGTTTGTTGGTTCTATTTGAGCCGCTTCGGTATCGCGCTGTTTCTGGGCGCGATTCTGTTCGCTGTGTTCTGGAAGCGACTTAACACTTTCACGGCGCTCGAATTCTATGAGCTCCGCTTCGAAGGCCGGCCGGCTTCGCTGATGCGGCTGTGGCTGGCGGTGCGGACATCGCTGATCGCGATGGTCGCGTGGACGGGTATCTCTCTGCTCGCCCTGGTGAAAATTGCCGAGCCGATTCTAGGCTGGAGCCGCACCGAGACGCTGTTGCTGGCGCTGCCGCTGGCGGTGGGCTACGTGTATCTTTCCGGGTACCTCGGCGTGGTGCTCAGCAGCATCGTCCAGATCGCTGTGATGACGATGGGCTCGGTGGTGCTCGCCGTGAAGGTTTTGATCGCGGTGGGCGGACCGGCCGAACTAGCGAGGAAGCTTACGGCGATCGACCCGGTGACGCTCGAGAGCTTCCCACAATGGGAGAACGCGGTCTTCCCTTCGATCGCCTGCATCGGCTGGCTCCTTGGCACGAGCATCGGCTACGGCGGCGACGCGGCGCCCATGGGCGGAGCCGTCGAGGGACAGCGCATCCTGTCGTCACGCAGTCCAAAGGAAGCCTGCAAAATGTACCTGGTCACCGAGGTGACGCTGTTCACACTGGTATGGCTGGTGAGCGTGCCGTGCCTGGCGGCGATTACCTTCTGGCCGGGACTGCGAAACGGGTCGCTCGATCGCGAGCTTACCTACGGGCTGCTCATGACGAATTACCTCGGGCCCGGAATGCTGGGCCTCGTGTTCGTCGCGATGCTGGGCGGGATCGTTTCGGTGGTCGGCGACAATCTTAACTTCGGTTCCCAGGTGCTGCTCAACGACATCTACCGCCGGTACCTGGTCAAGAATGCGTCGCAAGCGCACTACATGATCGTTGGACGCCTGGCCATCTTCGTGATCCTCGGACTGGCGCTGATCGTGGTGTACCGGGTCGCGTTCCTGTTCGATGTGGCGATCTTTAAGGTGGGCTTGAGCGCATCGGAGATGTCGGCGAACTGGGCACAGTGGTGGTGGTGGCGATTCAACGGCTGGGGCCGTGTGGCGGCGTCGTTCGGCGGAGGGGGCGCTTATCTTGCGATGCGCTTCCTATGGCCGGACATGACGTGGTGGAATCGCATGTTCGCGGCCATCGCGCTCTCGGCGGTGTTGTGGATAGCGGCAACTCTCGTCACGGCTCCGGAGCGTCGGGAGCTGCTGCAGCGCTTCTACCAGCGCGCCAAGCCACTTGGATTCTGGGGGCCGGTGTCGGGCGAGCGCCACTCGCGCTGGGATCTTGTGGCGAAGGGGATGGCCCTCTCGGTGACCGGCGCCGCATCGGTTATGGCGTACATTGTTGGGATTTCGCGATTGTACGTCGCCGATTACGGGCTGGGCGCGGCGCTGCTAACGGGCATGGCGGTACTCGCGTATGTCTTCTGGAAAGGCTTCGACTCCTACATCAGCGAACTGCTCTCGCCCGAGGAGCGGTCGGCCATGGAAGCAGCGGAACGGCAGCCATCGGATACAGTGAATACCTTCGGCCTTGCCGGCCTCACGGCGGTGATCGCGTTCACCGTGGCGGTAGTGCTCGGCGTGAACGCGCTCGTATTCACGAGCGGCGGAGCGGCGTGGGCGAATCTGGGCGCGGCCATGGCGGCAATCGCTGCCGGGATATGGTTGCGCCGAAGACCCAGACTGGGAGTGGCCGCCGAATGATGAGCTTGGCAATCTGTGGCGTGGGCAACATCGGTAAGGTGCACGTCGAGAACCTGCAGTCGATTCGCGGCTGCCGGATCGCCGGCCTGTTCGATGCGAATCGCGCGGAGTTGGACAAGGTCGCGGCGCAGCACGGGCTCAGAGCCTACGCGAGCCTGGAAGAAACGCTCAGCGACGCGAGTGTGCAAGCCGTGGTGGTGGCGACGCCGAGCGGCACGCACGCCGATATCACGCTGAAGGCCCTTAGCGCGGGCAAGCATGTGTTCGTGGAAAAGCCCCTCGCGGGCACTCTCGAAGACGCACGGCGTATTGTCGACGCCGCGCGGACAAGCCCGCAGGTGGCGCAGGTGGGCTTCTGCGAACGATTCAACGTGAATTATCTGGAGGCGAAACGCGCTGTACGCAATGGCAGCCTGGGACGGATTCGCGCCATGCATACCTCGCGCGTTGCGCCTTATACGATGTCGAATCCAGCCTGGGAACTCGGCGTCCTCGACACCGCGGTGCATAACATCGACCTGACTGTATGGCTGATGGGGGCGATGCCGGCGGCGGTGCTGACGCGTGCCGTCCAGGTTTATCCCGACAGCTCGATCCCGCACAGCGCCACGATCCTGATGACCTTCCCGGACGGGGCAATGGCGGTCGATCACATCGCGTGGCTGAAAGACCAGGGACATCCGCTGAATCAGTGCGCGCGATCGCGCATGATGATCCACGGCGAGTTCGGAATCTTCGAGACCGATCTGACGGACAGACCTTCGTCCCTGCTGACCGGCGATGGGCTGCGCAAGCTCGACTCGGTGATCATCGGCGCGCCCGAATACGCAGGATGCCTGAAATTGCAATTCGAGTACTTTCTGCGGGCGATTGAAGAAGGCGCGCCGGTGCAGTCCCCGGTGGAGGGCGCACTGGCTACGGAGAAGGTCGTGATGGCCGCGTTGCGGTCCCTACGCAGCGGCCGTGAGGTACGGGTCGAGGACGAGGCGGCTCGATGACAACGCTTGAGAGTCTCGCGCCGTCGAGCGGCAAGTGGGCGGCGCTGCCGGGAGGCGTCGACGCCTTCCTCGTGCGAGGCGTTTCGCTCAAGCCGCTCGCCGTGGTCACCGCGGGAGTGCATGGCGACGAATACGAAGGGCCGGCGGCGGTGGCCGAACTGGCAGGCCGCCTCGATGGCGGGATGCTGGCCGGGTCGGCGATCCTGATCCCGGTGGTGAACTCCATGGCGTGGCGAGCGGCGCAGCGCACTTCGCCCGGCGACGGGTTGAATCTCGCCCGCACGTTTCCCGGCAACGCGAACGGCTCTCCGACCGAGCGGCTGGCCGCGCACGTCTTCGAGGTCGCGCGGCATGCCGATCTCCTCATCGATCTGCACAGTGGAGGCGTCGAGTACCAGTTCGCGCCGGTAGCCGGATTCTACGGAGAGCCGATTGCGGGAAATCCGTCGTTCGATTATGCCCGACGCTTCGGATTGCCCTACGCCTGGCTGCTCCCGCCCACCAATGGTGTGCTCTCGTACGAATGCTGGAAACTTGGTATCACGACGGTGGGCTGCGAATACCATGGCGCTGGACAGCTTTCCGAGGCTGGCGTCGTCGCTTACGCCGCCGGAGTTCTCTCCTGCATGGCGCTCGCGGGAGTCTCAACCACTGGCGCTACGCTGGCTCCGGGCGGCCGCGTGGTCACCGGAGACTGGATGCCGGCGTCCGCCGTGGGCATTTTTCGCGCGCGCCGCCAGCTTGGCGATCGGGCGGCGCCGGGTGATCTTCTGGCGGAAATTCAGAACGAGCGCGGTGCAGTTTGCCAACGCTTCGTCGCGCAGCACGCGGGCCGCGTGCTCGGACTTCGCAGCAAGGCCTATATTCGCGCCGGAGATTGGGGGGTGCTGATTGGCAGCGAAGCCTGAGCAATGGCTCGAGTGTCTGGTCTGTCACCGGCGGCAGCGGGTGGCGGCGGTTTTCACCGGCTGCGCCCACTGCGCGTCCGAGGGCCGGAAGGCGCCGCTCGAGATGCGCTACGACTACACGAGCCTGCAGGCGGCCGTGCGCGACGAATGCGCTCCGGGCATCTGGCGATGGAGCGCGCTGCTGCCTCGAGTGGCGGCGGAGAATCGAATCTCACTCGGCGAGGGCGGCACGCCGCTCGTCCCCATCCGCGCCGGCGGCCCGCGGCTAATGCTGAAAAACGAGACCTCGAATCCCACCTGGTCGTACAAGGACCGCGCGAATTGCCTCTCCATCTCGGTGGCGCGCGAATTCGGATTCCAGCGCGTCTTTGCGAGCAGCACCGGCAACCACGGCAACGCGACGGCGGCGTATGCGGCCGCGGCGGGCATGCGGTGCCTGATCTTCTGCCATTCCGACGCGCCCGATCTGCAACTCGCTCTGATGCGCCACTACGGAGCATCCGTGTTCCTCGGCGGACCCCAGGCCGCTCTGGGGAAAGCGCTGGTGGCGCGCGGCGACTGGTTCCCCAGCTCGATCCTCTGCCCTCGCGACGGCTACGCGAACCCGTTCGGTGTGGAAGGCTTCAAGACTATCGCCTTCGAGATTGTGGAGCAGTTGGGCGGCAAAGCGCCGGACCGCGTCTACGCGCCCGTCGGCAGCGGCGACGGCTTTTACGGAGTGTGGAAGGGTTTCGTCGAACTGCACAAGATCGGCGTGGTCGACCGGCTGCCGCGCATGATGGCTTGCCAGGCGTCCGGAGCGAATCCCTATGTGCTGGCGTTTCGGCGCGGCGACCGGAAGATGCAGGCCGTCGAGAACCCTCACACAGTGGCTCTATCGATCGCGGAGAGGATCGGAGGCGATGCGGCGCTGCACGCCATCTATGACTCCGGAGGCGCGGCACTGGAAGTAGATGACGGTCGGATTGTTGCCACCGCGCGAGCAATGGCGCGGGAAGGCTACGCGCTGGAGCCCGCGTCCGCGGTAGCCGTAGCGTGTGCCCGGCGGGACGCGGCTCCCGAATATGACGGCGAAACCTGGGTCTCGGTCGGGACGGGATCCACGATCAAGTGGCCGCCGACCATCTGTGCGGGATTTGTGCGCCCGGCGCACCTGCCGGACGATTTTAGCGCCGGCCAGTTGATTTCCGAGGTGGAGAATGAATCGTCGTAATCTGTTAACGGGCGGATCGGCGCTGGCCGGCGCCGCGGTTCTTGAGCGCTGTTCCTCGCCCGGCGGTGGCGCCCGGTCCATCGCTTTGGTCGATCCGCGCGGAGGAGCGCAGGTTATAGCCGGACCGGCGGACCTGCCATCGGCTCGCTACTTCACCACCGCATTCGAAGAGCTGACGGGCGCGAAGCTGGATATCGTCTCCGAGCCCGGCAAAAGGCCTCGAGGGGCTCGATATTCTGTGCGAAGTGTCGGACAGCTCGCCGGCGAACGAAGTCGAATATCTCGCATCGGGGAATTCAGTTGGCATCCCAAGACGGCCATGGCCGGCTTCGTGACGAACCGCCAGGCGCCGAGCTGGTTCTGAAGATGGTCCGATGCGGCGAGAAGAGTCCGGAGGCGCGCTGAAGTCCAATGCGAACAGCGAGGAGATCGGCAACAACCGGCAATTCAACCTCAGGCAGAAGCGCCGGCGGAGCAACCTCCGTGCCGAACGGGCGCGGCGCATTTCCCTGGCGTGCTGAGGGTCTATCATGAGCAACCGGCTTTGGCGAATTCTGCTTGCCCGGCTGCTTGCCATCGTTGTGGCGACTGCAGCCGAGGAACTCATCAAACTGCGCGGCTACTACTCCACGTTCTGCCGCATGCCGGCCTTCGGCTCCGCCGAATGGAAGCAGATCTACGACCGCATTCAGTCCGACGGCGGCAACACGGTGCTGCTCTGGTCGGCTGCCGATTCCGTTCCAGGAAGTTTCCGATCACCTGGCAGTACAACCGAGACCACAAAAACGTCCAAGCCGATTTCGTAAAGGAGCTGATCGAATACGGCCATCGCAAGGGCATTAAGACGCTCCTGGGATTCACGCCCTTCTCGCGGAGGAAGCGGATAATGACTGGCAAAAAACGGATTTCCTGGACGGGGGTGACGGGCTAGCCAGCTACCTCCCGATACCAATCGGGTCGTTCACGGCCGCGGAGCGCACCGCGGCAGCGCAAATCGAGAACACGCAATCAAGATAGCGGACATTACGGTTTCTTCTTCAAGTAGGTATCGAACCATTCAAGCGACATGCCGGGCCAATCCATTTTCTGCGTATTGCCGGGAAAGTCCGATCCATGATCGCCTCCCGGTACACGCACGAGCTTCACGGTAACGCCCACCTTCTTCAACGCAGCTTCCATGGCTTCCGACTGGTTATAAGGCACGGTCTTGTCGGCGTCGCCGTGAATCAGCAGGAACGGTGGGTCGTCCGCCGTTACGTGGGTTAGGGGAGCGGCGTCGCGGTAGCGCTTCGGGTCGAACCGTGGAGGCGCTCCCATGAATGAAGTAACAGCCTGCAACCCGGACGGAGTGTCCACCTTCGCTGGATCAGTCACTGGATAAAGAGCGACCACACACTGAACTTTGGAGCTTTGCCGTTCGACCGGATCCTGACTGTCTGCGGTCCCGTTTCCGTCCAGTGTGCCAAGCATGCTCACGAGGTGGCCCCCCGAAGACGCGCCCAATGCACCGATGCGGTCTTTATCAAGGCCGTACCGAGCTGCATTCTGGCGCACGTAGCGAACCGCGCGCTGTACATCATCGACAGCGTCGGGAAAATGGAAACGCGGCGCCGCACGATGAGTCGCTACGAAAGTTGTGTACCCCGCGGCGCTCAGCTTTTGTACGTACAGCGAGAACTCTTTCGACTGTTTCAACAGGTTCGCATTGTACGGCAGGCCGGTGTGCCACCCGCTGCCGGGGATCACCACAATCCCGTATCCGTTGGGCGACGCTGGCTTGTAGACATCCATCAACAGTGCAAGGCCGGAGTAAGTTCCAAAAATCACGTTTTGTTCGGCCGGCTGCGCCAACAGGGCGCACGGCATGAGGAGAGAAACAGCAAGCAGTGATCGCATCAATTCATAGATTACACCGGTATTCCTGACGAGGCGGCGGACATCGAGAAGTTGATGGCTGACGGCAGGAGGAACAGCCGCCGGAATCGCCAAACGGATTGTCGTCGCGAAATACCTTCCCACCAGCGGCCCGGTCGGCTTGGCCACATTCGAGAAAAAGCAATTCGCTACCCTCCGGCGCGAGATGGAGCGCCGTTTCTTTCTCATCATCATCGAGTGACCGATTTACCCGTGCCAGGAACACGTCTGATTGATCTCTCTTCCCCTGCTCCCATTTCGCCAAAGTCGCGTGGGCCACGCCGATCCGCCTGCCGGATTCCTTCTGCGAATGCCCCCGGCCTGTCCGCTGGCGCACAACCGCGGCCAGGTGTTGGACGGTGGCAGCGGGTTATAGCCGAGGAAGTCGACGACGGCTGGCATGCACCGGATTCCCGGGGTGAATGCGTTCCTCACCCAGCTAAAGGCGCGCGACTGACAGACACCGAGTTGTTCTGCAACTTTCCTTTTTGGAGCATATTCAGACCGAGGGGCCTTTTCCGGATGTCGTCGCCCACCGTTTTCCCAGGGGGCGCCAAGTCATCATCTTGCTTTGATCCGCTGTGCGTCCAGGTAGTCTGGACCGGTGTGGTAGTTCTTCGACAGGCGTGACGCGATGGCGACTGCCGCTGGCCCCGTCACCTCTGGATTCTCTGGACCGAGTGGAGTGCTGTCTCACCGGCCTTCCTTGCGATCCCCGAGAATACAGAGCGGAGGCCTTCGCGCTCCACGAGTTGATGCTTGTGCCGGTTTGACGCCCCGTCTTTCTGGAAGGGCCTCCCTGCTTGAGGTGCGGTTGGACTGCCATCTTGGCAGGCTGGACGTCTTGCAGGGCGCCGCTATCCCGGACCCCTGCGTACAACGTGGCGTATGGCAAGTCCGGTCTTTTTCCGGATTGCGGTCCGAACGCACGGGAACGTGCTGTACCCGAAATCACACATTTGGGGCGGGAGCCTCATATAAGAATCATAAATGTGACACATTGTAGAAGTTGCGTGAGTGGCTGCTGACTCGGTGGCGAATCTGGAGCCACGGAACGAAATAGGCGCTCGTGAGCACTTTGGGGAATGGGGGGGAAATAGATGTGGTGTAGATTTTCTTGTCTGTCCGTGGTGGCAGGGTTCGCCGCCTTCGCGCAAACGCCGTGCGAGCAAGTGAAGTCGCTGAAGCTGGCCGGTACGGTGATTACCTCGGCGGAGTCAACCACCGCAGGACCTTTAGCGAATCCGGGAGCCGCGCCGGTAGCCACGCAGATGCTGCCGGCGCACTGCCGCGTGGCTGCGACGCTGAAGCCTTCACCGGATTCCGAGATCAAGATGGAGATTTGGCTGCCGGCCGGCTCGGTTTGGAACGGAAAATTCCTAGCAATCGGCGGCGGCGGATGGGTGGGCGCGATCAGCTATGCGGGCATGGCGACGGCGCTTCACGAAGGCTACGCGACTGCTTCGACCGATACGGGGCACGAGGGGAGAAGCGCCCGCTTCGCGGTGGGCCATCCGGAGAAGGTCGTCGACTTCTCCCACCGTGCGGTACACGAGATGACTGTAACGGCGAAGGCGATTATTTCCGCTTACTATGGCCGGGGTTCACGGCTCTCCTACTGGAATGGCTGCTCGACGGGCGGACGTCAGGGGCTGATTGCGGCACAGAAGTATCCGGAAGACTTCGACGGCATCATCGCCGGAGCTCCGGCGAGCAATTACACTCGCTTATGTGCGTGGCGGCTCGCGCTCGAAGCGGCGGTCATTAAAGACTCAGCCAAGGCTGTACCGCCGGCCAAAGCCGCGCTTTTGAATAAAGCGGTACTCGCCGCTTGCGACGCGCTCGACGGAATCAAGGACGGGCTTCTGACCGACCCGCGCATGTGCCATTTCGATCCCTCGACGCTGCTATGCCGCGGGAGCGCCCAGGACAACTGCCTGACCGCTGCGCAGGTGGAGGCGGTGAAGATGGCCTACGCACCGGCGAAGAAAAAGTCCGGTGAAGTGATTTACCCCGGCCTGCCGCCCGGTGGCGAAGCGGGTTGGGCAGCGCTGGCGGGCAGCGCCGCGGAGCCCGGAGAGCTGAATGTGGACATGTTCAGATACGTAGCTCACGAGGACCCGAATTGGGAGTGGCGCACTTTTGACCTGGAGCGCGATACGGCGCTCGCGGATCAAAAGGGTGGTTACATGAACGGCATGGATCCGGATCTTTCGGTCTTTAAGAAGCGTGGCGGAAAACTCCT
Source organism: Candidatus Sulfopaludibacter sp. SbA3 (assembly GCA_945893365.1). Taxonomy (GTDB): domain Bacteria; phylum Acidobacteriota; class Terriglobia; order Bryobacterales; family Bryobacteraceae; genus SYKU01. The sequence goes on along the minus strand of CAMDED010000116.1, from coordinate 3,119 downwards.
GATCTATCACGGCTGGAATGACGGAGCGGCAGGTGGAGCGATCTCTCCGCTGAATACGCTTGACTACTATTCCAGCGTGCTCGCCAAAATGGGCCCGAAGCAGCAGGACTGGCTGCGACTATTCATGGCGCCCGGCATGGCGCATTGCGGCGGCGGTCCCGGCCCCAACCAGTTCAATGCTCTCGCGGCGATGGAGCGGTGGCGGGAATCGGGCGCGGCTCCGGCACAGATAGTCGCTGCTCACGTGACTAGCAACCGTGTGGACATGACGCGCCCACTGTGCCCTTATCCGGAGGTGGCTGTGTACAGGGGAATCGGTAGCACCAACGATGCTGAGAATTTCGCTTGCAAGGCGCCGTAGCAATTTTGCTCCGCGCTGCGCGAGCGGCATACGGTCGCCTGCGGGATGCATTCCTCTCTAAGCAGAACAGCCTTCCTCCACCAGCCGGCGGTACAGTCCTTTCTCCTCGGCGGCTCATGCTAATGCCGTGTGGACACCCGGGAAACCGCTTCCGGAGCTGCTGTTTGATTTGAGGAAACGCTTGCTGAGTATTCCTCTGTCCCGCGGGATGAAGGTCTCGGTAAGGATATCTCGACTTCTGCAATACGATCTATCGTCGTATTCTTGGACATCCGCGGTTTTCGAGATCTGATCGTACATCTCATGCATGAGGCGGAATTCCTTCACCGTGCTGACAACGTACTGCAGAGGCACGCTTGAATTCTTGGCGGTCGGGGCAGCCTCAACAAGAATATTCGAACGAGGATGCTTTTGCGAACCGGGCGAAATCGCGTTCTTGCCGAAACGGCGTCTGCAAGTTTTGACCCGGCGCGGGAAGAGATTCCGCTCAAGTCAGCCGGCGAGCATTTCCGCGAAGAAGCGAAGGCTCGCTTCAGCATCTTTATTCCATGCTGCCGATGGGGGCCTCAAATAGTGAGGCCACGGCGATAGTCCATCTCGCGCACGAAGCGGAAGAAGTGACGATACTCAGGATCTTCGTCCGGACGCTTGGGCCAGACGCGACCGAAGGGGTTTTGCTCTGTGACGTCTACAGCGACTGAAGACAGTGTCTCAACGCCATTGCGAGCGAAAGTCTTCTAAGCAGCTCGGCTATTGGAGCTAAAATCTCTCTCAAACACGGCGGTGGCCGGCCACACTCGGTATCGATTTTCGATATTATGATGTCTTCTGCACGAGATCGGCGTGACTGTCGGCGCCTCCGGTATCTTGAGAGGGGGCGGATTTTACCGCGTGGATAGCGAGCATTTGATCATGCGGCCGGCGCCCCTGCGATGCCTAGCTTATTGCGACGCACCAGTAACGAAGTTCCAATATGCTTACCCGCCGTGACATTCTGAAAATCCTGTCCTCTGGATGCTCCGTTGCCGCCAAGGCAAGCGAATATCCGATGCTCGACGGCTCTCCGCAACTGTTTGTCGATTACGATCGCGTAGAGTCCATCGAGAACGTGATTCGCACTTTTCATGCGGCGGAAAAGCACCGGGCTAATCCCGTGCTTCGGCGGGTGCATCCTTGGGAGCAATCCCGTGGCGCCTGGGGTTCGGTGGTCTTGGATGCCGAGGAGGGGGTTTTCAAGGCCTGGTACGGTGGTACATCTGGGCGCGACATCTCCGGTTGTTCGGGACCCAACTGCCGCGCGAACTCTGTGCTCTGCTATGCGGTATCACAGGATGGACTCGAGTGGGATCGCCCAAAGCTCGGGCTACACGATGCGGGCGGCACGCGCGCCAATAATGTCGTCATCGGCGACGGTTATCGCGACGGTATGGCGCATTGGGAATCTGTCCTCAAGGATCCGCTCGATGCCGACCCGCAACGGCGGTATAAAGCGCTTGGGTGGTCCAGCTACGACTGGGATGGACCGCAGAGCGGCATTTTCACGATGACCTCGCCTGATGGCATAGAGTGGACACATAGCGCCGACCCCGTCTTCCGCTACCACCCGCGGCCGGGAACCAAAGACCTCGGCCCAGTTGGCGACGCGCAGGCGATGATGATCGACACTCTGCGCAGGCGATACGTTGCCTATCTGCGCCGCATTCCGAATCGCGCCATGAGCGTCAGCACGGATTTTGTCAACTGGACGCCGCCCCGCGATTGCCTGATGGCCGAAGATGGAGAATTAGGCAATACGATTTACAACCACGTGGGATTTGTTTACGGCGACCGGTACCTCGGCTTCCTTACCTATTTCCAGCGCGATTTGAATGACCCGCGGCTGACGCTGCATTTGATTACCAGCCGCGACGGCGAACGCTGGCAGCGCCCGCGCACCGGCGGGCCGCTAGTCGGATCCGGCGAGATTGGCGACCCGGACCGCTTCACGATAATGCTGACGGGTGCGCCGCCCATTCGCGTGGGGGATCGGCTATATATTTACTACCGGGCCTTGGCCAACCGGCACCAGCCCTACAAGGGCAACGATTCGGCGCTTGATGGCGGGGGAATTTGCCTGGCGACCTTGCGGCTCGATGGCTTTGCCTCGATAGGGGCGGGCTACGACGGCGGTGTGATCACCACTCGGCCGTTCGAGTTCGCCAATTCGGATCTGCGCATCAACTCTAAAGCGGACTACGGGCAGATCACCGCGGCATTGCTCGATGAGAAACGCATCGCGATCATGGGCTTCTCCGAACAGGACTCGATACCGGTGAAAGGCGATGGCGTCGATCAGCCGTTGCGATGGAACGCGGCGAAACTGGTGAGCCTTCGAGGGCGTCCGGTACGCCTGCGATTTCACCTGCGTAACGCGCGCCTTTACTCTTATCGCGTGGCGTGAAGGACCTCAAGAGACTATAGTGGACCCCATATTTCAGACCAGGCAATAAGTTAGAATTTCGGCGGAGTCGTGAGGCAAGGAGAGGGCATGACGACGACGCGAAAGCAGTACAGTGCGAAGTTTAAGGCGAAGGTGGCGGTGGAAGCGATTCGGGGGGAGCGGACGCTGCGCCAATTGGCCTCGCAGTTCCACGTCCACCCGGTGCAAATCGGGCAGTGGCGCAAGACGGCGACGGAGCAGTTGGCGGAGGTATTCGTGGATGGCCGGAAGAGGAAGGGTTCGGGAGAGGAGGTGGAGAAGGACGCGCTTTACGAGGAG
>CAMDED010000115.1 GCA_945893365.1 Candidatus Sulfopaludibacter sp. SbA3 | reverse complement strand
CGCGCGCGCCACTTCGGCGATCGAGGAACCCGTTTCCAGCCGCTGGACTGCGACCGTTTTGACCTCACGTGTGAACTTCCGTCGAGACAATCCCATGACTCATTTTCTCCATTCAATGAATTTTGAGTCTTAACTGTTTGTCTCAAACCATGAGGCAACTCCAAAATCGATTTTCAGTGTCTAGGGTGTGGGGCTATAAAAACTGAAACCAGATCCTTCACATACCAAACGGTTTGGTCTTAAAATGTGCTAGAAGCGTCGAGGCCACCTACTCAATACGTACCTCCGAATCGAGAACCGGCGAGAGTCGCGTATCGAGGGGGCTCCCACCAGCTTCCGCCAGTTCCGCTCCCGATAACCATCAGGTTCGTTGGCCCGCACGCTGCCCTGCGGCTTTGTAATGCGTTTTGGGCCCCGCCCCACGTGGAACGGGCACTGAGCCTTCCTTCTCTACGCTGCGGCCAGCTTGGCAGCGAGGAACGGGAGCGTCGCCTTCAAGACGTCTTCGATCCGCTCGGCGAAGACGAACTCCATTTTCTGCAAGGATTTCGACGACGGGCCGCGAAACTGGATGGGCCGTGAAAAAAACATTCCACCGGGCGAAAAAATCGCGGCCGGGTTCCGGAGGCGAACGCAAACTCTGAAGAGCATGCCTGGTTCCGCTTCGGCAAGCGGCTACGTACGCCAAAACACGGCTCGGGGCGTGGTGGCGATCTTGCTCAATTCGCGCAGCCACAGCACCGAGCTTGCCGCGGCCGCGCAGCGCAGCCAGTCGCCCGCGCTCAAGCTCACGGTCGAAAATGCCTGTTGCAGGAACGGCAGGTAAATCACGGCCACGTGCAAGCCGACCGACAACACGATCGCCCCCCACAGCCAAGGATTCCCGAAGAGTCCGCGGAACGCGCTTTGGGAATCGGAACGCGCGTTGAAAAGGTTGAATAGCTGGAACATCACCAGCGTCGTAAACGCCATCGTCTGGGCGTAACGCATATTGCCCGAGCCTTCGATCAGGCCGCCGGGAAGCGAAGCGTCAAGAACGAGCAGCGTGCCCGCCGCCATCACCGCGCCGACGAAGAAAATGCCGGCCCACATGCGGCGCGTAATCACTCCTTCACCCCGCGGGCGCGGCTGCTTCGACATCACGCCCGCGTCGGCCGGGTCGACGCCGAGCGCGAGCGCGGGCGCGCCGTCCGTCACGAGGTTAACCCACAGTATCTGCGTCGCCAGAAGCGGCAGCGCCACGCCGCCTTCGCCTGCCGCCGTCAGCCCAATCCCGTCCGCCAGCAGCACTCCGAAGAACATGGTCAGCACTTCGCCGATGTTCGACGAGAGCAGGAAGCGCAGGAATTTCCTGATATTCGCGAAGATGGCGCGCCCCTCCTCGACCGCCGCGACGATGGTAGCGAAGTTGTCGTCGGCCAGCACGATGTCGGCGGCTTCCTTCGAAACATCGGTGCCGGTGATGCCCATCGCCACGCCGATGTCGGCGGTCTTCAAGGCGGGCGCGTCGTTGACGCCGTCGCCGGTCATCGCCACGATTTCGCCCTGGCGCTGCAACGCCTTCACGATTCGCAGCTTGTGTTCCGGGTTGACGCGCGCATAGACCGACACTTCCCTGGTAATTTCAATCAGCTCTTCATCGGACGCCTTTTCAAGCTCCGCCCCCGAGACGCTCCGCCCGTTCTCGACGATTCCGAGCTCGGCGGCGATAACGGCGGCGGTTATGGGGTGATCGCCGGTAATCATGATGGGGCGAATCCCCGCCCCCTTCGCGCGGGCGACGGCTTCCTTCGCTTCCGCGCGGGGCGGATCGATCATGCCGATGAGTCCGGCGAACGCGAGGTCGCGCTCGGCGCGATCGTCCACTTCACCGGCCTCGAGCGCAGCCGCCGCGAGCGAGCGGGAGGCGACGCCGAGCGTGCGCAAGGCTTCTCCGGCGAGCTTTTCGTTAGCCTTCAAGATCTCCGCCCGGCGCTCCTCGCTCAACGGTTTTGCCTCCTCACCCACAAGCTCGTGCGAGCAGTGCGCGAGCAGCACGTCCGGCGCGCCCTTTGTGAAGACGAGCAGGCGTTCCCGCCGTTCGGCGTCCGTATGAATCGTCGTCATCAACTTGCGCTCGGACGAGAAAGGGATTTCCGAGACGCGTTCGAAGCGGGTTTCGGACTGCTCAGCCGCGAGGCCGGCTTTGCGCGCCGCGACGAGGAGCGATCCTTCGGTTGGATCGCCATGCACGGCCCATCGGCCTCCGTTCTCCTGCAGCGCGGCGTTGTTGGCGCGGCTGGCTACGGTGAGCGCGCGATCGATCTCGATTCGCAGCGCGCCGTCAATCGCTCCGGGTTTATTCTGTTGAGCGACTTCGCCTTCAGGCGCGTAACCGGTGCCGCTGAAATTCACGCGCCCGCTCGCGGTGACGATTGCGCGCACCGTCATTTCGTTCTTCGTCAGCGTGCCGGTTTTATCCGAAGCGATGATGTTCGCCGATCCAAGCGTCTCGACCGCCGCGAGATGGCGCACGATGGCTTTCTTCTTCGCCATCCGCTCGACGCCGAGGGAGAGGACCGCGGTCACGACCGCGGGCAGGCCTTCCGGGACCGCCGCGACCGCGAGCGCCACGCCCAGAATGAGCACGTCGAAAATCGCGGAAAACCCGCGCACGTCTTCAACGATGAGGATGGTCGCGATCATCACGACGGCGATCGCGACGACGACGACTCCGAGGATTTTCCCTACGCGGTCGAGCTCCTTCTGGAGCGGCGTGGTTTCCTTCCTGGCCTCTTTGAGCATCCCGGCGATGCGCCCGATCTCGGTTTGCATTCCGGTTGCGGTGACGACCGCGCGCCCCCGTCCGTAGGTCGCGGCCGTTCCGCTGAAGATCATGCTGGTTCGGTCTCCGAGTTCGGCCTCATCCGCGGCCGGCGCGGCCTCCTTCGACACAGACAAACTCTCACCCGTCAAGGAGGCTTCCGCCGTTTGGAGCGCGGCCGACTGAATCACTCGCGCGTCCGCCGCGATGGTATCGCCTTCCTCGACGAGGACGATGTCGCCGGGGACGACCCCGCTTGCGGCGATGCTCCGCCGCTCGCCGCCGCGAATGACGCTCGCATGCGCGGCCGACATATGGCGCAGCGCGGCGACCGCCTGTTCGGCGTGCGACTCGAGCACGTAGCCCAGGACGGCGTTGAGCATGACGACGGCGAAGATCGCCATCGCTTCAAATGGCAATGCCGATTCGCGCTCATACAGCCACAGTCCCGCCGAGATCGCCGTGGCTACGAGCAGCAGTAAGACCAGCGCATTCCGGAACTGCTCGAGAAACCTCCGCCACGCGGGCACCGGCTTTTCCGCCGTCAATTCGTTCGTGCCGTACCGTTCAAGCCGAGCCTGCGCCTCAGCTTCACTCAAGCCGGCCTGCGCGTCGGAACCGAGCGCGGCCAACACCTCATCAATGGTCTGCCGGTACGCGTGGGCCTGGTTCGCGCCGGTCTGTTCGCTCTCGATCGTCAGGGGGTTCTCCTCGCCGCCCGGGAACACAGACGGGCGTTCGTGGGCAGAATATGGAAATTATAGACGGCTCGCCGGAACGCCTACGCCGCAGCCAGCCTGGCCGCGAGGAACGGGAGCGTCGCCCTCAAGACGTCTTCGATCCTCTCGGCGAAGACGAATTCCATTTCGTTGCGGACGCCTTCGGGGAGATCGCGGAGATCCTTCTCGTTCTCCCTGGGAAGAATTACCCGCTTGATGCCGGCGCGGCGGGCGGCCAGCATCTTCTCTTTGATCCCTCCAACCGGAAGGACAAGGCCCGTCAGCGTGATCTCTCCCGTCATCGCCGTGCCCGGGGGAACGCTCATCTTCGTATAGACCGAGGCGAGAGCCATGGCCATGGTGACGCCCGCCGAAGGCCCGTCCTTCGGCACCGCGCCCGCCGGCACGTGGACATGCACGCCGAAACGGCGGAACAGCGACCGGTCGATGCCAAGCTCATTGGCGTGAGACCAGAGATAGCTCTGGGCCGCGCGCGCCGATTCCTGCATCACTTCGCCGAGCTGCCCGGTGAGCGTCATGCCGCGCCCGTCGGGCAGGAGCGTGGCTTCAATGTAGAGCACGTCGCCGCCCGCCTCCGTCCAGGCAAGGCCCGTCGCCACGCCCGGAGGCAGCGTTTTGCGGGCATGCTCGGGCATGAACTTGGCCGGTCCGAGAAGCTCGGAAACCGCGGCTGTTCCGATGGCGATCGGCTCGGTGCGGCCTTCGGCGAAATGCAGCGCCGTCTTGCGGGCCACTTTTCCGATGGCGCGCTCGAGCTGACGGACGCCCGCCTCGCGGGTATAGCCGGAGATGATCTCGCGGATGGCGTCGTCGCTGAACTGGATCTGCCCTTCGTTCAGTCCCACTTCCTTTACCTGGCGCGGGACCTGATAACGGCGCGCAATCTCGGTCTTCTCCTCTTCGCTGTAACCGGCCAGCCGGATCAATTCCATGCGGTCGAGCAGCGGCCGGGGAATGGTATCGAGCGAGTTGGCCGTGGTGATGAAAAAGACCTTCGAGAGATCGTACGGCAGGTCCAGAAAATTGTCGCGAAAGGCCTTATTCTGCTCGGGGTCGAGGACTTCGAGCAGCGCGGAGGCGGGATCGCCGCGGAAATCGCGCCCAAGTTTATCCACCTCGTCGAGCATCAGGACGGCGTTCATGGCTCCGGCGCGGCGCACGGCCTGAATGACGCGTCCGGGCATGGCTCCGATGTAGGTGCGGCGGTGGCCGCGAAGCTCGGCTTCGTCGTGCAGTCCGCCGAGACTCATGCGCTCGAACTTGCGGCCGAGGGCGCGGGCGATCGACTGTCCGAGCGAGGTTTTCCCGACGCCGGGGGGGCCGAGGAAGCACAGGATGGGGGCCTTCGCAGCGGGATTCAGCTTCAGAACGCCGAGGTGCTCGAGAATACGCTCCTTCACTTCCTTAAGACCGTAGTGATCGGCGTCAAGCGTCTGGCGCGCGAAGGCGAGATCGACGGCGTCTTCGGCGGCGGCCTTCCACGGGAGGTCGAGCACGAATTCAAGCCAGGTGCGGATGACGTGATGGTCCGGCGAGGCGCTGGGAAGACGTTCGAGGCGGCTCAACTCGCGCTCGGTCTCCTTGCGGACCTCGTCGGGCAGCTCGGCTTTCGAAAGGCGCTCGCGAAGCTGATCGATTTCGACGGTCTCCGGATTCCCGCCGCCGAGCTCCTGCTGGATGGCCTTCATCTGCTGGCGCAGCATGTACTCGCGCTGCTCCTTGCTCATTTCCGTTTGAGCCTGGCTCGCAATCTCGCTGCGGAGCTCAAGCACCTTGAGCTCATGGCTGAGGTACTTATGCAGCAGGATGAGGGCGTCGGCGCGAGTCTCTGCTTCGAGGATGGCCTGTTCCTTCTCGACGTCCAGCCCCATGATGGAGGCAACCAGGTAGACGAGCCGCAAGGCGTCCTCCGAGGCGACGACCGAACGGGCGAGCTCGGGATTCGAGCGCGGATTGGCGAGCTCGATCGCGCGCGCCGCCATGCTGGAGATCTCGCGCTGCAACGCTTCGACCTGGGGGGTCTTGTCGGAGGGCGCCGGAAGCGGCCGGATGCGGGCCGTCATGTAGGGTTCGGACTGATCGAGCCGGACGATCACGACGCGCTCAACGCCCAACACCATCACTTCCGCGATGCCATCGTGCCTTGAGACTTTCTTCAGCACCGCGCGCGTGCCGATGGTATAGAGATCGTCGATACCGGGAGTTTCCACCGAGGCGTCGCGCTGGGAGACGACAACGATCTCCTGATCTTCAGTGGCGGTTGCGGCTTCGATCGCCGCCACGGAGTTTTGCCGGCCCGCGAGAAGCGGCACCATCAACTGCGGAAACAACACGGTGTTCTTGACCGGAAGGACGGGCAGTACTTTCAGGTTTTCCATATTGGGCGGTTACCTTATTCTCATTATCGCCGGATGCGACAGGCCGGGAGGCCTGTCCTACGCGGCGGCTACCTCACTATTCGATTCGAAACGTAATTCACCGGCTGCGTCGAGATCGGCGACGACCGTCGCTCCATCGCGCACCTCACCGGCGAGGATCAGACGGCCGAGCGGGGTTTCCACTTTCCTCTGAATCGCGCGCTTGAGCGGGCGGGCGCCGTAGGCCGGATCGTAGCCCGTACGGACCAGGAATTCGATGGCGCGGGCGGTGAGCTCGATCCGGATGCGGCGCTCGGCGAGGCGCGAGCGCAGGCGGTCGAGCTGAATTTCCACGATGCGCTTCAGGTGCTGTTCGGAGAGCGAGTGGAAGACGATGGTCTCGTCCACCCGGTTAAGGAACTCGGGGCGGAAGTGACGGCGCATCTCTTCGAGCACGGCGGTCTTCAGACGCTCGTAGGCCTCGCCGTCGAAGCCGCCGCGATATTCGAGAATGCCGGCGCTGCCGAGGTTCGAGGTCATGATGACGATGGTGTTCTTGAAATCGACCGTACGGCCCTGGCCGTCGGTGAGGCGTCCGTCGTCGAGAATCTGGAGCATGAGATTGAAGACGTCGGCATGGGCTTTCTCGATCTCGTCGAAGAGGATGACCGAGTACGGACGGCGGCGCACGGCTTCGGTAAGCTGCCCGCCCTCTTCATAGCCGACGTAGCCGGGAGGAGCGCCGACCAGACGGGCGACGGCGTGGCGTTCCTGGTATTCGGACATATCGATCCGAATCATGGCGCGCTCGTCGTCGAACAGGAAGTGGGCAAGGGCGCGGGCAAGCTCGGTTTTTCCGACGCCGGTGGGACCGAGGAAAATGAAGCTGCCGATGGGACGCGCCGGGTCGCCGAGCCCCGAGCGGGCGCGGATGACGGCCTCGGCCACGGCGGTGACGGCTTCGTCCTGGCCGATGACGCGGCGGTGCAGCTCCTCTTCAAGATGGAGAAGCTTCTTCATCTCGCCTTCGAGGAGCTTCGAGACGGGGATGCCGGTCCAGCGGCTGACGACCTGGGCGATATCCTCCTCGTCAACCTCCTCTTTCAACATGCGGGACGCGCCTTGCTTGCGGGTGAGGGAGTCCTCCTCCGTCTTAAGAGTGCGTTCGAGATCGGCCAGGGTTCCGTACTGAAGCTGCGCGGCGCGGTTGAGATCGTACTGGCGCTTGGCGTGATCGATCTCGGTGCGGGTCTTCTCTATCTGCTCGCGGATCTCGCGCAGCCGCTGGACGGCGGTCTTCTCCAACTGCCACTGGGATTTGAGGGCGTCGCCTTGAGCGTTCAGGTCGGCCAGCTCCTTCTCCAGTTTCGCGAGACGCTCCTTCGAGGGCCGGTCGGACTCCTTCTTAAGAGCCTGGCGCTCGATCTCAAGCTGCATGGCGCGGCGCAAGATTTCGTCGAGTTCGGCGGGCATGGAGTCGATCTCGGTTCGCAGTTTGGCTGCCGCCTCATCCATAAGGTCGATTGCCTTGTCGGGCAGGAAGCGGTCGGAGATATAGCGATTCGAGAGCACGGCGGCCGCGACCTGGGCGGAATCCTTGATGCGGACGCCGTGATGGAGCTCATAGCGGTCCTTCAATCCGCGCAGGATGGAGATGGTGTCCTCGACGGTCGGCTGATCGACGAGCACGGTCTGGAAGCGGCGTTCGAGCGCGGCGTCCTTCTCGACGTGCTTGCGGTATTCGTCGAGCGTGGTGGCGCCGATGCAGTGCAGCTCGCCGCGGGCGAGCATGGGTTTGAGGAGGTTGCCGGCGTCCATTGCGCCTTCGGCCTTACCGGCTCCGACGACAGTGTGGAGCTCGTCTATGAAGAGGATGATCGTACCTTCGGATTGCTGGATTTCCTTCAAGACGGCTTTGAGCCGCTCTTCGAACTCGCCGCGGAACTTGGCGCCGGCGATGAGCGCGCCCATATCGAGAGCGACGACGCGGCGGTTCTTGAGGCCTTCGGGGACGTCGCCGCGGACGATGCGCTGGGCGAGCCCTTCGACGATGGCCGTCTTTCCGACGCCGGGTTCGCCAATGAGGACGGGGTTGTTCTTGGTGCGGCGCGAGAGGACCTGGATGACGCGGCGGATTTCGTCGTCGCGGCCGATGACGGGGTCGAGCTTGCCCTGCCCGGCGAGCTGCGTAAGGTCGCGGCCGTAGCGTTCGAGGGCTTCATAGGTGGCTTCGGGATTTTGCGAAGTGACGCTCTGGCTGCCGCGGACTTCGCGGAGAGCCTGCATGAGGCGCTCGCGGGTGAGGCCGAAGTCCTTGAGCAGACGGCCGGTGAAACCGGGGTCGTCCGTGATGGCGAGGAGAAAATGTTCGACGGAAACGTACTGATCTTTGAGCTGCTTCGCCTCGTCCTCGGCTTGAACGGCGGCGCGGTTGAGGCGCGAGGTGACGAAGATCTGCTCCGGCGGGCCGGAGTGTCCGCTGACTTTGGGGAGGCGGGCGAGCTCTTCGGCGACTTTAGCGGTGAGATTCTCGACCTGGATTCCGGCTTTATTGAGAATAGACGCAGAGAGGCCCCGTTCCTGCTCGAGAAGGGCGGCGAAGAGGTGCTCGACGTCGACCTGCTGATGCCCAAGGCGGATGGCCTTGGACTGTGCGTCGGTGAGCGCTTGCTGAACTTTCTCGGTAAAGCGATTGATATCCATAGGGCACCTTCGATGTTCTACTTCAAACGATATCAAGTAATCTTAGTCTTGTCAACTAAACTTTAGTAATGGGTTTCAGGGAAGGGTCCGAGGGTGGCGGCTCCGAGACGGGGCACAGGGGCGGCGCTTTCCGGGCGCGGGGAAGGGCCAGGGTTGGTGTTTCGGGGACGGAACTTGGAGGGGGCGCTTTCCGAGCAAGGTCGAGGCGTGACGCGGCTTGAAATTGCCGAGGGCGGCGCCCAGCAAAGGCGGCAACGTCACAACTGGCTTGAGCGCACGAGAACGTGGAACCAAGCTTGCATGCGGGCTCAGAGAATCTCCATTGGTCCCGAGCCTGTATTGGACAATTCTGAATAGCCCGTCGCAGTCCCGCTCTGTTAAAATAGAAGCACACCATCATGGCAGATCAGGATAACCCTCAGGGGCCGCCCCCTCCACCTCCGCCCACGCAGTTGCCGCTTGAAAGCGGCGGCGGCAACAACCACATCCCGATCAATATCGAAGATGAGATGAAGCGGTCCTATCTCGATTACGCCATGAGCGTGATCGTGGGCCGCGCGCTTCCCGACATTCGCGACGGCCTGAAACCAGTGCACCGCCGCATTCTCTTCGGCATGCAGGAGATGGGTCTGGTCGCGACCCGGCCCACGCGTAAGTGCGCAAAAATCGTCGGCGAAGTCATGGGGAAGTTCCACCCGCACGGCGACACTCCTATCTACGATTCGCTCGTCCGCATGGCGCAGCCTTTCAACATGCGGTATCCGCTCATCGAGGGCCAGGGCAATTTCGGTTCGGTCGACGGCGATCCTCCCGCTGCCATGCGGTATACCGAAGCGCGCCTCTCGCGCATCGCGGCCGGCCTGCTCGAAGATATCGACAAGGAAACCGTCGACTTCCGCCCGAACTTCGATGAGAGCGAGCTCGAACCCGAAGTCCTGCCTACGCGAGTCCCCAACTTACTGGTGAACGGTTCGGCCGGCATCGCGGTGGGGATGGCGACGAATATTCCGCCGCACAATCTGACCGAAATCATTAACGCCACGATCGCGCTGATTCAGAATCCGCAGACGCCGCTCTCGAAAATCCTCGAGATGGTGCCTGGGCCGGACTTCCCGACCGGCGGTTTCATCCTCGGCCGCCAGGGGATACTCGACGCCTTTACGAAGGGCCGCGGAAGCTTGAAGTTGCGGGCCAAGGCGGCCATCGAGAAGATGGGCAAGGACCGCGAGCATATCATCGTCACCGAGATTCCGTATCAGGTGAACAAGGCGCGCCTTATCGAGAACGCCGCCGCGCTGGTGAATGAGAAGAAGATCGAAGGGATCTCCGAGATTCGCGACGAGAGCGATCGCGACGGCATGCGCATCGTCTTCGAGCTGAAGCGCGGCGAACAGGCCGAAGTGGTGCTGAACAACCTCTACAAGCACACGCAGCTTCAGATCGGATTCGGCATCATTATGCTGTCCATCGTAAACGGACAGCCGCGCGAGCTCGGCCTGCTCGAGTGCCTGAAGTTCTTCATCGAGCATCGCATCGAAGTGGTTCGCAGACGCACCACGTTCGAGCTGCGGAAATCGCGCGAACGCGAGCACCTGTTGCTCGGCTTCCAGAAGGCGCTCGATCTGATCGACGCCGTGATCGCGCTCATCCGCGCCGCTCGCAACCCGAGAGAGGCCCGCGAGGGACTTGTCACCACGTTCGAGTTTACGGAAAGACAAGCGCAGGCCATCATCGAATTGCAGCTCCAGCGCCTGACCGGCATGGAGCGCCAGAAGATCATCGATGAATTGGCCGAAATTCAGATCCGTATCGCCGGCTATCTCGAAATCCTGGGCTCGGAAAAGGTTCTGCGCGCGCTGATCGTCAAGGAGCTGAAGGAGATCCAGAAGGACTTCGGCGACGCGCGCCGCACTCAAATCATCGAAGACACCGGAGAGATTCGCCTCGAAGATCTGGTGCAGGTGGAAGACGTCGCCGTCACGGTGACGCGCGGCGGCTACTTGAAACGAACCGCGGTCGATACCTACCGCCGGCAGACGCGCGGCGGCAAAGGGCGTATCGGCATGGGCACGCGGACGGAGGACTTCGTCGAACATCTGCTCATCGCCTCCACGCACAGCTATCTGCTCATCTTCACGAATAGGGGCCGGGTCTACTGGCTCAAGATCTACGAGATTCCCGACGCCTCCACGACCGGCAAGGGCAAGAACATTTCGAGCCTCATCGCGCTCCAGCCGGACGAGACGGTGAAGGCGTTCATGGCGGTGCGCGAGTTCACGGCCGGGCAGTTCGTCGTGATGGTCACCAAGCACGGCATCATTAAGAAGTGCGAATTGACCGAGTTCGACAACCCGCTCTCGCGCGGCATTATCGCGGTTGGTCTCGACGAGGGGGACGAGTTGATTGCAGCCCGGCTGACCGGCGGCGGGAACTACATTTTTCTCGGCTCGAACGACGGCCAGGCGATCCGCTTCTTCGAAGAGCAGGTACGGCCCATGGGACGCCCCGCGCGCGGCGTGCGCGGCATGGATCTGCCGGAGGAGGACTTCCTGGTGGGCATGGAGATCGTGGAGAAAGACGGGCTCATTCTCTCCATATCCGAACATGGCTATGGGAAGCGGACTCCGCTCAAGGATTACCGCCTTACGGCCAGGGGCGGTAAAGGCGTCATCAATATGAAGACCACGGCGCGGAACGGATCGGTCGTGGCAATACTTTCCGTGAAGGAAGATACCGATCTGATGATCGTGACCAAGGACGGAAAGATCATCCGTATCGAGTCGAGCGCAATTCGGGAAGTGGGACGCGCCACCCAGGGAGTGCGTCTGGTGCGGATGGAAGAGGGAGATCGCGTGGCCGCGGCCTGCGTGATTCCGGATGTGGACAAGAACGGGGACGGCGGCGACGACGGACAGGGCGACCTGATCCTTCAGTAACCGCCGCGCTATAATCTCGCTATGGCCTCGCTAGAGGATAAACAGCAGGCGCTGCTCGCGGCGCTCGGAGGGATGGGACGGGTGATTGTCGCCTATTCGGGCGGCACGGACTCGGCGTACCTCGCCTGGGCGGCGGGGCATGTCCTGGGAGACGCGGCACTGGCCGTTACCGCCGACTCGGCGTCGATTCCAGCCTCTCACAAGCGGGACGCCGAAGCCTTCGTGCGCCGGTTCGGGTTGCGCCACGAATACATCGCGACCTACGAGTTCGACAACCCGGACTATGTCAAGAACGACGCCGACCGCTGCTTCCACTGCAAAGACGAACTGTTCGTACGCCTTGAAGAAGTGGGCCGCGAGCGGGGCATCGAGAACATCATTTACGGCGTGAACTTGGACGACTTGGGCGATTACCGCCCGGGCCAGGGCGCGGCGAAGAAACACCAGGTGAAAGCGCCGCTCGTCGACGCGGGCCTTCGGAAGGCTGAGATCCGCGAGCTATCGCGCCTGGCCGGCTTACCGACGTGGGACCGTCCCGCCTCGGCGTGCCTGAGCTCGCGCATTCCCTACGGCACGCCGGTTACGATTCAGAATATCAAGCAGGTGGAAAACGGCGAAGAGGCCATCAAGGCGCTTGGCTTCCGGCAATTCCGCGTGCGGTTTCATGGTGAGATCGTGCGCGTCGAGATCGCGGCCGAGGAAATGGAACGCGCGCTGACTCTCGATATGTCGCGCCGGTTTACCGCCATTTTCAAGAAGCTCGGCTTCAAGTACGTTACGCTTGACCTCGAAGGGTACCGCCAGGGCTCCATGAACGAAGTCCTGGACTTTGCCACGATCGCAGGGCATTCCTGATTCAAAGGCATTTCAAACTCAGAGGAGGATTCGATCATGGATCGTCGAACGCTGCTGGCCGTGGGGCCGGTTCTTATGAACACCGCACCCGCCCTGCTCAAGGGCGCAACAGAAAAACAAGGTTACAGCTGGGCGGAGATCGACAAGATGCTCGCACGGGGAGATGTGAGAGGCAAGCTCACGCGAGCCGACCTGCCGACGCCCGCGCTGATACTGGACCTCGACGCGTTCGAATCGAACGTGGACAAGATGACGAAGCACGCCAGAGCGAATAACCGCGCTCTCCGTCCGCACGGCAAGACGCACAAAACTCCCGAAATTGCGAAAGCTCTCATTCGCGCCGGCGCGGTGGGCGCTTGCGCGGCCAAGGTCAGCGAGGCGGAAGTGTTCGCGAAGAACGGCGTGAGCGGACTGCTAGTGACCACCGCCGTGATCGGTAAGTACAAGATTGAGCGGGCTGTCACGCTCGCGACGGCGCATCGCGAAACCATTTTTTCCGTGGATAACGCGCAGAACGTGCGCGATCTGAACGACGCCGCCGGCGCCGCGAAAATCAAGATGAACGTAATGATCGATCTGTTGGTGGGCGGGAGAACCGGCATCAAGTCCGGCGACCCGGCGCTCGGTCTCGCGCAGTTGATTGCGTCGCAGCCGAACCTCCGGCTCGCGGGGATTCAGGCCTACGCCGGCGGCGCGTCGCACACCGTAGGCTTCGAAGCGAGGAAGCAGGCGTCGCTCGCGGCAATGCTGCCCGCCGTCGAGACAAGGCGGATGATCGAGAAGGCCGGGATCGAGTGCAAACTGCTGAGCGGCGGTTCCACGGGAACGTACAACATCGATTCCGGGATCGACGGCATCACCGAATTGCAGCCCGGCAGTTTCATGTTCATGGACGTGGACTACAACCGGATCGGCGGGCAGGACGGGCCGGTTTATCGCGACTTCAAGAACTCCCTGTCGGTCTTGACGACGGTCGTGAGCAAGCCGAGCGATGAAACCGCGATCGTGGATGGCGGCCTCAAGGCGTTTTCGACAGACAAGCCTTTTCCACCGCAGGCGAAGAGCATCGAGGGCATCGGATTTTCCTGGGGTGGCGACGAGCACGGACGGCTGAATCTGGCCAAAGCTTCGGCGGCGGTAAATCTCGGCGACCGGCTGGAATTCATCATTCCTCATTGCGACCCGTCCGTAAACCTCTACGACCGTATGTACTGCGTGCGGGGCGACCAGGTGGAAGCGGTGTGGAAGGTCGCTGCGCGCGGCATGAGCCAGTAGGCGCGGATCGTGCAGCCGTACACCCTCTTCCTCATTTGTTCGGGCATCGTGTTCTCAGGCGCCGAGCGCCTTTGGCCCCGGCGGAAGCAGGCGGTGATGCGGCGCTCGTTCGGACTTGATCTTGTCTATCTGTTTTTCAACGCCGAGGTAGTGGGGGCGCTGGTCGCGATCTGGTTAAGCGGATTGGTTCCGGCGGAGCGCATCCTGCCTCTGCGGCAGCCGCTGCATCTTGAGGCGGTGGGGCAGTGGCCGGAGTGGGCTCAATTGACGGTTCTCCTTTTCGCCAAAGATTTCTTTCAGTGGTGAGTGCACAACGTGCTGCACCGGGTCCCGGCGCTTTGGGAGTTTCACAAAGTGCATCACAGCACGGTGGAAATGGACTGGCTGAGTAACTGGCGTTTTCACGGTCTGGAAATCGTGGTTTACCAAACCGTTCTGTACTTGCCTGCGACGCTGCTCGGCTTCACACCGGCCGCGACGTTTGGTTGCGCGGTGATCAGCACGACGCTCGGGCACTTCGCGCACGCCAATCTGCGCTGGCAGGTCGGCCCGCTTCGGTACTTCATCAACAGCCCTGAAATGCATGTCTGGCATCATGTGCATCCAGAGTGCGGCCCTCGGAACCGGAACTTCGGCATCAGCCTAAGCTTGTGGGATTGGGTGTTTCGAACCGCTTACCTGCCGAAACGCGATCCCGAGCGGTTGGGGCTGGATTGAGTTTCGGATACGGCATCGAAACGGGCGTCCTGCGAACGCGATAGCTGTTGGCGAATTCACCGGCTTGCGCTCGTAGCGCCGGTTGATGACTTGGTACAACAGGTCCGCCGCCTTATCGTCGAAGGACGGATAGCCGGCGTCATCAATGCACAACAAGCCCACGTTCGCGAAGGTAAGGAGCTTGCGGCGGCGGCCCTCCGGAGTCTGCCGATGCAAGTCTTCGAGCAGGGCCGGGGCGGAGAAACGGAACAGAACCGAACTGCCCGCCAGGACCAGGTTGCGGGCTTCGGTAGAACGTCCAGAGTGAGGACGCCTCGCGTTCGATTTTGGTGGGCCAAGTCCAACCGAAGTCCGCCATGGGCTCGAAGTTCTTTAGGCCGGAGAGCCGGAGGCGTCGTTCCGGGCTGCGGCGGAAAGCGCTCAGCGGTTTCGGCCTGCACCAAGCGCTACAGGATCCGCCGCGGGGACCAGCGGGTTTTGGCGGCTCGCGCCTGGAAGTGATCCAGTTCCGCGGGGGGAGCGCGAAAGCTCATCTGTTGGAGTTGTCGCTGTTCCGGGAAATACACTACCGAAATGGAACTACACCATTGCACCAAATCTGTGAAGTTAATTCTGCGCCGCCCCTAAGCATGGAATACCGCGAATGGGCAGCAGGACGGCGCCCTACATGGACGACTAATGCAGATGAGCTCAAGCTGCACAAAACTGCTTCTCGGCGTTCACCTATGGCCCCGATCGACTTCTTCACACCATCCGACGTCGAGCGCGGGAGTCGCCCTCTATTGTAATGCGGCCTGCAGTGTGGCCCTCGCGTAGCCTACCGTGTACGCGAACCCGGCGTACCGCTGCGATGAAATTCCCTTGAACGGATTGTCGCGGTCGGCGTCGAACAGCGGCGGATGCTCCGGGTAAATCAGCCTCGGGTACTTCTGGCGGACCAGCTCCTTCATCACGGCCAGCATGTTTACTTCCCCTTCGTCGAGAAATACTTCGGTGTACTGTTCGCGCGGAACGCGGGTACGGACGTTGCGGAAATGTACATGGTTGATACAATCGCGGCTCCCGAAATAGCGGCAGACTTCCACGGGATCGTGGCCCATTTCGCGCGTCACTCCACAATCGAAGGTGATGCCGTTCGACGGGTTTGGGACGATGCCTACAAGGCGCTTCCAGCCTTCCACGGTTCCCATTATCTGGCCCGATCCGCGGCTGAGGGGAGCGGGCGGATCGTTCGGATGAAGCGCCAAACGCACTCGGGCCTGCTGTGCGGCCGGCACGACGGCCTTAAGAAAGTAGGTGGCGTTCGCCCACATCTCATCGATCGTGTGCGCGCCCACGTCCGGAAGAGGCGGTAGATCCTTGACCCGCGCGTAGTCGAACGCCGTGAGCCCGGCGCCGCCGCGGCCGGGTTCCACGTAGTATCCCTCCACGATGCGGTGCGCGTAGAAGTTGTACTCCATCACTGGCAGGCCGAGCTTCCCGCCAACCCGGATAGACTGGATCACTTTCTGGATGTCTTCGTCGCGCCCCGGTCTTCCATAGATGGCCTTGGGGAAGCCGGAAAACATCATGTTGAACAGGCTGAGCCCGGCGGCTTTCAATTTTTCGACGCGGGAGCGGACCTCGGCTTCGTCCCACGGCAGTGGCGGACCCGACATGCAGACGTACTCGACCCCAAGCTGTTTCACGCGGCGCAGAGTTGCATCCTCGAGATTGTCGAGCCAGAGAGTGATCTTGGGAGTCGTCGAGGTGTCCCCGCGCGGCATGAGAGAATCGGCCGCGCGGGCTAGCGAAGAAGTGAGGGCTGCGGAAGCAAAGGCCCCCACGGCTGATCTGCGGGTAACTCCGGATTCCATGGAAGCCCTCCTAAAACACGATACGGATGCCAAGCTGGATCTCGCGCGGAGCAGTCCCGGTGAGGATTTTTCCGAACTGCGGCGTATTGACGGTAACGCTCGAGCCGGCTCCCAAGCTCAGGAACGGATGGTTGAAGATATTGAAGAATTCCGCCCTGAATTGAACGTTGTAACGCTCCTTGAACGGCTGGTTCCGGATGAAGGAGGTATCGAAGTTGATCCGGCCAGGATCGCGGAGGCGGGGCTGGATGAGCGAATCGTTCGGCATGGTGAAGGGAGGGGCGACCGCGAACGCGGTGGTGTCGAACCAACGGTCCGTGGTGCGCTCGCTCTTGGGCAGCACGGGGTCCTTGAGGCGATTCCCGCGTCCCACATTGAGAGCGAAATCGGCAAGGCCGGTATTGTCGGGCGCGGCGATCCGGAGAGGGATTCCCTTTTGGATTACGGTGACGCCGCTGACCTGCCAGTTGCCGATGATTTTGGCCGCCAAGCCGCTTGAAAGGAAGGGCCTCTTCGCGCCGACGGGGATTTCGTACATGTAGCCGAAGACGAGACGCTGCGGGATATCGTTAGTGCTGAGCGCTTTGCTGTAGTTCGGGTTGTAGAGTGCGTTCTGGGATCCGACTTCTCCGGTAGCGGATTCGAAGTTGTTGCCGATGCTCTTCGAGTTGGTGTAGGCGGCCGTCAACGTAAGCCCATGGCTGTACTGCTTGTCCACGCGCAACTGAAAACTGTGGTAGTGAGCGTCGCCGAAGCCGTCCCTGGGCAGAAGTACCTGCAGGAATTGCGGGAACGGCCGCAGCAACTGCCGGCGCTGCACGGTGGGGAAGCTGAGAGAACCGGTCTTGATTTTGCCGAAGTACGGATTGGGAACCTGCTCGAGCAGCGCTGGGCCGAGCGGGAGCAGCAGCGGATCGTTCTGGTTGAAGAACCGGTTCTGCGCGAGATGGACGACCTTGTTCCCCACATAACCGGCTTCGACGAGGAGGGTCGATGTGACCATCCGTTGGATGTTGAAACTCCAGTTGCTCACGTAGGGGACGACATGTTCGCGATTGTAGGCCCGGACGTTCTGACCTTCGAAAGTGGTGGAGCGATTTGGCTTCACCAGTCCTCCGGCAAACGGATTGGACCAGGATCCGCCCACCGGGGGAGTGTTGGGGATGGGATTCGGGGCTCCCAGAATGCTCTCGTTGAGGAGGAAGAAGCCGTTGCCCCAGTCGGACGTACCCGCGTTGAGCGAGTCGTTAGGCGCATAGAAGATGCCGGCCGACGCGCGGACCACGGTGTTTTGGGTCGCACGGTACGCAACGCCGACGCGTGGACCAAATCTTTTCCTGTCGGGATTGAAGGCGTATTGGCCGGGATCGAGGAACCTGAAGTCGCCTTTGTTGCCGGTAATGGGTTCCGTGGTGTCGAAGCGAAAATTGCCGATCTGCCCAAACTTCTCGGCCCACGGCGTAGTATATTCCCAGCGCAGTCCGAGGTTGAGTGTGAGCTTGTTGGTGAGCTGATAATCGTCCTGAAAATACAGGCCGTAGTACCTGCCGTGAATCTTGAGGGCCGGGCCGAAACTGAGGTTACCGGCAATCGGAGTGCCCAGCAGCATGCTGGCCAAGCCGTGTCCGCTCGCGGAGCTTCTTTGCGACGGATCGGGTCCTTGCGTATAGACGCGGTCGAAGTAATAGGTACCGGTGGGTGTGATCGCGTTAAAGGTATTCAGCCGCATCAATTCGAGATCGGCGCCCAGCTTGATCTTATGGCGGTTTCGCAGCCAGGTAACGTGATATTGAGTCTGCCAGGTGTCCTGCGGAATGTTGCTCGGTTGCGAGGCGGTCAGCGTGCCGATATCCGAAGAACTGCCGCCTTGCACGGAGAGACCTGTGCCCACAACGTACTGTTGGACGAAGATCGTGGGAAACATTTTGTACTGAACGGCGTTGGCAATACTCGCGGGAAATCCGAGGGACGCGATATCGAAGCCCGCGCTTGTGGGGGCGCTGTTGTTTTGAATTCGCGTGTAGCCCACGCGCAGCTCCCCGAGCAGCGAGGGTGAGAAAGTGGAGGTCAAGCTGATCAAAGCGCTCCTTGTGGGAGACGTGGAAACACCGGTTGCGGGGAACGCGATGTTCTCTTCGGTGAGCCCGGCCGACAGCGTCTGCGATTGCCGGCCGCTCACTCTTCCGAAGAGACGGTGCCGGTCGCTGAAATTGTGATCCACGCGGCCGACCCAAATGTCGTTCCTCGTGGCGTTCTTCCCGGACTTGAAATAGTTGTTGAACAGCGCCGGGCCCTCGCCCACGCGGTTCGGGGCGGGCCAGAATTTGGCGACATTCGTGGAGATGCCGCTCTGGCGCAGGTCCGGAATCCGGTTTCCAGGAAATGGATCGCGGATGTAGCTTCCGGGGCGGGCGGGGTCTGCGCGCGTCGTCAGGGGATCGTAGACCAGCGTGAGCGCGCCATTGCGGTCAAAGGTTCTACTGAAGTCGCCGCGGCGCTCTTCGGCGGAGGGAACGGTGTTGAGAAACTGGATGGGACTGCGTTGGCGCATTCCTTCGTAGTTGCCGAAGAAAAACGTGCGGTTCTTGATAATCGGGCCGCCGAACGCCGCGCCGAACTCGTTGCGTTGGAACTGTCCGCGAGCCACGCTGTTGCGATTATTCTGCCAACTGTTGGTGTTGAGGTGGTCATTGCGGAGAAACTCGTATCCGACGCCATGATAGGCGTTGGTGCCGGACTTGGTGACGATGTTCACGACGCCGCCGCCGGACCGGCCGTATTCGGCGGAGTAGGTAGCGGTATCGATGCGGAACTCGGCCACGGACTCAAGCGGCACGGTGAAGGATTGGTCGGTACGCATCACATTGCGGCTCTCGCCGCCATCGGTAAGCAGTCCGTTCTGAGTGGCGAGGCCCCCGCTCATTTTGACGCCGGACTGATCGCCGACTGTCGCCCCGCCATTGGGCGTTACGCCCGGCAGAAGCGATATCAACTGCACCGCATTGCGGCCGAGCAACGGCATCTCCTGAATGTTCCGGGTGGGCACGACGGAGCCCAGACCGGAGGTTTGCGCCTGCAACTGAACGGCTGTGGCTTGCACCTGAATAGCCTCGGTAACCGCGCCTACTTCGAGTGTAAGGTTCAGCGTCGCCGTGAGACCGGCTCCCAAAGGAATGTCGGAGACGACCGAGGGGCGGAAGCCCTGGCTCTCGGCGCGCAGTTCGTAGCGGCCGGGCGGGAGTGACGGAAGATAGTAAATTCCCGCGCTATTGGTTTTGGTTTTCGCGGTGACGTTGGTGGCGATATTTCGGATTAAGACGTCCGCATTTATGACAATGCTTCCGGAAGAGTCGATTACGGCGCCCGTGACAGTGGCGCGTTCACCCTGGCCGTACGCGATAACGGGCAGCATTAGGCACGCCAAAGCTACGAGCCTGAAAAAATCGAGCGACTTAGACATATGTAGATCTCCTTGGATCGAAGTTGACTGCCATTTTATACGACTTTTTCGCCGGCAGCGCGGCCCATCGCAGGAACACGACCTAACGCCAGGCAGAGCGGCGCCACCGGGCACCCGAGCTAAGCGGTCTGCTTCACGGATGCTCGTCCCAGTTGAGACCGGCGCGCGGACTTCAGACCGCGCTCAAGCCTAATCCCGTGAGCGAAGCGGTGCTCATCGTCCCATCCTTGATCACGAAGATCCCCGGGAACTTCTTTGTCCAAGGCTCGTTCGCCGCCGGCAGATATTGCCGGGAATTCGCTTCAATTCCCGACACGCCCGGAACGTGCGACGCAATTCCCGCCGAATGAATCAGCGATGCGCCCGGACAACTCAGATCCTGGACGCAGAGAAACATCTTGTACTTCTGTCCGGCCGCGGCCATCAGCATCGCCTGGCTCTGTCCCTTGCACGCCTTCAACGCGACGCCCGTATAACCCATCTCGCGCGCGAGCAGCAACGCTTCCAGGTCCGTCAGCGATTCGTCGATCACAACCGGCCGCAGTTTCGCCGCCTGATGCATCACGTTCTTGCGATCCGCCTTGAGATCGCGCGCCGTCGGCTGCTCAATGTACTCGATTCGCTCGAATCCCTTGAGAGTTCCTTCCTTGACCTTGCGCAAGAACTCGAGCAGATATTCGATATTCGGGCAGCGCTCGTTGAAGTCCACGCAATAACGCCAGGCAGTGCCGGGGCGGGCTTCACTCGCGATGCGGTCGATCCCGATCACCCGCTCCACGTCCCACTTCAGCTCGTCGCCCTGAAGTTTGATCTTGATGTGATGAAGACCGTTGTACTTGATCCATTCCGGCAGCGTCTCGGGCAAACCGTCGCCGATGCGGGTCTGGATATCGGCCGCCGTAAGCGGGTCGGAGCCGCCGACGGAATGGTATAGGTTGATGCGCGGCGCAGGTTTCCCGTTCACGTAACGATTCAGATGTTCGCCCCGAAAATCGGGACCCAGGTAATGGGAGAGGTCGTTCCGCAACAGATCCGGGCCAAGCGACTGGTACGCGCTGCGGCCGTGCGCTTTCGCGAACGCATCGTGAATAGCCGCGTCGAAAGCGCTCGCCGTCACGAGCATGCAGAGCTTGGGAATCGGCGCCGGTAGATTGATCTCGCGCGAAACTTCGGCCGCGGCTTTCAGGTACTCGGGCTCAAGCGCGGTGTTGATGTCGATGGGGTGGCCGTAGTCAGTGTAGCGCGCCGTAACATCGGAAATCCGCGCCGTGAGCTTCTTCATGGCGTTCAGCGTAATGTCGTAGGGCATCGTCCGCGACGGGAAAGCCCAGACGTTCCCGAGAGGCATTGATCCGAAGCCTTTCGCCGGCTTTCCAGCTCCGGTGCGAACCATGCACGACACGTTGAGGATGGTTGCCCGGTCGACCTGGACGCCGCCGAACTTATACGGGGCGCGGTAGCGGACGTCCTCGAGAGTGAAGGAAACCTCTTCCACCCGGATGTCCGTTGGGCGGTGCGTCGCGGCAAGAATCTGAAAGGCCGGAGCCGCCGCGCAGGCGGTGAACCGGCGTCTGGTGAGGGCCGGGCTTTTCGTGGGCGTCGTTCTAGGACTCATGGTCGCTATCTTATCGCGTGCCAAACTCGCGCGGCATGCTTGCGTCCGAGCCCGCCACTTGCGTTTGACCCGTTGAATGCGGTTTCATGAACGCATGAAAATGTTACTTCCGTGTTCCGGTCTTCTGCTTGCCCTGCTCGTTTCGCCTTTCGCGCAAGCCGCGAAGAAGGGCGATTCCTTCGGCTATGTCGGCACCTACACGCGCGGCGAGAGTAAGGGGATTTACGTGTTCCGCTTCTCTGCCTCGACCGGTAAGGCTGGTCCCGTCGAACTGGCGGCCGAAACGCCGAACCCCTCGTTCCTCGCCGTCCATCCAAACGGACGCCAGCTTTACTCGGTGAGCGAGATGGCCGGGCCCGATGGAACACCTGGCGGAACGGTGAGCGCGTTCTCGCTCGACCGGAGGACGGGGAAATTGACCTTCCTCAACAAGACCTCCACGCGCGGTACGAGCCCCTGCCACCTGGTTGTGGACAAAACCGGCACGAACGTCCTGCTCGCGAACTATAGCAGCGGCAGCGTTGCCGTAATCCCCCTGAAGGCGGACGGCAGTTTGAAAGAGGTATCGGGATTCGTGCAGCACACCGGATCGAGCGTCGACGCCCGGCGGCAGAGGGGGCCGCACGCCCATTCGATCAACCTCTCGGCCGACAATCGCTTCGCCGTGGTTGCCGATCTCGGACTCGACCAGCTTCTGGTGTACCGTTTCGATCCCGTGGCTGGTACACTGACGCCGAACGAGCCGCCTTTCCTGGCGATCAAGCCCGGTTCTGGGCCGCGGCACTTCGCTTTCCACCCTAACGGAAAGTTCGCCTATCAGATCAATGAAATGGCTTCGACCGTAGGCGCGCTTTCCTACGATAAGGCCAACGGCGCTTTCAAGCACCTGCAATATATCTCGACGCTTCCCGCCGATTTCAAGGGTGACAACACGACCGCCGAGGTGCAGGCCCACCGCAGCGGCAAGTTCGTCTACGGGTCGAATCGGGGCCACGATACGGTGGCTGCATTCTCCGTCAACAAGAGCGACGGTACTCTCACCTACGTCGGAAATTACGGCGCCGGCGGAAGAGTGATTCGCAATTTCGGCATCGATCCGACGGGCAAGTACCTGTTTGCCGCGCACCAGAACTCGAACTTCATCGCGGTCTTCAAGATCGACCAAAAAACCGGACAACTGACCGCGACGGGCGAAAAGCTGAACGCGGGCGCGCCGGTTTGCGTGAAGTTTGTTACCGCGGAGTAGAACATGAAGTTCGTATTTTGTTTTATTTCCGCGGCCGCCCTCTGGGCCGCGCAGAAGCCGGAGGAGCCACAACCGCGCTACGTGGATCCGGACGGCAACGCGCGCGCCCCTTCCGATGCCGTCCTGCTTTTCAACGGCCGGGACATGTCGGGATGGGTGACGAAGGACGGAAACGCGGCGGGATGCCACGTGAAGGACGCCGTCATGACCTGCGTGAGCGGCTCGGGCGATTTGTACTCCACGGCGAAGTTTCGGAGCGCGCAAATTCATCTGGAGTTCGCCCTACCATCGATGCCCGAACATAAGGGCCAGATGCGCGGCAACAGCGGCGTCTACCTGCACGGGAAGTACGAGATTCAGATCCTCGATTCCTTCGGGAATCCGACATATCCGAAGGGCGCTCTGGGCGCAATCTACGGACAGGCGCCGCCGCTTGTGAATGCCGCGCGGCGTCCGGAGCAGTGGCAGACCTACGACATTATTTTCCACGCTCCGCGCTGCGGCCCCGAAGGCCGGATCGTGAGTCGAGCGACGGTGACCGTGCTTCTGAACGGCGTGCTGGTTCAGGACCACGTGGAAATTCAGGATACGAGCGCCGCCGCGCGCGAGGGCGCCTGTACGCCGGGCCCGCTGATGCTTCAGGACCATAGCGGATTCAAAAACGCGCCGGTGACGAAACAGCGCTTCCGTAACGTCTGGTTCCGTCCTCTGGAATAGCGGAATGCCGTTCAAACCGGAAGAACGCGAATTCGCACTGAACCATCTGAACCGGACCGCGGCGGCATTCCTCGAGACGATCGCCGGGCTCACCGAAGCGCAATGGAATTTCAAGCCGGCGCCGGACCGTTGGTCGGTGGGCGAATGCGCCGAGCACGTCGCCATCACGGAAGCCGCCCTCCTGCGCCTGATTGAGAGGGCTTTAGGTACGTCCGCGCCCGGGGATCCTGCCGCCGCTCTTACCGACGCTCAGGTCCTGGGCGCCTACGCGAATCGAAACTTCAAGGCCACCGCGCCGGAAAGGATTCGTCCGGCGGGAAAACCGGCCACGCACAAAAGTGCCGCGAAAGCGTTTCAAAGGAACCGCGAGCGCACATTGGAGTGGCTCGAGGGTATTCAGGCGGACTTGCATGCACACCGGTTCCCGCATCCGGCCCTCGGCGCGGAACTCGACGCCTACCAGTGGCTCCTCGTGATGGGCGCGCATCCCGAGCGCCATGCCGCGCAGATTCGCGAGGTGATGGCGCATCCGGATTTTCCGCGCTAGGCCGAAGGCTGGCTCTACCTCTGGTTATTCGGCCGCAAGCCTTCCTCGCTGCCCGCGGTTCCCTGCATCCAGCCCGGGTACCAGCGGAAAACGTTGCCGGTCAGGCTGCCGATGAAGATCTCGCCGGCGGAGCTGACATTGAGCCAGTGGCCCGGGCTTTCCATGGCGCCAAGAATCTTCCCCGTCTTGGTGTCGATCCGCATGATGCGCCCGGCGAGCGTGTCGTAGGTGATGTTCTCGATGTTGTCCCGGTGGGTGATGATCCACATCTCGTCTTTGGGTGTGATGAAGATGTTCTGAGTGGCCCCTAGGTGCGTCCATTGCCGCTCGAACTTACCGTTCGCATCGAAAATCTGGATGCGGTTGTTTTCGCGGTCGCTCACGTAGACCATGCCCTTGCTGTCGACGCCCACCGAGTGCGGTATGTTGAACTCGCCCTGGGCCTTGCCCTTCCTGCCCCAGTCGAGCAGGTATTTGCCGTCCTTGTTGAACTTCACAACGCGCGAATTGCCGTAGCCGTCGGAAACGTAGAAGTCGGTTGACGGCGCGGGTGCGAACGCGATGTCGGTGGGACGGTTGAACGTCTTGTCGTCAGTGGCGGCCTTTCCTTTGATGCCGAGGGTCATGAGCGGCTTTCCAGTACTGGTGAATTTCATGACCTGGTGGTCGCCGTTGTCCGTGACGAAGACGTCGCCGTTGCGGTCGACGCGCATACCGTGCGGATTACCGAACATGCCTTTCCCCCAGGAGCGCAGATACTTGCCCTTGGAATCGAAGACCACGATGGGGTCGGCTTTTTTGCCCCGCTGGAAAACGAATACCTCCCCGGCGGGATTGGTGGCGACGGCGGAAACCCGGCCGAATTTCCAGCCGTCCGGCATCGTGTCGGGTTCTTCGCCGAAGCGGATGTTGACGCGGTACTTCATCAGTCCGCCTTCATGCGGATACCAGCCCTGCTCGGCGGCGCAGAGTCCGAGGACGCTGGCGCAGCACACGGTCAGGCATGCGGTGCGTAGGTTCATGGTTTACAACTCCTCCACGGGATTGTACTCCAGCCGGGCTAAAGTTTTCCGCGCGATTGCCGATAATGTTGACGTGAGCACTTTGAAAGTGTCGGAGCAACGCCTCGAACGCAGGCTGTTATGCGCGGATATCGTGGACGTTCGCTGGACGGACCGCGCGGGCCGTCTGCACGAGAATCGGGCGGTCCTGGAGGATGTTTCGCCGTCGGGGCTGTGCCTGCAATTCGAAACGCCAATTCCGCGACACGTGCGGATACGGGTCTTGTCGCCGAATGCCGAGTTCCCCGGAACAGTACGCTATTGCGTTCTTCGTGAGTTCGGATATTTTGTGGGCGTCCGGTTCGATCCGGGGCTCCAGTGGGCGCGAAAACGGTTCTTGCCGCGGCATTTGTTCGATCTGCAGCGGCTGGCTGATCCGGAGAAGGGAGCAGCCCCGCGGATCTGAATGCTTTCCCGCGGCTCGCCGCGCAGCGAGCGGGATTGCAGAGGGAGAATCGGGCCTGAATCGGAGGACGGATGCGCCGCCGTTTCGCACGGCGGCCTACCAGTTTGAACTGACAATTCCGCGCCGGTGTTGCTCAGAACTGAGGTTGCCCGTGCGGACGAACCAGCGGCGACAAGGGATATCGCCGATTCGGGGTGTCGCGGCGTATTAGCGACCATTCGCTCCGAGGCCGAAGGCTGACTGGAAAACGGCAGCGAAACGGCAATGGGCGCCAGAAATCGTTGAGTTCAGCGATCGGATCATCCTCGCATCCGGGAGTGCCGGTTTTGGACGCTGACCGAGTGGCTGGAGCGGACTTCGCCAGCCGGCCATACTCAGTTTGCGATCACCCCAAAAGGCCGGTCAGGACCCTTCCTGACGTTAAGGCTATGTAGCTAGTAGATCGATTCCTAAATAAGATTGCAATACAGCCGGTTGTGTAGTAAGCTCCTTGTATACCATTACAAGGAGGCTAATCGCTTGCCTCTTGTCAGTCGCCGGGCCCAGTTGAAGCTGAGCAACAAGGAGGCCGAAACACTCGCTGCGCTGTCGCAGTCGAGGAGCGAGCCGGCGGGCCGCGTGCAGCGG
>CAMDED010000114.1 GCA_945893365.1 Candidatus Sulfopaludibacter sp. SbA3 | reverse complement strand
GGCGTCTCCTGGGCCATCCCCCTCGACATCGGCGGCGACTACGCCGGCTCCGTTTCCGCGGTAATGAATACCTGCGGTAACATAGGAGGGGCGATTTCCTCGACCGCCCTGGCGTACCTGGTGGCGTGGAATGGCTGGAATGTCCCGTTTTTCGTCTCGTGTGTTTTTAGTCTGATTGCCGCGGCGCTGTTCCTGAGAATCGACGCGACAAAGAAAATTTTCGCGGGGGAATAGAGATCATGAAAATCAACGCCAGTAAATGCGTGGCTTGCGGAAACTGCACCTACGTCTGCCCGATGGGCGCAATTTACGTCGATCCGGTGATCAAGCGCGCGACCATCGACAGCAACGAATGCGTCGAATGCTACACCTGTTTTCACGGCATGAGCCAGGAGCATCTGAATCCGACGCTCGTGCGCGGGATGCGCAAGATCTTTCAGATGATGCGCTTGCGTTTCGACCCGGAACCGGATGTCTGCCCGACAGCCGCCTTCGAGCCCGATGAGCTCGTGTGGCCGCGCGTCGTGCGCCGCGCCTTTTCCGATCCTCGCGTGCCCCACGAATCGACGGGAGTGCAGGGCCGCGGAACCGAAGAGGTGAAGACGAACGACGTGAGCGGCCGGGTCAAGGAAGGCGAAGTCGGTTTCACCATCGAATTCGGCCGTCCGGGCGTCGGCGTGTGGTTCCACGAGATCCAGAAGATGACGTGGGCGCTGGCCAAGGCCGGCGTCAGCTTCGAGAAGAAGAACCCCATCACTTCCCTGATGTCGGACGTTCCCACTGGCACGCTTCGCGCGGACATTCTCAATGAGAAAATCATGTCCGCGATCGTCGAAATCAAAGTGACCGTCGACCGCACCGAAGAGATCATCCACCTCGTGCGCGAGATTGAACCGCAGGTGGACACGGTGATCGCGCTCGGCGTGGGAGTACGCTGCGACAGCGAGGGAGAGGACACCGTCGTCGCGCCGATTCTCGAGCGCATGGGCTACAGCCTGGAGCGCGCGAAAACCAATATCGGACTCGGCAGGATCACACAAACCGAACCGCCCAAGCAGGAGGAACTGGCCGGCGCGATTATGTAACGCCGCTCAATCGAAAAACTCATGACAAACACTCTTCACCGTTACGGCAATGCGGCGAGCTTTTACGACGACTACGTAGTCTTCGCGATACCGAGCCGCGGCAAGAACGACAAAGGCAGCGTCCCCAAGCTAAAGAAATTCCTGGAAATGGCGCTGCCGTTCAAGCCGGTGAATCTGGGCGACGCGATCCATGGCGGCGCTCTGCGCCCCTGCCGCGATATGCACCCCACGTCCCACTGGAATCGCGACATGACGCCGGATTTCCGCGCCGTGATCGATGGCGTGGATGCGCCGACCACGGTGGCGGCGGTGTTCGACAGCCGCGTGTCGGCCGAAGACTTCGTGAAAACCGTGAAGGAAGCCGACCTCGGGCTCTGCGTCAATATATCGACGTCGATCGATGGCGCGGAGCAATGTTGCCAGGTTGCGGGAATCCCGCGCCATAGCATCGGCTATTCGCTCGGGTTCCAGGGCAAGACGGAGAAGCTTCCGAACACTCAGGTTCTGATGCTGACCACCATGTGCGGCCATGGCATGATCGGTACCAGCATGGCGAAGAAGATGATCGACTGGGTGAAAGAGGGCCGCCGCACGCCGGAGCAGGCCACCACTTATATGGCGCGTTTTTGTTCGTGCGGCGTGTATAACCCCGCCCGGGCGAAGCGCATTCTCGAAGACGCCCGCCACAGCACGAAGTAACACACGGGCGCGTAGCTCAGTTGGTTAGAGCACCTCGTTTACACCGAGGGGGTCCGGGGTTCGAGTCCCTGCGCGCCCACCAACACCTCAGTAAGGCAGTCCTCCGGGCCCATTGAGGCGTCAAAGTAAGCTGTGGCATCGCTTTCGATCAAGGGTGCTCCTCACAAAGACGGCAATGCGTTTCCGCCGACCGCGGACCCGGAGGCGCTGCAAGCGGCCGCCGGCAAGCTGAGCGCTTCCGTCATATCATCGAGAAGCGCCTGAAGCGGCAATCTTGAAACCGCCCGCTTCAAGGCCGATCGCGCCATCCAGAACGCGATCAATCGGCGCGCCGCCCTGAAGGTAAAGGAATTCCGAGAGATGAATTCTCAAAATCCGCGGACGGCGAATCCAGTTGGATCCGCGGCTTCGTACCTAAGATGTGGCACGAATCCGCCATTCGTGATACCTTGGAATTCAACCCGCCATGCACATCCCCGATGGCTTTCTCAGCACGCCCGTCTGGATCGCGCTCGACGTTCTCGCGGTACCGGCGGTGGGCCTCGCCGTGCGCAAGACTCAACGCGAGTTTGACGAGGGCCGCATTCCGCTGCTCGGAGTCATGGGGGCGTTCGTCTTTGCCGCGCAGATGATCAACTTTCCGGTTGGGATCGGCACCAGCGGCCATCTGGTGGGCGGCGCGCTGCTGGCGTTTGTGTTGGGTTGGCCGGCGGCGGCCGTGGTTATGACCGCCATTCTGGCGATCCAGGCGCTCGTTTTTCAGGACGGCGGCATTTTGGCCCTCGGCGCGAACGTCACTAACATGGCCATTGTTGGAGTGCTTGTGGGCTACCTGCCGTTTCATTTGTGGAGCGGGGGAGGGGCAACGGCGCGCAGTATCGCAATCTTCGCCGGAGGTTTCGCTTCCGTGCTTGTGAGCGCCGTGCTTGCGCTCGTGCAGTTGATCCTATCCGGCGTTCCAATGCCTGCGCCGGTCGCTGGAATCTCCGTGGGGTTCTTCGCCGTGTCGGCCCTGCTTGAAGGCGCGATTACCCTGGCGGTCGTCCAGGCGCTCGAAA
Source organism: Candidatus Sulfopaludibacter sp. SbA3 (assembly GCA_945893365.1). Classification (GTDB taxonomy): domain Bacteria; phylum Acidobacteriota; class Terriglobia; order Bryobacterales; family Bryobacteraceae; genus SYKU01. The sequence continues at coordinate 23,161 of CAMDED010000114.1, read as the reverse complement.
CCATTAATCCGAACTTTATCCGCAAGGCTGGCCGGCCGAAGGGCGGGGCCGCCGCAATCGTACTTGCAATGGCCGTATTTCTGGCGGCGGTCGGTGTGATTTTCGCGTCAAGCCAACCGGATGGCCTCGAAAAGCTGGCAATGAACGTCGGCATTTCTCAACGCGCAACAAATCTATTTGCGACTCCGCTGGCCGACTACGAAGCGGCCTTTCTGCAGTCCGCCTGGCTGCGCAAAGCCGCCGCCGGGCTTGCGGGACTTGCCTTGGTCTATGCCGCCTGCCTTGCCTTCGGCAGATTCTCGGCGCGCAAGAGGAGCGCGTAGTTGCACTACGCGGTAGTCGAGCGCTGGAGCCGGGGACGAAGTTTTCTTCATCGCCGCGATGCGCGCGCGAAGGCAGGCGCTCTGCTCATTCTGCTGACCGCCATCGGCACGGCGCCAGGCTTACCGGCGGCCCTGGGTGGTGCGTACTTTGCCTACCTGATTCTCGGATTCGCCATGGCTCGCGTGCCGGTGACAGGCGCGCTGGCGCGGGCGGCGGCCGTACTTCCGTTCTCATTGGCGTTCGCCGCGATCGCCGCGATTTCGGGAGACCCCGCGCGCGCGATAGCGCTTGCCGGCAAGAGCTACCTTTCCGCCCTCGCGGTGCTCCTTCTCGTGGCGACGACACCGTTGCCGAAGTTGCTGCGTGGGTTTGAGGGAATCGGCGTTCCCCGGTTCCTGCTGATGGTGGGACAGTTTCTCTACCGCTACCTGTTTGTGATCGCCGGCCAGGCCGCAAGCATGCGCCTCGCCGCCTTGTGCCGGGGAGGCTTCGCGAAGTCCGGACCCGCTCATGGAACACGCTTTCGCGCCGCGGCGGGCGCACTTGCCGTCCTGTTCGCCCGATCCTACGGCGCCGCTGAGAACATTCATCGTTCCATGCTCTCGCGAGGGTTCGAGGGTCATTTTCACCTCCTGCGGAGCCCGCGCTTCGGGCCCGCCGACTGGACCTTCCTGGTTTCGTCGGCAGCCGTGACGGTGGCCGTTCGCGGGATATGAATGCCGGACTCCCCCCTCATCCGCGTGCGCGACTTACGCTTTACTTATCCCGACGGAACGCAAGCGCTCAACGGCGTCTGCTTCGACCTCTTTCCGGGTGAGTGCGTTGCCGTACTCGGTCCGAATGGGAGCGGCAAAACCACCTTTCTGATGCACCTGAACGGCCTGCTTTCCGGCGAGGGTGAAATCTCGATTTGCGGCGTTCCGGTCCATAAAGATACCCTGCGCGAGGTAAGACAGAAGATCGGATTTGTGTTCCAGAACTCCGACGACCAGCTCTTCATGCCGACGGTTCTCGAAGACGTGGCGTTTGGTTCCCTGAACCTGGGCCTGAGTCCGAAGGAGGCGGAGAGGAGGGCGCGCCGTGCACTTGAGCTTGTCGGGATGGAGCACGCCTTGGAGAAGGCGCCTTATCACCTCAGCGCCGGACAGAAGAAGCGAGTCGCGATCGCCGGCGTACTTGCCATGGACCCGGCGATCCTCGTGCTGGACGAGCCCACTACCTTTCTCGACCCGCCCGGACGCCGCGCATTGCTAGAGCTATTGAAAACACTACCGCAGGCGAAGCTGCTGGCCACCCACGACGTAGGATTCGCGGGACATCTCGCGGGACGCGCCGTCTTCTTCGAGAGCGGGAATATTGCGTCGTCGGGAACAGTGGGAGAAGTGGTGGAGAAATGCGGGTGGTGCTAGGCCCGCGTTCCCGCGGGGAGCGGCAGGCGGGCCCAATGATGGCGGAGTAAGCCGGGATGCTTTCCTACTCCATAGCTTCAGTCTTCTTCTTCCTATGCTCGGCCCACCTCTTCTTCTGCGCGGCGGCGATCCGCTTCCGGGCCGCTTCGCTCAGAACTCTAGGCTTTCGCGCAGGCGCTTCGGCTCCCGCTGGAGCCGCTGCGGCGGCAGCCTTCTTACCGCCAAGCAGCGCCCGTATTTCCGCTATCTTCAAGTCGATTTTTCGCTTCTCCTGCTCATATCCGATCAGTGCCATTGTCAGAATTGCAGGGTCGTGCGAGGGTACTCCTCTTGCCATGGTTGAATCTCCCTAGAGTACTATATAGCTGGTAACTACCATCTGTCAAACTTGTTACACAAAAAATGTTGGCTGAAGACACATGAGGGCCGTGCTACAGAGAGTGAAGAGCGCCGAAGTAAAGGTGGATGAGCGCGTTACGGGCTCGATCGGCCCCGGACTCCTGGTGTTTCTCGGAATCGGAAAAGGCGACTCCGCGCACGATGCTGAGATTCTCCTGTCGAAGATAATCACCCTAAGATGCTTCGAAGATAGCGGCGGAAGGATGAACCGGAGCCTTGAGGAGACTGGCGGAAGCCTCCTGATCGTTTCGCAGTTTACCCTCATGGCGGAGCTAAGAGGCCGCAGGCCAAGCTTCGACCTGGCGGCTCCGGCGGCAGAGGCCAGAATGTTGTACGATCACTTCTTGAGGACTGCGAAATCGACGAAGATTCACATTCAGAGCGGGGAATTTCAAGCGGGCATGCAAGTTCATCTAATCAACGACGGTCCTGTTACTCTCATTTGCGACACCCGGTCGACTGGACTTTCTCGTGATTGAGACCTACGGATTTGCCCGCGCCGGCCTGCTCGGCAACCCAAGCGATGGGTATTTCGGCAAGACGATCGCATTCTCATTTAGGGATTTTCGGGCCAGAGTCGTCCTGTATCCAAGCGCGCGCCTTGAAATCAAGCTGGCCAAGGCGGACCTCCCCGTTTTCGAGAATCTCGACGAACTGTACCGCACCACACGCTGGCGCGGGTACTACGGCGGTATCCGGATCATACAGGCGCTTGTGGTTCGATTCGTCGATTACTGCCGGGCGAACGCCATCGAACTAGAGGACCGGAATTTCACTCTGGAGTATGAGTCCAATATTCCGCAGCGTCTGGGACTTGGAGGATCTTCCGCCATCATTACCGCCGCATTGCGCGCGCTTTCCCAGTACTTCCACGTGGAAATTCCGAAGCCTATTCAGGCAAATCTGGTATTAGAGACCGAAACCCGCGAGCTAAATGTTCCGGCAGGCCTTCAGGACCGTGTCATTCAGTCCTATGAGGGACTGGTATACATGGATTTTTCACGCGGCATCATGGAGCTTCAAGGTTACGGGGACTACGAGCGGTTGGACCCGAAGCTGTTGCCGAATGTTTATCTAGCGTACTTGAGTACTCTGAGCGAGGGCACGGAGGTGTTTCACAACGACATTCGGACGCGCTGGAACGCGGGCGAGCCGGAAGTCGTCAAAGCCATGGAGACATGGGCGGCTTTCGCGCAGAGGGGACGCGCAGCGTTGCTGGCGCACGATTATGCCGCACTCGACCAACTGATCGATGCCAACTTCGATCTGCGGGCGAGTCTGTACAGGATCGGTGGCGGCAACCGGCAAATGGTCGACACCGCGCGCGGGGCTGGCGCCACGGCGAATTTTGCCGGCTCGGGCGGCGCGATTGTCGGCACCTTCAAAGACGAAGCCATGTTCGACGCGCTTGGGCGGGCTATGTCGGCAATCGGCGTGAGCGTGATTCGGCCGAAAGTTCACGGGACCTAGCGCCTGCGTGCGGAAGTTAGCGTTATCCACCTACCCTGTTGGGGAGGGCCTACGGGCCCGCGAAACTTCATGAAAAACCGAAGGGCGGTAATGCAAGCTTGGACCGATCTTCGCTTTTGTGACTCTCGTGTTTTCATGGGACTTAGGCTTAACCAAGCCGTGAGGAGAGAGCTGTAAAGAATCCGCGAAATACTAGACTACCAAGACTAAACCATACGCGGCGGGTGCGACGCCATCCACTTCAGAACCCCTTCGGCGTGGCGATCCGGCGGAAAAACGGGATAAAACACCTTTTCAATCTTTCCCACATTGAGAATCAGAGTATGACGCTTCAGAAGACGCATCCCGTTGAACTCGAACGTGGGCAATCGGAGAGCCTCGGTGAACTTGAAGCTTGCGTCGCTTAACACTTCAAACGGCAGGTGGAGCCGCGCGGCCATCTCCTGCTGATACTCCGTGGTCTGCGTGCTGAGTCCGTAGACTTCGGCGCGAAGCGCCTTGAAATCCCCGTGGCGGTCGCGAAATGCGCAGGATTCCGGAGTGCAGCCGCGCGCTCCGGGGATCTGGTCCCAACCGGCAGGCGCGTCCTTGCCCGGCTCGCCGGTTCTTGGATAGGCGAACACCACGGTGCGTGGCGATCGGCTTTCGCCGAGTATCACGCACCGGTTACCCGTAGTGCAAAGCATGATCGGCGGAACCGTCATTCCGGTCAGATGCCGGCATCCGCCATCGTCTTTCGGGAAGGGCAGGTTCTTCGGAAGCTCGTAGATGTTGTCGCGGCGTTGGGCATACACGCCCAACGGCGCCGCGAGCAATAGCGACCTGCGTGTCACCATGGAATCCAGTATACGCGCAGCGTTCTTCAAAACGCCAGATTCACAAGCACCATCAGAACCGAAGCCGCCGGCAGGATCAGCAGCGCGGTCTTGAGCCGCTTCGGATCCGTGCCCGCGATGGCGCCGATCACGCGCGAGCTGACGGCAAGCCCGATCCATCCGAATGTGATGACGATTCCCATCGCGGTGGCGGTCATCTTGGGGAACTTGTCGCCGACAATGGCGAGCGTGGTTGGAAACACGGGGGCCATCGCCACGCCGGCAAAGAACACGAGAATCCAGGCCACTTTCGGATCTTTGGTTTGTAGCATCAGGTAGGTTGTGATGGTCATGAACACGGCTGCGGCAAGCGTAACCTGCGCTGAGGGCACGGTGATGAGGATGGGGGAAACCGCCACGCGTCCGATGAGCAAACCGAGGGCGAAACCGAGCGACAGCACGTTAAGGGCGCGCGATTCCGGAATGCCCTGGGCAATTAAGTGGCGCACGAGCCAGTTCCAGACTCCGACCTCCGACGCCACGTAGAGGAAGAGAAAGGCCGAAAGAAGATACAGCGTCGGGTTGCGAAGCAGGAGACCGGCCTCGGCGAAATCAAATCCGCGCGCGCCCGTCGGGCCGGGAATCGGCGCAAAGATGTGAACCACCAGCGTGATCGCCGAGAGAATTCCCGTCGCATAGCAGAGTTTGACGGCGTTTCGGGAGAAGAGATTCGCGGAGATGAAGGGCGTAGCCAAGCCGCCGAGCCCGAAGAAGAGGTTCAGAAAGTTCAGCGTGGTGGCGCGGCGCTCTTCGCTGATGTCGCTGACCAGCGCATTTGCGCCGGTGACGATGACGCCGCCGCCCAAGCCCAGCAGCAGCATGTAGATGGCGACGGTCCCGTAACCCTTCGATTTCGGCAGCGCGAACAAGGCCAGCGATATGAGCGCGAGTCCCAGAACCAGACCCACTTTCTTGCCGTGGTTGTCGATGAGCGGCCCGACCGCAAGCGACGCGACGATGAGCCCCATCGCTTGCGCAAACGCGATTTTGCCATTCTGACTCGGCGACAGTTTGAAGCGTTCCGACAACTCCGGCAAGATCGTGCCAAGCATGGCGGCAATCATTCCGTAGACGAATATCGCGAGGATCGCGGCGACAATGAGCATGAGTTCTCCCAGTGAAAGACGGACTACGCATGTTAGCAGAATTGAAGGCGGGCGTGCGGATTTTTTTTCGAACCGCGCGCGGCTGCCGCGCCGGCGGGCCGGTCGGCGAACCGCGCCTGCCGCGACTTCCACGCCTGCTCGCCAAGGGTCGCGCGCGGCGAACAAGCTTCTCAGCGCGGCGAATTTGGACTACGGATTTGTGTGGTCCAGAATGATCTTCCACCCTGCGGCGGTCTTTCGCAACACCAGAGTGAAGATGCCGCCTTTGTTGCCGCCACCCTCGGCGCTCCGTTTCATGTGAAACATGCCGATCACGGAGGCGTGCTCCGTGCCCAACGGGCGAATCTCGATCACGGTGAAGGTTAACTTCCCCATCTGGTCCCGGGCCGGATAGCGCTTCAGATAGTGGGCAAGTACGGCGGCGCTGCCTCTGTTGACGGCGGCTCCCACGAATGTGGTTGCCTCGCTCGCTTCATAGCCCTCCATGAAGGCGCGCACGTCGCCGCGATTCCAATCGTCCTGCTGTTTTTCGAGGACAGCCCGAATTTCCCGATCCTGCGCCGCGGCACGGGCGCCGAACAAGATCGCGATTGACAAATACTTAACTATAGTGAATACTAAATACTTAATCATGAAGTTTATTTCCTATTGCGCTATGGTGAAGTCAGTTTATTTCGCCCCTGTTTTGTTCGTCTGCGGCGCATATGGGCAGTCTACCGCCGATTTGGAACGCCGCGTCGGTGAACTGACCGCCCGCGTCCAGTTTCTGGAACAGAAGCTCAACGAACTTCTGGCGGTCAAGACGCCGCCGCCCGCGGAGCCGCCCGCGGCGCCGGTTGCCCAGTTGGCAGCCGAGCCGATGCCCCAGTCCCTGACCAAGCCCGAGTCAACGTCTCCCCTCGAAGCCGTTTCGGTCACGGGCGACTCGCGGTCGAGGGCGGATGCGGAATCGCGGCTTCCCGTGGCCGGCTACATGGATTTCCATTTCAACAAGGAGCGCGGTCTCCCCGGCGAATTCGACTTCCACCGCTTTGTGCTTCTGTTCGGCCACAGCTTTTCGAGCCGCCTCAAGTTCTGGAGCGAGCTTGAAGTGGAGCACGCCTTCATCGAGGGCGGCGAGGAGAGCGGCGAAGTGGCGCTCGAACAGGCCTATCTGGATTTCCTCCTCAAGCCGCAGTTCAACCTCCGCGCGGGAATGCTGCTCGCGCCCGTCGGCATCGTCAACGAGAGGCACGAACCGCCCTCTTTCAACGGCGTCGAGCGGCCCTTCGTCGAGACCTTCATTATTCCCACGACGTGGCGCGAAATGGGCTTCGGCGCGACGGGCGATCTCGGCCGCGGATTCCGCTACCGCGCCTACCTGATGTCCGGGCTCGACGCCTCGCGATTTACGTCCGGAGAGGGCTTCGGCGCGGGCAAGACGAACGGCTTCCTCGCTTCTTTCCGCAATCCGGCGAAGGTGACGCGCCTGGAATACGTCGGCTTGCGGCGTCTGGCGCTTGGAGCAAGCGTCTATTCGGGACACACCGGCTTCAATCTTCACAGCGTCAACCCGCGCGTCGACATATTCGACGTGGACGGCCGGTACAGTTACCGCCGTCTCGATTTCCGCGGGCTGTTTGCCGATACTTGGATCTCGCGCGCGGGCGAGCTGAATCGCGCGCTGCAGCTTGAGACGGGCTCGAATCCGAACATCGCGAGCCGAATGCGGGGAGCGTATCTCGAGTCGGCAGTCCACCTCCTTCCGCGGCAAAACCGGAACGACCTGATTCTGTTTGCGCGGCGGGAGGCATGGAACACGCAGCGAAGGATGCCGGAGGGCTACGTTCCCCTGCCACAGTTCGACCGGACGTCGTGGGTGCTGGGAGCGACCTATAAGCCGCACGCCGACATCGCCGTCAAGTTCGATTATGGTTTCAACAGCAGCGCGCGCTCCGTTTTCCGGCCGGCGGACACGATTAATTTTGGTATTGGGTGGTGGTTCTAATGAAAACTCTTCTCGCATTGATGCTTTTCGCGGCGCTGCTTCCGGCCGCCGCGCAGCCGGAGGCCAAACCGGACCGAACCGTCTCGATCGTCGCCGAGCGTTTCTTTTTCTCGCCTTCGCGCATCACGGTCAAGCAAGGCGCGCTTGTGGAGTTCGTACTGACGAGCGAGGACACCGAACATGGATTCCACCTCGCGGCAGCCAGAGTGAACGCGGTGATTCCGCAACAAGGCAAGGGCGAATTGCGCGTCAGGTTCCTCGCTTCGAAGAAGGGTAAGTACGCTTTTGAATGCTCCCGCGCCTGCGGGGCCGGACACAACCTGATGCGCGGAGAGGTGGTCGTCAAGTGAGGAAAGTTAAGTGAGAAAGGTCGAAATGAGACTGATTCCTCTTTTTTTGGCATTCGCCGCGCTCGCCGCCGAGCCGGGCGCGCCGCTTCCGGGTATCACATCCGCCGAACTCGAACTCTTCGGTCTTGGGCTTGAGGATTTCAACGAAGTGGAAACCGCGGAAGAAGGACTGGGTCCCGTATTCAACGGAACCAGCTGCGGGCAGTGCCACAGCGTGCCGGCGATCGGCGGAATCGCAACCATGACGGAGGTGCGCGCGGGCCACGTCGACGAACAAGGCAAGTTCACGGCGATCAACGGGGAAACGCTCTTCAGCGTGTTTTCGATCGGCAAGCACGAATGCCAGGTCCAAATTCCGGCCGAAGCGAACGTGATCGCGCGGCGCGTTCCTACGCCACTGTTCGGCGCCGGATTGATCGAGGCGATTCCCGATACGGCGATTCTCGCGCTCGAGAAACCCGTGGGGGACGCCGACGGCGTGAAAGGGCGCGCGGCGCGCATCACGGACGTTGCAACTCGCCAGCCGCGTATCGGACGCTTCGGATGGAAAGCGCAACAAGCCACGCTGCTCGCCTTCTCGGCCGACGCGTATCGGAACGAAATGGGCATCACGAGCGACCTGTTCCGGGACGAGCTCGTGCCCGGTCTCAGCCCGCGCCAGCTAAAACTCTGCCCTTCGAGAACGGGTCCGGAAGATGTGCGCAGCCGCGAGACCGGCCTGCGAGCCATCGATAACTTTGAAAACTTCATGAAATTTCTCGCGCCGCTCGACCGGGGCGCAGCCGGAGACGATGCCGTCGAAGGCGAACGGATTTTCGCCGCCATTGGGTGCGCAGCGTGCCACGTTCCAGCCATGACCACCGGACCAAGCGCGAATCCTCTCTTCGACCGCAAGCCCGTCAACCTCTATTCCGATCTCCTGCTGCACGACGTGGGCACGGGCGACGGTATCGAGCAGGCGGACGCGAAGGGCAATGAGATGCGGACGCCGCCGCTTTGGGGTCTACGTTTCAGGCGGCCGCTTCTTCACGACGGCAGCGCGGCGACGCCGCTCGAAGCGATCCGGCGTCACGGCGGGGAATCCGAAGCGGCTCGCACCCGATTCCTCGCGCTCGAGCCGGTCGAGCAGAAGCATCTGCTGGCTTTCCTCGGCTCGCTTTGAGCGGGCGGCGTCCGCGCGCGATCACGCCTGAATGCGAAGGCGGCCGGCGGAGGGCGTGCGCACTCCGGCGATCTCTGCAATAACCGGGTAGTCGCCGCTCGGGAGGTCCGGTACAACCGTATTGAACTGATAGAGGCCAACCCCGCTCATCCCCGCATAAACGACTTGCGCTTTCGCCTGGCCGATGCGGATCGTCACCGGATTGAGCAGCGGACTCGAGTTCGCGACCGCCTGTCCCGGGGCGATGGCGGGATTGGCGGGTCCGAAGCCTGTGCCCCACAGAATGATCGTGTCTCCCGGCCTTGCGGGGACGGAGATGACGCCGCTCGCGATTCCCACGGGACCGACGTAGCCGCCGTTCGAGTCCGTGGCCATGATGTGCTCCTGCGTGAGGCGGAAGAACCCCGGGAGCGTTTCGCGCAGTTCGACACCAACGGCTCCCGACGACCCGCTCGGGTTGGTAACGACTACCTGCGCGGTGCCGCTGAGCGTATCCGCGGGAGCCTGCACGTTGATCTGATTCGGGCTGATGAAATAGACGTAGGCGTTCCTGCCGTTGATCGTGACGCCGACTCCATCGAGGCTTGTGGGGAGTCTGCCGTCCACGATGTCGGCCCCGGCCCAGGTGCGCGTCGCGCTCGAGAGGTGGAAGCCGTGGATGCTGATCCAGGCTCCGGGACTGGCGCCGGGCTGGAAGGCAGCCGCATTCACGACGCCGCTGCGCGTCGATACTACCGGCAGCGTGCCCGCGGGGGCGTCCTCGGGAGTGAAGCCCATGATAATGTCGAACGTGACGCTCGTCTCGCCGATCGCCGATGTGGCGACGCTCTCGATGGGGCGGATCACGGACTGCCGCTGGGCTGCGTTGGAAATGCCGGTCAGCACCATGTCTCCGGTATTGAGGGCCTCGCCTTCGAAGTGGCACTGGGTCACGAGCTCGCCGCGGCCCGGCGTCTTGATCTGGTAGTGGATATGGCGGGTTCGCCCCGGATAAATACCCGGTTTCACGGTGCGGAAAACATAGCGCCCATCGGAGGCGGTTTCGAACTTGCCGTAACCCTGGAAGTTCGGCTCGCGATTCGTGACGGGGCTCGCGGTATGAATGTAGGCGCCGTTATTATCGGCCTGCCAGATTTCGACAACCGCACCGCGGACGGGGTTTCCGCCGGTATCGAGCACGCGTCCGCTCACCCACGTGATCTGGCCGACGCTCGGAGTGATGGAGTCGTTGATGAGAAGAAGATCGTTATCGAGATCGAGCGGCAGACGATTCGGATAGTAGGGGCCGAGCGTTAGCGCAGGCGTGCGGGTCAGGGCCTGCGCAAAAGCTCCTTTCGTGTGCCAGAAGGCGGGCGCGAGCGCGGCCGCGCATAGCATGGAGCGTCTTGATAGGGAGGATTTCATATGCATTCATGAAGCTAGACCGCTATTCCGGAGATTTGGTGTACCGAAGACGCGTAAACGTTCGTAAAGATATCGCTTCCGCAGGTGGAGTAACAGCCGGTGTGGTACAAAAGTGTGTTCAACGCGGAGGTGAGTATGTGTGACTCGATTGCGCAGGCGCCAGCGCGGCGGGCCTCTGACGAGGCCGTTGACAGGCCGGGATGCCTGTCCCACCTGCGCTTGTTCATCGTGGCGGTCTGCTCGGCGTCCGGTTTGTTCGCGCAAACGCAGATCGACAGTTACCTGTCGGGCATCGCCCGCCAACATTGGGAGAAGCGCGCGGCGGCGATTGAGGCCATCCGCACGCCCGCCCAGGTACGCGAACGCCAAGCCTACATTCGCGAGAAGATGACGGCTTCGATCGGCGGTTTTCCGAGTGAAAGAACGCCGCTCAACGCGCGCGTCACGGGAGTCCTTCAGCGCGACGGTTACCGCGTCGAGAAGTTGGTCTATGAGAGCCTTCCGAAGTTCTACGTGACGGCGAACGTCTATGTGCCCGCCGGCGCCGGACCGTTTCCAGCGGCGCTGGGCGTGGCGGGCCACAGCGCAAACGGCAAGGCGTCTTCCACGTATCAGCATGGATGGATCGCGATGGCGAAGCGCGGCATCCTGGTTCTCGCCTTCGACCCGCCGGGGCAGGGCGAGCGTTCCGAACATTTCGACGCGGATCTTGGACGTTCGCGCGTGGGAATCGGAACGGGTGAGCATATGATGACCGGCGTTCAATGTCTGCTCGCCGGGTCGAATTACGCGCGCTACGAAATCTGGGATGGGAGAAGAGGATTCGATTATCTGCTGACGCGGGGCGATGTGGACGCGAAGCGGATCGCGGTCGCCGGAAATTCAGGCGGAGGCACGCAATCGGCCTACCTCGCGGTGTTCGAGCCGCGGCTCGCGCTGGCGGCGCCCTCCTGCTACATCACCTCCTGGGAGAACCTCTGGTTCAAGCCGGGACCGCAGGACGCCGAGCAGAACTTTCCCGGCTTCATTTCCGACGGGTTCGATTTCGGCGATTTCGCGATCTCGTTTGCGCCGCGTCCGCTCAAGATTATGACGGCCATTCAGGATTTCTTCCCCATCGACGGCGCCCGCAAGACGTACACCGAAGTGCGGCGGATCTATGAGGTAATGGGCGCGGCCGATCGCGCCGGTTACTTCGAGTACGACGACACGCACGGGTGGTCGAAGCCGCGCCGCGAAGCCACCTATCAGTGGATGGACAAGTGGCTGATGGAGAAATCGGAGTACGCCGGCGAGCCGGAATTCGAAACCATGTTGGACAAGACTCTGGAGGTGACGCCGACCGGGCAGGTGGCCACGTCGTTCGGCGGAGAGACCGTGCAGTCGCTCAATCGGGCTGAGGCGGAGCGTTTGTTTGCCCGTCGATCCGCGCTCGGAGCGAGCGAGGCGAAGCTGCGGGAGTTGGTTGCGACGCGTGTGGGGCTGGCTCTTGACTCTCTTGGAAACGCTCGCGGCGGGCCGCGCGTGACGAAGCAGGGCGAGTCCGATGGAGAAGGCTATCGCATCGAGCGGATCGCGATCGAGACGGAGAAAGGCATCGAGATTTCAGCCGTCGTGCTGAGTCCGGCGTTACGTGATGGGCGGAAGGCTGCCGTCCTTTATCTGAATCCGGCGGGCCGCCAGCCAGACGGAGACATGGCCGCACTGGCGCGGTCGGGGCACGTGGTGCTTGCGCCGGAAGCGCGCGGCTTTAGCGAGACGGCGGCGTCGCGCGGGTCGAGCGGCTACAACGCCAGTTGGCAGTCGTCGATGCGGGCGATGCTGGTGGGCAAGACCGTAATCGGGATTCAGTTGACGGACGTGTTGCGCTGTTTCGACTACCTCACTCTACGCGGCGACGTGGATCCCGCCCGAATCGCGGTGTTCGGCAAGGGCAACGGCGGCGTGCTGGCGCTCTACTCGGCGGCGATGGAGCCGCGCTTTCACAAGGCGGCATCGGAAGGCGCGGTGCTGTCCTACATGGATATCGCCCGCGCCCGCGTGCATGAGGGCATGGCGTCCCTGATCGTGCCCGGAGTGTTGAAGGATTTCGATCTGCCCGATCTCGCGCGCGCCGTTCGGCCTCGCACGTTGTGGATCGTGGAACCAAGAACCCCAACCGGCGCGCGCGCCGCGCTACCGCAATCCGACTTCACGCACGCAGGATACCGGCCCGAGGGATGGAGCTTCGAGAAAGTCTACGCCGAGTGGATGAAACGCTGACCGTCCCATCGCCATTTGGCGTTCGCTCCCTTCAGATGCACGCCGCCGAGCCACCGGTCGATCGCCCCGCGGCTGCGAATCCAGTCGGCCTCCCCTGCGAGAATGCTCCTTCCGTGAGCGTTGATGCGGTAATCATCCGGCCCTGTCTGATCGATCGCGCGCGCGGGACCTAAGGCGAGCAGGTCAAGGCGCTCCCAGGTTGGAGTGTCTCCGAGAAACACGGCTTCTTCGGAAGCGCTTGAGGCAAGATAGATAGGCACGCGTTCGGTGTTGCCGCTGGCGACCGCCTGAAGGATCTGGCGCTCCGTGCGGGACAGGCCGTCGCGAACCGACGGGTATTCCTCGGCAAAGCGGCCGAGAGCGGCGTCGAGGAACGGAAGGGCCGGCCGCGGCGCAAGGAGACCTGTTGGATCTGGCGCGCAGTAGGCGTTCCACGCTTCCAGCGCTTGCGCCAGTTGTTCGGCTGTGACCGTCGTGCGCGCGGGAAGCAACGCGGCGAGCGCCGCGCTTTCGAGGGCTCCAAGATACGTCGAGCTCTGGATCAGGGACAGCCGGATGCCGGGCGTGGCGTTGCCCGCGAACCAGGCGAGAAGCTGGACCAACTGCATTTGATCGTAGAGATCGTGCTCAAACCACAGCACAACTTCGTCGTGGCCGCGCAAGGCGTCGAGCTCGTCGATGTGCTTGATGGGTCCGTCACGCAGGGTGTCAAGCCAGACGAGATATTCGCCTTCGATGCCGGCATGGCGGAAACTGCTGGTCACGGAGTCGCCGTTGGTGATGTGAAGCATGGCCTACAGGTCGTAATTGCAGAGCCCGCGAAGTTCCGAAGAACCTGCGAAACTCGATTGCCGTTTCCCCCGCCAACCAGCGTAGCATTCTGGAACTTCCGCGGAACCGCAATCGTCAGTCGCGACATCCCGTTTGCCGAAAGGGTTGCTTTCCGTCATCCGGCCAAGCAACGGCTTGCCGCTGCGCCTGCACGAATTTTATTGGAGGTCTGGGTTTTTTTGCACCCACTTGCGCCAGAACAAGACCTGCTCGATCTGTTGATCGGCAGTGCCCCGGCGAAACACAAACTTACCGGCAGCCGGCGCTGTCTTGTTCGCACTCGGCTGCTCGCAGACAAGATGCTGCATGGTGACCACACTCCGTCGCGTCTTTACCGGACAGCCGTTGGCAAGAGCGGAGATCCCGTATACCCCGGGAACTTGCACTTCGGGATCGTTGTCGAAAAGAAGGCCGGCCAGGAACGGCAGCGTCTCCTTCGTATGAATCGCCGCCAAGGTTTCCGACGCCACCGGCCGCAATTCGCTATCGGCGGCAGCCATCGCCGCAAGTTTCTTCACAGCGTCCGGACTGGTATCGCGTCAATTATCTCGTATCGCGGAGAGAACGAACCGCTTTTCCGGAACCGTCCGAATGGCCGGCCATAACCGGATCAATAGCGAGATCGAATCGGGGATCTGGTATGAACTTCGGCCCACGTTCTTGAGGCTACCTCGCTTCACTTCGACGACGGCGCGGCGTATCCGTGGACCGTGTGAATCACTTCGTTGGAACACCTCCATACCGCGGATCGATGATGCGCCGAAAGATCGAGAGCGCCAGCCAGCCGATCACCAGCCAGCACAGCAGTCCGGCGAAGATCAGGGAGCCATGCCAGACCTGGGTGGCAGCCGAGTTGGCGACATACCAGGGGAATCCATGCGCGGCCCGCGTATAGTACCAGGTTAGGAAGACGCCGCCTATGCCATGAAACGCCGCAGCCTGTCTCGCACTCAGCAGGTACGTCCACGGCACGAGCCACGCCAGATATTGCACGCCGAATCCGGGCGTGAGGAAGAGCAGGACGAAAGCCAGCAGCCCGCACTGAAGAATTACCGGAGCCCGCGGCGTGCGAAGGTTGAGCCATGCGGAAATCGCCCCTAGCACGACCAGCACGGCGCCCTTCGCCAGGTAAGCATATCCGTGCAGCTGCCCCTCCGTGGCGAACGCCGCGACGAACCGGGAGATGCCCCAAATGCCGGTCTGCGGGCTGTAGCCGAAGACGTGCGACCAGATCAGGCTCGGATGATCGATCGCGAGCGGGAGCGATCCGGCAAAAAACACGCCAATCGCCCCAGCCAGGAACGCCGCCCATTTCCTGCCGGACAGGGAAAACACGAGGGCGGGCCCGAATAACAGAGGGACAATCTTGATGCCAGCGGCCAGCCCCAGAGCCGCGCCTGCGCGCCACGGGGCTCCTCTATATATCAAGTACACGGAGAGCAGCAGGAGCGCCATCATGATCGGGTCGGTGTTCCCGTGAAATCCTGAGATCAACAGCGAGACCGGCGAAGCCGCGACAAGAAGCAAGGCCACTGGTGAGACCGGCAACTGCGGTCGCCGCATGATCGCCAATATCAGCGCAATGCTCGCGAGATCCGCTAGCGCGCACACGACGCGAAGCCAGAACCGCAACGGCAGTTGTGTCCGCGCGGAAAGCCACCCGCCCATGGCTAAAAGCCGAACCATGAAGGGTGGATGGTTGAACACTTCGGAATGGTAGGGGGTTCCGTCGCCGCTCCGCAGGACGGTCCCGTTCTCGTAGAGCGCCACCGGGCCAGCCTCACGCAACCGCTGTAGGTTTGCCTCCCAGAGGAGCGCGTCCGTCGAACCAAACGTTCGGGACGCGAGGGCCACTTTGCCCACGAACGAGAGGATGGCTGCGATCAGGATGGCCGCAAGCCAGTGGCGAGACAACCCCACCCTTCAACGCTCCTCCAAACGTTCGGCGATCGTCAGCATGAACATTAGACGGCCAACGTCTCGCGTGTCTGCGCCCGATTCAAGTTTCGCCTCCGCTCAATGGTGCTCATCTCCCGGTTACATAAGAGTAGCACCCTGTTCGCTCTCCCTCGCCTTCGTTCCGCGCGGGGCGTCGAACTCGCCGCCATCGCGGAAACCGCGAATCACGGAGCCGCCGTTCGTTAATGTGAAGGTTGGCTCTCCGTAATGTCATCCCTCCCGGTCTCAGTATTCTATGGGCATGAAGCTTATCTTTAAAGTTCGCGACGCCGAGGAAGGTGGTTATTGCGCGCATGCATTGGGCTATGCCATTTTCACGGAAGGGGAGACTTGGGATGAAGTTCGCGCCAACGTTCTTGAGGCAACCGCGCTTCCTTCGGAGGCGACGCGGCGAATCCTCGCCTCGTGCAACTACACTATGTAAAGGATGAGTTGATCCCGGTCGAAGCCGCATGAAGCTGCCGCGAGGCGTATCCGCGGTCCGTGTCATTCGCGCGTTGGAACACCTCGGCTACGGGGTCATCCGCCAAAAGGGCAGCCACGTGAGGCTGCGGCACGAGGGACCTCCAGTCGACACGGTCGCAGTCCCCCCGGCACAGCGCGCTGAAAACCGCACTCATCACGGCATCCTGTCCGAGGTTGCCCGGATGGGGTCAATCAGCATCGAGTCTCTCCTGAAATCGGTCTGAAACCATCGCGGGTGCTAAACCGCTTTGGGGGGAAGGGTGCTTCGAGCAGTTCCGTTTCTCCGTGGAGTGGTCAGGTTCGCTCGGTCGGCAACGCGATCAACGCCGAAACGTTGATCGGCAAAGCGAGCAGATCCCATTAAAACATGCCGGCTGGTTCTTGTGTTTGGTTCTATTCCGATTGTATATTCTCTATCGGATAACGGAACCAGCCTTCCCCGGCGGGACCGAGGCCTCTGCCTTGAAGCGTCGCGAACATAAGCATATTGATGCGCCTCCGCATTCCCCCAGACGCTCTCCCGGGATCCCTTGTGCTTTCTCATCGCAGTTGCGGGAAACCAGGCTGCCATTGCGCCATCCATGGTTGTCCGCATGCCATGGATACACCATGAACAATGCCATGGGACCTACCGAAGGGACACCCGCACCTTCTCCCCGTACTCCGCGGCCTTGGCCATGATCCGCTTCGCGTCGAGCGTCAGCGCCTGCCCGTCCCTTACCAGGGGTTTCCCGTTCACCATGACGTCGCGAACATCGGAGCCTTTCAGGGCGTACACCAATTGCGAAACCGCTCCGTAGAGCGGCACGGCATGGGGCCGGTCGGTCCGCACCACGATCATGTCCGCCCGCTTGCCCGCTTCGAGCGATCCAATCATCCGATCGAGCCCCAGCGCGCGGGCCCCGCGGATTGTCGCCATTTCAAGCGCCTGCGCCGCGGGCAGCGCGCGCGGGTCCATGGTCAGCAGCTTCTGGAGCTTCGCCGCCAGATCCATCTCTTCGAACAGGTTGAAGTCGTTATTACTGCCTGCCGGCCCGTCCGGACCGAGGCCCACGGCGATATCGAGCGCCAGCATCTTCGCGACCGGAGCCGCGCCGCTTGAAAGCTTCATGTTGCTTGAAGGACAGTGCGCGACGCCAACCCCGCGCGATTTCAAAATCTTCAAATCCGCGTCATCCGTCCACACCGCGTGCGCCGCGACCGTTCGCCCGCTGAAGATGCCGAGCGAGTCGAGTACCCGCGCCGGACTCATCCCGCGCTTCGCCTGAATATCGTCGTTCTCCTTCTTCGTCTCTGAAAGATGGATCAAAAGCGGCATCTTGTACTTGTTCGCCAGCGCGCGCGCCGCCTTCAGCGTCTCATCGGAATTCGTATAGAGGGCGTGCGGCGCAACTGCCGGTACAATCAGATCGTCGCCCGCGAGCCGCTTGAAATAGGATTCGGTATACTTCAGCGCGTCGGCCGGCGTCTTGTTGTCGGCCACGGGAAAACCGATCACCGTCTCGCCCAGAACGCCCCGCATCCCAGCCTCCTTCGTCGCCTCCGCCACCACCTCCTCGAAATAGTACATGTCGGTGTACGTGGTGGTGCCGGAGAGCAGCATTTCGAGACAGGCGAGGCGCGTGCCCCACCGCACGAAATCCGCCGAGACGTTCTTCGCTTCCGCCGGGAAAATGAACTTTTCAAGCCACTCGTCTAAGCGCAGATCGTCGGCCACGCCGCGGAAAAGCGACATCGCCGCATGGGTATGCGTGTTGATCAGTCCGGGCGCGATGATCGAATCGGGACGGTCCAGCCTCTGCCTGGCTTGGAATCGGCGGTCGATCTCCGCCTTCGTTCCCACGGCCGCTATATCCCGCCCGCGCACGGCCACGGCCCCGTTTTCGATCACCCGCCCCGATCCATCCACCGTGATCACATAGCGCGCGCTCCAGATCCAATCGGCGGGCTCGGCGCCGAGCACGCGCGCAAGCAAGAACAAGCTACAGAAAGGACGCATCGAAGGGCCTCGGAAACAGATCTTTCAATCGGAGTGTCTCAGTCTTGCCGTGGAGGTTGGTGAGCACGAGTTCCACGTCGCCGCAGAACTCCCAGAGAATCTGCCGGCACGCACCGCACGGGGGTGTCAGGGAATCCGTGTCCGCCGCGACGGCCACGCGCGTAAACTTTCGCGCGCCCTCGGAAACGGCCTTGAATACCGCGACGCGCTCCGCGCAGAGGGTCAAGCCGAAGGTGGCGTTCTCGACATTGCAGCCCGTGAAAAGGCGTCCGTCCGCGTCTTCGACCGCCGCGCCCACTTTGAAGTTGGAGAAAGGGGCATGCGCGTTTCCGCGCGCCGCCAAAGCCGCTTCAATCAGCCGGTCGCTCGCCGCCATACGCCGCCCCCTCACTCCGCAAGGCGCGGCAGAAGCGCTTTCATGAACCGCACGAGCGTATCCCGCACCATCGCGCCGGTCTCGAGCACTTCTTCGTGATTGATCTTTTGCGGCAGGATTCCCGCCGCCATATTCGTCACGCAGGATAAGCCGAGAACTTTCATTCCCATGTGATTCGCCACGATCACTTCAGGCACCGTGGACATGCCGACGACGTCCGCGCCGATGGTCCGCAGGAAACGGATCTCCGCAGGCGTCTCGTAGCTCGGGCCGGAGAGCGCCACGTACACGCCTTCCGTCAGTTTGATCCCCATCTCGTGGGCCAGCGCTTTCGCGGTCTCGCGGTATTCCTTCGAATAGGCCTCGGACATGTCCGGAAACCGCGGGCCGATCGAATCGTCGTTCGGTCCCATGAGCGGGTTCGAGCCCTGAAGATTGATGTGATCGGAAATCAGCACCAGTCCGCCGCGCTCGAGCGTCAAATTGATGCCGCCAGCCGCGTTCGTGAACACTATCGACTCGATACCCAGTGCGCGCAACACGCGCACGCCAAACGTCACCGCTTGCGGACCGTAGCCTTCATAGAGATGCACGCGGCCGGACATTGCGGCCACGCCCAGGCGGCCGATTCTCCCGAATACCAGCTTTCCCGCGTGGCCGATTGCGGTTGAGCGCGGCCATCCCGGAATCTCCGTGTACGGAATCTCCCGCCGATCCGACAGTTCTTCCGCGAAGCCGCCTAGCCCGCTACCGAGCACAACCGCGATCTTCGGTCGGATCGACGTGAGCGATTGCAAGTACTCGATCGCGTCCGTCATAACAGCATTCCCGCGATGCAGGCCGACATGAAGTTCGCCATCGACCCCGCCGCCACGGCCTTCAAACCCAACCGCGCCAGATCCGATTTGCGCGACGGCGCAAGCGCCCCGATGCCGCCGATCTGAATGGCGATCGAGCTCAGATTCGCGAAGCCGCATAGCGCGTAGGTGGCGATGGTGAACGATCGCGGATCGAGCTGCGCCTTGAGAGGTCCCAGTTGAAGAAACGCCACGAATTCGTTGAGCACGAGGCGCGTCCCCAGCAAATTGCCGATCGCCGCGGAGTCCTTCCAACTCACTCCCATCAGCCATGCGAGCGGGCGGAAGACGAATCCGAAGATCTCCTGGAGCGAGGTGTGCACCCATCCCAGTATTCCATTCACCATCGCCACCAGCGCCAGAAACGCGATCAGCATCCCGCCGATGTTCAGAGCCAGTTGCAGCCCTTCTCCCGCGCCCCGCGCCGCGGCGTCGATGATGTTGACGGCTTCACTCTCCACGTTGATTTCGACTTTGCCCGCCGTAACCGGCTTATCCACTTCCGGCATGATGATCTTCGCGAGCATGATCGTCGCCGGCGCGGTCATGATTACGGCCGTGAGCAAATGCTGAATCTCCACGCCCGCGATTTTGACATAGGCGGCCATCACCGCGCCCGAGACGTGGGCCATGCCGCTGGTCATGATCGTATAGAGCTCGGATTGCGTCAGCCCGGCGATGAACGGGCGGATCGTCAGCGGAGCTTCCGTCTGGCCCATGAAGATACTCGCCGCGACGTTCAGCGATTCCGCGCCGCTTACGCCCATCACCTTCTGCATCCCGATCGCCATGCCTTTGACCAGCCACTGCATCACGCCGAGGTAGTACAGGATGGAAAAAAACGACGCGATGAAGATGACGATCGGCAGCACCTGAAAGGCGAAGACGACGCCGAAGGGACCGCTCTTCGCGCCTAGTGGGCCGAACACAAACTGGCTGCCCGCTTCGGCGTATTCGAGCATGGCGTTGACGCCCGCGCCGACCGCCTGGAAAACTCTGCCGAAATCGGTCTTGAGAACCAGGATCGCAAAAGCGAACTGGAGTCCCAGGCCCCACGCGATCAGACGAGGCTTGATCCGGCTGCGGTGCGAGGACATAGCCCATGCCACCGCCATGATTGCGACCAGCCCCAGCAGCCCGGTGAAGCGGCCCATATTGCGGCGACTAGCCGACGACTTCGAGGATCAGCTCGCGCTCGTCGGGCTTCTGCCCCGAGATGCGGAACGAGTCTTCCACCAGTTCCGCGGCTTCTTCCACCGACTCTTCTTTGGTGTAGTAGAGGCGGCAGAGGACCGAGCCGGCCTCGACTTTCTCGCCCACCTTCACTTCGAGGATCACGCCCACGGCCGCGTCGATCGCATCCTCTTTCCTGCCGCGTCCCGCGCCCATTCGAACCGAAGCGTTGCCGATGCCCTCGGCGTTGATCACGCTGACATAACCGGCTCGCGGCGTCGTGATTTCACGCATTCCGGTTGCGTTCGGAAGCAATTCGAACTTGTCGAGCGCGGCCGGGTTCCCGCCCTGCGCCTGAATGACCTGTTTGAACTTGCGATAGGCTGAGCCGTCCACCAGTTTCCGCTGCGCAATGTCGCGCGCGGCTTCGAGCGAGGGAGCCGCCTTCGCAAGGAAAATCATGCGCGCGGCGAGCTCGATCGAGAGGCGGGTCAGGTCCGCCGGGCCGCTGCCCTGCAAGGTCTGGGAAACTTCCATCACTTCGAGGGCATTGCCCACGGCGTAGCCGAGCGGCTGGCTCATGTCCGTGATGAGGGCTTGCACGCGCTTGTCGACACGGCGGCCGATTCCAACCATCATTTGAGCGAGCCGCCGCGCGTCAACCTGCTTCTTCATGAACGCGCCGCTTCCCACTTTCACATCGAGAACCAGCGCGTCGATACCCTCCGCGATCTTCTTCGACATGATCGACGACGCGATCAGGGGAATCGACTCCACCGTAGCCGTGACATCGCGCAAGGCGTAGAGCTTCTTGTCGGCGGGCGCCAACTCCGAGTTCTGGCCGATGAAAGCAAGCCCCATCTCGCCAAGCTGCGCCTTGAATTCGTCAAGCGAGAGATCGGTGCGGAACCCGGGAATCGACTCCAGCTTGTCCAGCGTGCCGCCGGCGTGGCCAAGCGCCCGGCCCGAAATCATGGGCACGATCACGCCCGCCGCGGCGGCGAGCGGCGCGGAGATCAGACTTGTCTTGTCGCCGACGCCGCCTGTCGAGTGCTTGTCCACCTTGACGCCGGGAATGCCGGACAGGTCCAGCGATCTTCCCGAACGAATCATGGTGTCGGTTAGAACGCTAACTTCGCGGTCCACCATTCCGGAATAGAACACGGCCATCAGAAAGGCTGACATCTGATAGTCGGGTATCTCACCGTTCGTATAACCCTCGACGAGGTGCGAGATTTCTTCCGCGCTCAGCTCAACGCCATCGCGCTTCTTGTGGATCAGGTCAACTGTTCGCATTGGGAATGAGACACTTAGGCTATCACCTTAGGATAGCGAAAGTAAAGCAACACTTGAAGTTACCCAGTAGGCGGGGTTCCACGGCGCCGCTGCCTGTAACGAGAATAAAGCTTCGCTCGCCTGTTTCAGGCGGTGGCGGGGTCGGCGGATGAAGGCAAGTTCGCGCAGTCCGGCTTCGGCCGGTGGGCTTGTTTTGAAGAGCCGGATCACCCCCGCGTCATGGCGTGAACGCAGGCCTTGCTTACCGCGACAGGATTCCGGGTGAATGCGGAGCAGGCCGAGGTCAAGGCCGTCCGAAAACATTTCACCCAGCCTTCATTTGCCGGCTGGCGAGCTTCACTTCGCGATCCTTACCCAATCCGAAGTACGCGTTTTGTCGCTAAACCGGATCATCGGGCGACCCGGCATCCCATACAAGTGGCCGACCATCCAGGAGTTGAGCGGCTTCGCTCTACACGACGTCGTCAGGTGTGGCTTGGAATCCCCGGCCAGACGCATGATCGGCCGGGCCGGGACGCAGCGAGCCATAATGTCGAAGCCTGGGCGCAGGAACGTCGAGGAATAGCCGGTGCTTGATGCGGAAGGCGTCAATTCCGAATCGAAAGCGTATGCTTCGAGGACTGCGGCGCCTGCCGCTTTCTCCCCGTCTACGGCGGCTTCGATCAGGGCCGATGCAACAACACGCCGGCGATAGCACTTGCGGACATCGAAGCAAGAGATCGACCGGACGGGCAGATCGTCTACGCGTCCGATTCGCGAGCTCCGATCAAGCCAAGGCGGAGTATCCCGCGGAGTTAGCTGGCGCCAACCAACGGCCGGATTCTCATGAAAAGCAATCAGGCCGGGAGGAGGCCCCTTGAGCACCACATCGTGAAAAGCCGCCTTGTTGGCCACGCGCGCTCGCTGGCGATACGCGGCTCCGACCCGCCAATACATACACCAGCATCCGTTACAGGCGCCCTGCTCGCCGAAGAGAGTCGCGATAGCAGGTCAGAGGTCCGGCGTCAGCTGTTCAATAGCAGGCACATGCTGGCGCAGGCCGGCGAGTTTTCGAAACGCGTGCTGAAGGCGGCGGAGAACGGCGGCGGCCAAGATGTCTGGGTGGAGAGAGCCTGGCAAATGGCGCTCGCCCGCTCTCCGGACGCATCCGAGAAGGAGCAGGCGATCCGAATGCTCAAGGCGAACGCAAAGCCGGGCGATCCGAAATCGGCGCTGCCGCAGCTTTGTCTGGTGCTATTCAATATGAACGAGTTTCTGTACGTGGAATAGGAGGCCTGATGGACTACTTGTGCAATCGGACGATCCGAGCGGCGTCGCGTCGTGAATTTCTCGAGAAAGCGGGTCTCGGATTCGGCGCGCTTGCCGCGGGCTGTCTGCTGGAACGGGACGCTGCCGCCGGCACTGTCAGTGCGGCGTCGCGGAATCCCTTCGCGCCGAAGCCCGCTCCACTTCCGGCG